>NZ_JANIFC010000048.1:0-250 GCF_024518615.1 Mesorhizobium sp. SEMIA396
GTCGAGGCGCTCGGCCCACTCGCGATGGCTGTCTTCGAAGAAGGGCCAGTTGAGGAAGGAGCGGTCAGGCATGGGTGCCTCCGCAATTGAGGCGTTGCGCTCTACGGTGCCCCCCTCTGTCCTGCCGACGTCTCCACGGAATGCATCATCCCTCAATCCCCCTCGAACACCGGCTTTTCCTTGGCCACGAACGCCTTGTAGGCGCGCTCGAAGTCGCGGGTCTGCATGCAGATCGCTTGCGCCTGCGCTT
>NZ_JANIFC010000049.1:0-238 GCF_024518615.1 Mesorhizobium sp. SEMIA396
ATATGATGGGCTTGCCTAACCGCACCCTCGAACCGATCTCGAGAAGCTGGTCTTTTTGTGCCAATGACATCGAATTGGGTCCCGCACAGGATCCGGTTCAGGCGACAATCTCTTCGGGATTGCGCGGGTGGGCATTGGCAATGAGAACGATCAAGTGTCTTAAGGGCAATTGGTGGATGCCTTGGCATGCACAGGCGATGAAGGACGTGATACGCTGCGATAAGCTACGGGGAGGTGC
>NZ_JANIFC010000005.1:0-395205 GCF_024518615.1 Mesorhizobium sp. SEMIA396
AAGCTCATTGACGGTTGTAGCCGGAGGGGCAGCGGGCGACTTCGCCAAGCCTCGGGCCGGATGGCCATCCGGCCCGAGGCTCAATCGCTTCCATCGCACATAATCATCTCGTGCAGATACAAGGGGCAGCGCTACCCTAGAACAAGTTCATCACTGCCCCGGCGCGATCAGCCTGAAATCCGGCAGCTCGCGCAAAACCAGTTCAGGCCCGGCCGGCGAATAGACGACGAAAAGCTGCATCGGCCCGTCGCCGGTGTTCAGCGTCGAATGAAAGCGGCTTTCCGGGACATAGATGGTACAGCCGGGGCCGACTTTTGCGACCACCGGATTGCCCTTTTCGTCCTCGACCATCTGCTCGCCATGACCGGAGATGACGAAGATGATTTCTTCCGCGCCCGGATGGTTGTGGCGCGTGTGGCCCTTGCCGGAGGGCAGGTCGACCACGCCGCCGGAAAAGCGGGTCGCGCCATTCACCTCCGGCGCCACCGTCAGTGCCAGTTTTCCCCAGTCGAAACCGAAGGCGCTGACGTCCTTCGGGTAGACAAATACCTTGCTCGTGTCGGTCATCGTCTCATCATCCCTTCTTTTTCTTCGTGGTCTTGTCACCACCAAGTGTCACCGCCTTGAAATCGGCCGTCTGTTTGGCGATCGCGGCTTCCGCCGGCAGCCGTTCCATCGAGCTGGCGCCATAGAAGCCGTGCAGGCCCTTGGCATGGGAGAGGATGTAGCGGGCGTCGTCGGGCATCGAGATCGGCCCGCCATGGCAAAGCAGGATGACGTCCTTGCGCACCGAGCGCGCGGCGTCGGCGATGGCATCGATCTCGACGATGCAGTCGTCGAGCGACTTGGCCGAGGTGGCGCCGATCGAGCCGCCTGTCGTCACACCCATATGGGCGACGACGATGTCGGCGCCGGCTTTTGTCATGGCGCGGGCCTCGTCGGGGTTGAAGACATAGGGCGTGGTCAAGAGATCGAGCTTGTGCGCCTCGGCGATCATGTCGACCTCGAGCCCGAAGCCCATGCCGGTTTCCTCGAAGCTTTGCCGCATGCTGCCGTCGAACAGGCCGATGGTGGGAAAGTTCTGCACGCCGGAAAAGCCCATGGTCTTCAGCTCTGCCAGCAGCAGCGGCATGATGACGAACGGGTCGGTGCCGTTGACGCCGGCCAGCACAGGCGTGTGTCTGACCACCGGCAGCACCTCGTAGGCCATTTCCTTGACGATCTCGTTGGCATTGCCATAGGCGAGCAGGCCGGCGGCCGAGCCGCGCCCGGCCATGCGGTAGCGGCCGGAATTGTAGATGATGATGAGGTCGATGCCGCCAGCCTCCTCGGCTTTCGCCGACAGGCCGGTGCCGGCGCCGCCGCCGACGATCGGCACGCTCTTGGCGATCATTCCCCTGAATTTCTTCAGTATATCCTTGCGCGGTATGGCGGGCATCTTTCTGGATCTCTCACTGTCTGGCGATGTCGAGGAAGGCTGATGTTGCAGCCTTTGCGAATTCCGGGTCGTTGATATGCAGCGGCAGGCGCGTCACGCGGCGCTTGCTGTTGGGTTCGATGGTGCGCTCGATGGCATCGAACAGAACGGCGTCGGCTTCCGGGTTGAAGAAGGCGCCGCCTTCGATGTCGAGCGCCGAGACGCCTTTTTCCGGGATGAGAAAATGCACCGGCCCTCCGCAGCGGGCGAGTCTGGTGCCGATCCACTCGCCGATCGCGCGGCATTCGTCCGCCGTGGTGCGCATCAGCGTGACATTGGGATTGTGTTCGTAGAACAGCCGATCGCGATAGGGCTCCGGAATGGTCGAAGGCGCCCAGAAGTTCACCATGTCGAGCGCGCCGACGGAGCCGACATAGGGCAGCCCCGTGCGAACTATGGCGCCGAAACGATCCTCCGTCGCCGGCAGCACGCCGCCGAACAGCAGATCGCAGACTTCGGTCGTGGTGATGTCGACGATACCGGACAGCAAGCCGCTGTCGGCCAGCTTTTCCATGCTGCGGCCGCCGGTGCCGGTGGCGTGGAAGACCATGCAGTCATATCTGGAACGGAGCTGGTCGGCGATGGCGGTCACGCAAGGCGTTGTGACGCCGAACATGGTGAGGCCGATCGATGGTTTGCCGTCGGGTGGCGGCGCCGGCTTGGTTGCCATGCCTACGATCGCCTGGGCGGCATTGTGCAGCACGACACGGGAGATCCGGTTCAGTCCGGCCATGTCGGTCACCGCAGGCATCATGATGATGTCGGAGACATCGACATAGGGTGCGGTATCGCCGGAGGCGAGCGTCGAGACCATGATCTTGGGCAGGCCGAGCGGCAGGGCGCGCATGCCCGACGTGATGATCGAGGTGCCGCCGCCGCCGCCAATGCCGATGATGCCGGAAATGTCGGCGCGCGACTGGACGAAGCGGGCGAAGGCGATGCCCATCGCGGCGACCGCGGCGCCACGGTCATTGCCGCCGAGCACGGCGTCACGGCCGCCGGGATGATGGTCGGCGATTTCCCTCGCGCCGATATCGACGGGGATGGTTGCGTCGCGCGTTCCGACATCGACACGACAAACGAGGGCGCCCGCAGCAGTGATCGCATCGGCCAGGAAGGCGAGCTCCTCGCCCTTCGTGTCCGCGGTACCCGCCACATAGATACGCTTCATTGCGCTCCCCCGATCCTGGCAGGCGCGATGCCGCCCCCATTGCTCATTGCCCGGGCCACTCGACGATGCGGACACCATTGCAAATTTTTGAGACGCGCGTATCGTATTGGTATGAATGTCTCACGTCAACAATCCACTGCGAGCGACGACGCTGAACGGGCAACCGGCCCGGTGCCCGAACGTGGGCCGCGCGCGCGGACCAAACGGCTGATGCTGGAGACGGCAACGAGGCTGATGCAGGCGGGCGTCACGCCCTCGGTCAGCGAGGTCGCCGAGGCGGCCGAGGTTTCCCGTGCCACCGCCTATCGTTACTTCCCGAGCCAGTCGGCACTGGTGCAGGCCGTCGTCGACGAGGGGCTGGGGCCAATCCTCACCTGGCAATCGACCTCCGCCGATGCCGAGCGCCGGGTCGCGGAGCTGTTCGATACGGCCATGCCGCGCATCGAGGCCTTCGAGGCCACGTTCAAGGCAGCACTGAAGCTGTCGCTCGATCAATGGGCGCGGCGTCAGGCCGGCACGCTGGGCGCTGAGCCCGCCTTTACGCGCGGCCATCGCATCGACTTGCTGAAAGATGCGATCGCGCCGCTCAAGAGCCGTTTGCCGCCGCGCGACTTCAAGCGGCTGGCGCAGGCGCTGTCGCTGATCTTCGGCGTCGAGGTGCTGATTGTGCTCAAGGATATCTGGGGACTGGACAGCCGCCGGACGAGGGCGGTCGCACAGTGGGCAGCCGGGGCGCTGGTGCGTGCGGCAGTCGCGGAATCGGTCGATGAAGGAGGCAGCCCCGATCCGAAGGCAGTCATGAAATAGAGCCTATCTGGTTCGACCAGATTGGCATGCACGCTACTGATCTTAGCCGTTGAGTGGGGTGTCGGACAATACCCAATCATATCACTGAGTAGGAAAATCTTGGTAAAACAGGCAGATAAAGCCGGAATCCGATGGCAATGGCCACGTCAAGCTGTCAAGAAAGGGCTTGACGCGCATGCAAAATTGGTAATACCAGATTGGATCAGAAAAGCGGATCGAAAGTGAGGGCTGCGATCCATTTTCCGGCAGGGGCGAGGAGGCTCGAAACCGGGAAGGTGCGATCACGGGAGGAACTACCAGGGCCGGCCCCGTTGCCGGCTCGCACGATAAGGTAGAACGCGCACAAGGGAGGAAATCATTATGCGCAAGTTAGTGACCAGCGCACTTGCTGGTATCGGCTTAACGCTTGCCTGCGGAACGTCCGTTTACGCGCAGGACAAAGAACTCACCATATTCTGGGCGGAATGGGATCCGGCGAACTATTTGCAGGAACTCGTCAATCTCTACGAGGCCGAGACCGGCGTGAAGGTCACGGTCGAAACCACACCTTGGTCCGACTTCCAGACCAAGGCATTCACCGAGTTCAACGCTAAGGGCAGCGCCTACGACATGGTGGTCGGCGACTCGCAGTGGATCGGTGCCGCATCCGAGGCGGGCCACTATGTCGACCTTACCGACTTCTTCAACAAGCATAATTTGAAGGAGGTGATGGCGCCGGCGACTGTCAAGTACTACGCCGAATATCCGTCGGCCTCTGGCAAGTACTGGTCGATCCCGGCCGAGGGTGACGCAGTCGGCTGGTCCTACCGTAAGGACTGGTTCGAGGACCCCAAGGAAATGGAAGCCTTCAAGGCCAAGTATGGCTACGATCTCGGCGTGCCGAAGGATTTCAAGGCGCTGCGCGACATTGCCGAATTCTTCCACCGTCCCGACCAGAAGCGCTACGGCGTCGCCATCTACACCGACAATTCATATGATGCCCTGGTGATGGGCGTCGAGAACGCCATCTTCTCCTACGGCGGCGAACTTGGCGACTATGCCACTTACAAGGTCGACGGGATCATCAACTCCGATCAGAACGTCAAGGCGCTCGAGGTCTACAAGGAACTCTATTCCTTCACACCTCCTGGTTGGGCCAAGAGCTTCTTCATCGAGGACAACCAGGCGATCACCGAGAATCTGGCTGCGATGAGCATGAACTACTTCGCCTTCTTCCCGGCGCTCATCAACGAAGCCTCGAACCCGAATGCCAAGAACACAGGCTTCTTCGCCAACCCTGCCGGCCCGAACGGCGACCAGTTCGCCGCGCTCGGCGGCCAGGGCATCTCCGTCATCTCCTATTCCAACAACAAGGAAGAGGCGATGAAGTTCCTGGAATGGTTCATCAAAGACGAGACGCAGAAGAAGTGGGCGGAACTCGGCGGTTACACGGCAAGTGCCAAGGTGCTCGAGTCGCCTGAATTCCAGAACGCCACGCCTTACAACAAGGCTTTCTACGAAACCATGTTCAAGGTGAAGGACTTCTGGGCGACGCCGGAATATGCCGAGCTGCTCATCGCGATGAACCAACGCGTCTATCCGTACATCACCGGCAATCAGGGCACGGCCAAGGAAGTGCTCGATGCGCTCGCCGCGGACTGGAACGCGACGTTCAAGAAGTACAACCGCGTGAAGTAAGCGGTACTAACGCTCGGAAGGGGTGGGAGCCCACCCCTTCCGTTTTCTTTTCTCAAGGAAGGAACTGGCCTTGGCCACTGCAGTCATGACCACGCTGGATCCCAACTCGCGCTCCGCCACCCGCGGCATGAGCGATCTCACGATCCGAAATCTCTTCATCATTCCGACGATCGTTTTCCTGATCGTCTTCAACATCTTTCCACTGCTCTATTCGCTCGGCTATTCGTTCACCGACTTTCGCGCGTCGAGCCCGGCGGCGGCCAATTTCGTCGGACTGCAGAATTACCGCGAACTGCTGAACGACCCGTTCATCTGGTCGAATTTCGCCATCACCGCCAAATATGTCATCGTCTCCGTGGTCGGTCAGGTCATCGTCGGCTTTGGCGTGGCGTTGCTGCTCAACCGCGATATCCCGCTGAAGGGCCTGCTGACGACACTGCTGCTGTTGCCGATGATGCTGTCGATGGCCGTCGTCGGTCTGTTCTGGAAACTGCTCTATGATCCATCATGGGGTGTCATCAACTATGCACTCGGCCTCGGCAATTTCGAGTGGCTGTCCAACCCTGACATGGCGCTCTACGCGGTTGCCATCACCGACATCTGGATGTGGTCGCCCTTCGTCATGCTGCTGTCGCTTGCCGGCCTGTCGGCAGTGCCGAAGCACCTCTACGAGGCGGCGGCGATCGACCGCGCCGGCTCGTTCTATACCTTCTTTCGCATTACGCTGCCGCTGGTCGCGCCGATTCTGATGATCGCGATCATCTTCCGCACCATGGAGGCGTTCAAGACCTTCGATCTCGCCTACATCCTGACCAGCCAGCCAACCACCGAGGTGATCTCGATCCGGCTCTACAAGATGGCGTTCCAGGAATGGCAGACCGGGCGCTCCTGCGCGCTTGCCTACATCGTGCTGATCATGGTGCTGGCTATCACCAACATCTACGTCAAATACCTCAACAAGGTGAAGGAGCGCTGAGATGGCCGCCGTCCGCACTTCTTCCGAAATCGGCTTCAATCGCGTCGCCATCGTCGTCGTCCTTTTGGTGACGATCATCTTCCTGGCGCCGATCTACTGGATCGCCTCGACGGCGTTCAAGCCGCGCAATCTTGCCACGACCATCCCGCCGACGGTGGTGTTCCAGCCGGAGATATCGCCCTTCGTCAAACTGTTCACCAAGCGCTCGCAACTGCGCAGCGCGCCGACGCCGGAAGAGTATGCGGCAGCGCCCTGGTGGGAGCGCGTCGTCTTCGACGGCGGTGAAAAGATCGTGCGCGACGGCAAGGGCCAGGTGCAATGGTCCGGCTATCCGAGCCGCTTCATGAACTCGCTGATCATCGCCATCACCTCCACGGTGCTGGCGGTCGGCATGGGCACCTTCACCGCCTATGGCTTTTCGCGCTTCAAGGTGAAGGGGGAGGCTGACCTGCTCTTCTTCATCCTGTCGACACGCATGCTCCCGCCGGTGGTGGTGGCGATCCCGATGTTCCTGATGTACCGGGCGGTCGGCCTCAACGACACGCATGTGGGCCTGATCATCCTCTACACCGCGTTCAACCTGTCCTTCTCGGTGTGGCTGATGAAGGGTTTTATGGATGAGATACCGAAAGAGTATGAAGAGGCGGCCCTGGTCGACGGTTACACGCGCATGGAGGCCTTCTTCAAGATCGTGCTGCCCGAGGCGGCCACCGGCATCGCCGCCACCGCGGTGTTCTGCTTCATCACCGCGTGGAACGAATATGCCTTCGCACTGATCATGACCAACCGCCGCGCCCAGACCGCACCGCCCTTCATCCCGAGCCAGGTCGGCTCGGGCCTGCCGGACTGGACGGTGATCGCCGCCGGAACCTTTCTATTCCTGCTGCCGGTCGCGATCTTCACGTTCCTGCTCCGCAACCATCTGCTGCGCGGCATGTCCTTCGGAGCGATTCGCAAATGAGCTTTCGTGCCATCAACCAGAAATATCTGGAGCCCGGTTCGCAGGTGCTGATGGTGCTCGGCATCATAGCACTCTGCCAGCCCTGGAACCTGTTGTTGCACACATATGGCCTGACCATCATCCTGATCGGGCTGGTCGGCTTCAACGTAACCTCCAAGATCGCGCCTGAGGAAAAGGCCGGCACCGGCCAGGTGCGCAATCCGGGAGCACAGCATTGACCCAGATCGAGCTTCGCGGCGTCCAGAAATTCTTCGGCGCCGTCCAGGTCATCAAGGACCTGAACCTCAAGATCGCCGACAACGAGTTCATCGTTCTGCTCGGCCAGTCGGGCTGCGGCAAGACGACGACGCTGCGGGCCATCGCCGGGCTGGAAACGATCGACGAGGGCGACATCCTCATCGACGGCAAACCGATCCAGCATCTAAAGGCCGCCGACCGCGACATTGCCATGGTCTTCCAGTCGTTCTCGCTCTATCCGCATATGAGCGTCTACGAGAACATCGCCTTCCCCTTGCGCGCCACGCGCAAGAGCAAGACGGAGATCGACAGCGAGGTTCGCTCCGTCGCCAAGACGCTGCAAATCACCGATCTGCTGGACAAGAAGCCATCGGCGCTCTCGGGTGGCGACATGCAGCGCGTCGCCATTGGCCGGGCGCTGGTGCGGCGGCCGAAGGCCATGCTGATGGACGAGCCGATCGGCGCGCTCGACGCCAAGCTGCGCGAGGAGATGCGCGCGGAAATCAAGCGGCTGCACATCAAGCAGGGGTCGACAACCATCTATGTGACGCACGACCAGATCGAGGCGATGAGCCTCGCCGACCGCATCGTCATCATGCATGAAGGCGTGCTGCAGCAGGTCGGCTCGCCCGACGAGGTCTATTCGCACCCGGCCAATCTGTTCGTGGCGCAATTCGTCGGCAGTCCGGTGATGAACGTCGCCGATGCGGCAGTCGCCGAGACGGCGTCCTCGGTCTCGGTGACGGTCGGCGGGGCTCCCGCCGGCTTCGAGTTCCCGCGGGCGCTGCTGTCGAAGCTCAACGGCCATGCAGGCGGCCAGCTCGCGCTCGGCATCCGGCCGGAAGGCGTTCTCATCCGCCGCGAGGCGACGGAGGGGTTTTTGCCGGTCGAGACGCAGATCGTCGAGCCGCTTGGCTCCTTCGACATTGTCGATCTCAAGGTCGGCTCAAAGATGCTGCGCGCACGCACCAAGAGCGGCTTCGTCGCCGGTCCCGGCCAGAAGGTGTTCGCCAGGATCGATCCGGCCCAAGCGCATTTCTTCGACACGGCAAGCGGCAAGTCGCTGGGAGTGAGATTGTGATGGCCGAAGGACACGAAAGGCCAATGACTTGGCCTTTCGAACAATCGAACGCCCGGAGCTATAGCGGAGGGCAGACACCCTCGAAAAAGAGATCGGGACGATAGACATGGCCCATATCCAGCTCAAGAACATCTCGAAGACTTTCGGCAACCACACTGCGCTCACCGGGCTCGATCTCGATATTGCCGATGGCGAGTTCTTCGTGCTGCTGGGCGAGACGGGCGCCGGCAAGACGACGACGCTGCGGCTTATCGCCGGCCTGGAAAAGCCGAGCGAAGGCCAGGTCTTCATCGACGGCGTCGACGTCGCCGACTGGGGTGCGGCCGAGCGTGACGTGGCGCTGGTGCTGCAGCAATACTCGCTCTATCCGCGCTACACGGTGCGCGAAAATCTCGAATTCCCGCTGAAGCCGAAAATTCGCCGGCTGCCCGACGCCGAGATCAAGGATCGCGTCGACCGTGCCGCCCGTACGCTGCGGATCGAGCACCTGCTCGACCGCAAGACGGATCGGCTGTCCGGCGGCGAGATGCAGCGCGTCTCGATCGGCCGCGCCATCGTGCGCAAGCCGCGTGTGTTCCTGATGGACGAGCCGCTGTCTGCGCTCGACGCCAAGCTGCGCGAGGCGCTGCGGACTGAACTGAAGAACCTGCAGATGCAGCTCGGCGCCACCTTCCTGTTCGTCACCCACGACCAGATCGAGGCGATGTCGATGGGCGACAAGGTCGGCGTGCTCAACCATGGCCGCATCGTTCAGACCGGCACGCCGCACGAGATCTACAACAATCCGCGCGATACCTATGTGGCGAGCTTCGTCGGCTCGCCGCCAATGAACCTCATCGACGGCAAGCTTGTGAACGGCCGCGCGGTGATGGCGCCGTTGAACTTCGAACTGCCTTTTTCGGGGGGAGCCAAAGCGGGCGGGGCGACCGACGGTCGCCCGCTCGTCTTCGGCATTCGTCCCGAGGACGTCTATCTCGAGAGCGGCGCGCCGGTCGAGGCGCATGTCCACGACGTCGAGAACCACGGCGTCGAAAAGATCCTGACGCTGCGCGTCGGCGACGCGACACTGCGTGCCACCGTGCCGGCCAGGACCGACGTCGCCATCGAGCAGGCGGTGCGCTTTGCCTGGAACCCCGACAAGGTGGTGCTGTTCGACAAGGGCAGCGGCGTCAGCTTGCGGCACGCCTCATAAAGCGCGTCGCGCTGAAACGGATTCATGCGACGCGCTTTAGGTCTTTGTTTTTGTGCATGTCGTTCTCCCAAAACCGAGGTCACTTTTGGGCGACATGCGTGAGGCCGCATCCCAGCCTATTTCTGGAAGTAGGTTTCGTAGGGCGTGTCGTTGATCAGCAGGATCACGCATTCCGTGTCGGAGACGCAGGCGTCGTCATGCATCTCATTGGCTTTCTGGGTCCAGTAGGATCCAGGAGGCAGTTCGACCTTGGTCGCCTCGCCGCCATCCATCTGCCAGTGCGCCCACAGCCCCTTTATGACCACCGCGCGATAATCCGCGGTGTGCGCATGGACCGGTGCACGCCAGTTGCCGGGAACCTTCAGCAACGTGCCTGCCGGGCCCTTGGCCCGCTCGCCCCACAATGGGCCAAGACGATGCGGCTGGTCGGGTACTTCCGCCACATAGGGGATCTTGTCGGCCGGCAGGTAGCTGTCCTCGAGGGCAAAGGCGCGCCCGGGAACCGCAAGCATGACGGCGAGTGCGATGACCTTCAGATGATCTGGCATGGTTCTCCTCTTCGGACCGACTGGACGCCGGCCTCTGGCTGCCTGGTTATGGCAAGCTATTGCATGCGGGTGGCCCGGCAATGGCATTGCGTCCGGAAGGCTTGGCAATTCATCCAGACCCGGCAATTCATCCAGACCCTGCGATCCATGGCCGCGGATCCGGGATCGCCTCAGCGGTTTTCGGAGCTGCCGTCGACGGTGCGCAGGTGGCTGGGCGCGATGCCTATGATGCGCTTGAACGCCCGGCTGAACGACGCTTCGGAATCGTAACCCAGTCTGGCGGCGACCACCGAAACCCGCATCCGATCATCGATCAGCCATTGCCGCGCCTGGTGCATGCGTATCCGGGCGACATATCTCGCCGGTGTTTCGCCAACGACGGCCGTGAAGCGTTCGGCGAAGGCCGATCGCGAGGCGCCCATTTCGCGCGCCAGCGCTTCGACAGTCCAGTTCCTGTCGGGCTGCAGATGAATGGCGGCAACTACGCGGCCGATGTCGCGATCCCTGATCGCCGCGATCCAGCCTCTGGTGTCGCCGCCGCTGTTTTCCACCCATGAACGGATGATGCTTGCAGCCAGTACGTCGGCCAGCCGCGCCAGCATGCCGCCGGAACCGGCGCGGTTCATGGTGATCTCGCCGGCCATGGCTTGCAGCAGATGCGGAATACCTGGCTCGCCAGCCATCAATTCCTTGGCGCGCATCATGTCCGGCATCATGCCCAGCAAGGGGTGCGATCCGTCCAGGTTGAAGTGCATGCTGCCGCAAAACAGCAAGATTTTCGGGCCGTGGCCGCCATTGGAGACATTGAAGACATTGTCCTGCAAAGGCTCGACAGTGTAGCTTTCGATCGGCACGGCAGGAATGCCAGGCGCGCTGGCAACGACATGCTCGGCGCCGCGCGGCAAGAGCAACGCATCGCCGGGTGTCAGCTCAATCCATTCTCCGGCTGGCGAGAACAGCCAGCATCCGCGGCGGCCAATGAAGTGAAATCTTGCTGCCTTCTGGGCAGGAAACAACACGGCCCATGGCTCTGAAAGTTCGCAGCGGCCATAGTCGACGCCATCAAGCCGCAATCCGCGCAAGATGTCGGTGAGCGGACCCTCCGAGGCCGGCAAGGCAGTCTTGGGCGAGGTGAAAACCATGCGGATTTTTCTAGAGCAGTTCATCGTTTAACGGAAACGTTGAACCGCTCTATCTCTTTGTTTTGACGCAATTCCGGACGGAAAAACCGCTTCACACTTTTCCTGGAATTGCTTTAGCCTGGAATCACCAGTCCGTCACGGCCTCCATGCGTCGGCTCAGGGCAACGAACTCGGGTCAACGGGTTCCTTCGGAGCTTTCGCCAGGCGTAGGGACGGAGCATCAAACGAAAAACCCGCCTGTGCGGCGGGTCACTGGCGCAAATCAGCACCATAGACAGAAATGTAGCATAGCTGAGGTCACCGAGTCAAGAAAAAATTCCTATCGCGAAAAGCTGCCGGGACCACCGAACTGGCTGCTGCCTTTGGCAAGCTGAGTTCGAAACCCTGTGCGTCAGCTGGCCTGGCGGATATCGGCCTGTTCCTCGGCCCGGAGATGGCTGCGCGCCGAGCCGATGACGCGCTTGAAGGCGCGGCCGAAGGCGGCATCGGATTCATAGCCGAGACGCCAAGAACCATCACGGTTTTCGGGCCGGCGCCGTTGTGATGGCAGCGACGAAGCGGTTCAGGCTGTCCTCGACATAGGCGGCCACTTCGATCGCCGGGTCAAAGCTCCACCACAGCAACGAGCCTTGCCAATGCGAGGCCATCAGCAGGCCGATGTCGCGTGGCGGGTTGGGCGTCTTGGCAAAACAGGCTGCAAGTGTGTCGCACAGGAACGCCTTCCAGGCCGCACCCCGCGCCCTGAGCACGGGATCGCGCAGATCCTCGCGCAGGACAAGCAGGCCTTCGGCATAGGATTCGATGCCGCCATAGGATTGCGACAGCGCCACCAGCAACGCGACCGCACCGGTGGGGGTTCTGGGAACGGTGGCTGCCAGCTTTCTGGTGTTCTCGTCGAGACCGTCCCAGGCGTGCAGCAAAGTGCGCTGTTTCAGCTGCACCTTGTTCTTGAAGCGCTGCACCAGCGTTGCACCGGAGAGACCGCAGGCCTTTGCCAGACGCTCGAAGGTGAGTGCTTCGGGACCATGCTCGTGGATTAGCCGGTGCGCGGTCTCCAGCACCTGCTCGTCGGACTGGGTTTTTGGCCGTGTCATCTTGACATCCCGATATAACCGAATGATCATTTATATATATGGCGCGAACAGCACAAGCCAGCCTTGTCTGATCGATGAGTCCGTTTTTGGGAGAGTTCAATGACGCTGCAAGGGAAAGTTGCTCTGGTCGCCGGCGGGACGCGCGGCGCCGGACGGGGCATAGCGATCGAACTCGGCGCAGCCGGCGCCACCGTCTATGTCACCGGGCGCAGCACGCGCGCCCAGCAATCCGAATATGCCCGGCCCGAAACCATCGAGGAAACAGCGGAACTGGTCTCGGCGAACGGAGGCAAGGGCATCGCCGTTCAGATCGATCATCTGGTGGCCGACGATGTGCGCAAACTGGTCGAGCGCATCCGCACCGAACAAGGCCGGCTCGACATACTGGTGAATGACATCTGGGGTGGCGAGAAACTGTTCGAGTGGGACAAACCGGTCTGGGACCACAATCTGGACAATGGCCTGCGCATGCTGCGGCTCGGCATCGACACGCATCTGATCACCGCGCACCATGCGCTGCCGCTGTTGATCGAACGTCCGGGCGGGCTGCTCGTCGAGGTCACAGACGGCACGGCCGAATACAATGCCGATCACTACCGGCTGTCGCCATTCTACGATCTCGCCAAGGTCGCGCTGACGCGCATGGCATGGGCGCATGCCCAGGATCTCGCAAAACACGACGCAACGTCCGTGTCGCTGACGCCCGGCTGGCTGCGTTCGGAGATGATGCTGGAAGCCTTTGGCGTGAGCGAGGGCAATTGGCGCGACGCCACCACTGAGGTGCCGCATTTCGTCATTTCCGAGACGCCACGTTTCGTCGGCCGCGCCGTTGCGGCTTTGGCGGCGGATCCGGACCGCTCGCGCTGGAACGGACAGTCGCTGTCCAGCGGCGGGCTGGCGCAGGTCTACGGCTTTACCGACCTCGACGGCTCACGGCCCGACGCCTGGCGTTATGTTCCCGAGGTTCAGGACGCCGGCAAGCCCGCCGATGCGACGGGCTATCGATAGGTAATTGGTTCCTGCGCAATTCCGGACGGAAAACCGCTGCGCACTTTTCCTGGAATTGCGTCAGGCGGACCGCCCGTCGAAATCGAAGACCGACAGGGTCGAGGGATCGAGATCGGCCACGCAGTTGATATTGATGTAGGCGCTGCGTTCACGCCCTTCGCGGACATCCTCTGCAAAGGGATGGATGCCGCAGGCCCGGCAGAACCGGTGCGCGATGGCATGGTTGCCGAATGTGTAGGTGCCCAAATCGTCGCCCCAGGCCAGGACCCGCAAGGTCTCATGCGGAATGGCACACAGCAGGGCGCCCTTGCGCGTGCAGATCGAACAATTGCACCTGATGGCACCGGTCAGTTCGGCCTTGAATTCGAAGGCCACCTTGCCGCAGTGGCAGCTGCCTTTGTAGAGCATCGGGCTTTTCCTCGTATTCGACAGGGTGCAAAACTGCCTGCGCCGGGTTAAGTCTGGGCAAGCCATGCACTGGCCGCACCCCCTTAAGACGTTCGAGGCGTCCGGAGTCCGACACCGAAAATGCAATCCGTTCGTGATCATCTGGAAATCATTCTTGCGCGCCTCGCCGCCCGTGCCGGCGAAGAGCACGTGTTCACGAAGCTCTATGCCGAAGCCGCACGGGCCGCGGCTGATGCCAGCGATGCCCGCAAGCGGGCAAGTGTGACGCTAGGGCCGCTCGACGGCACCGTCGTCTCGATCAAGGACCTGTTCGATGTCGCCGGCGAGCCGACCACGGCCGGTTCGCTGATGCGCAAGACCGCGGCGCCCGCCCAAAGCGACGCGGCCATCGTCAGCCGGCTGCGGCAGGCCGGCGCGGTCATCATAGGCAAGACCAACATGACCGAATTCGCCTTCACCGCGATCGGCGACAACAGGCATTTCGGCACGCCTGGCAATGCCGTGGACGCCAGCCGCATTCCGGGCGGCTCTTCCTCGGGCGCAGGCGTTTCCGTCGGCGAGGCGACAAGCGAAATATCGATCGGTTCCGATACCGGCGGTTCGATACGCATACCGGCTTCACTCAACGGTGTCGTCGGCTTCAAGCCGACAGCGCGACGTGTGCCGCTCGCCGGCGCGTTCCCATTGTCCGCCACGCTGGACTCGATCGGGCCGCTTACCCGAACCGTCGCCCAGTGTGCCGCCGCCGACGCCGTGATGGCCGGCGAGGTGCCGACCGCGCTGGCGCCGATTGCCCTTGCAGGGCTTCGCATAGGCATTCCGCGCGGCGTCCTTTTCGAAGAGACGGAAGACGAGGTGGCGACCGCGTTCGACCGCTGCCTTGGCAAGATCGAGCAGACAGGCGCGCGGATCGCCGACCTGTCGATCGACGATCTGCTCGCCGATTTGCGCGCGGCGACCAAGCGTGGCTCGATCGCTGCGATGGAAGGGGCCGAAGTGCATGCCGACTGGCTGGCGACAGGAGCGTCGGTGCCGGTCGACCCGCATGTCAGCGGACCTTTGTCGCGGGCGGCAATGCTGCCGACGCCTGTCTACATCAGGGCAATGCGTCGTCGCGCAGCACTTGCCGCCGCCATGGACGAGCGGCTGGCATCGGTCGATGTGCTGGCTCTGCCGACCACGCCGGTGACGGCGCCGACCATCGTCTCGATGGCTGACGACGCCGAGCTGCGCGACCGCACCGAGGGCCTGCTGCTGCGCAACACGCAGGTCGCCAACCAGTTCGATCTCTGCGCGATCTCGCTACCGATGCCGGGCACTCCGCTGCCCGCCGGATTGATGCTGGTGGCGCGCAACGGGCATGACCGGCGCCTGCTGCGGATTGCTGCCGAAATAGAGCAGCTGCTTGGCGCGTGACCAGGGCTGAACTGCCTATCAGTGCGACGAACAGTGCTTGCGTTCGCTGTCCTTGGCGGTCCGCACGATACGGGTCGCGACCAGCCAGGGCAGATTGTACTTCTCGCCGGTGATGGTCTGGGGTGCGGTGCTCGATCGAGCCCCTGACGACGATCTTGCCGGCATAAAGCGCGTCGGAAAGATCGGTTATCGCCTTGTCGGCCTGCGGCAATCCGCTTGGATCGATCGAGACGCCCTTGATGATCGCCCCGGTGGCAAGGTCGAGCACGCTGTTCGACGGGCAGGGCGCCTTGAAGCAGCGCAGTCCGTTGTCGCAATAGACATAACTGCTTTCGGCCGCGAATGACGGCATGGCGCAGAGCGAACAGACGACGACTACCAGGAATGCGAGCCGTGGATCGGCATGGCTCTCAACGTCGCGGAGAATTGGGGCGAAACCGCGATGTGTTA
This sequence comes from Mesorhizobium sp. SEMIA396, assembly GCF_024518615.1. NCBI lineage: Bacteria > Pseudomonadati > Pseudomonadota > Alphaproteobacteria > Hyphomicrobiales > Phyllobacteriaceae > Mesorhizobium > Mesorhizobium sp. SEMIA396. Next base: position 15,646 of record NZ_JANIFC010000005.1, read on the forward strand.
CGGGCTCGCCGGAAACCGCCGCCGATAGTGATCGACCACTTCCGGATTGCGCAGATTGACCGGCAGCTTGTTGGCCAGCACCAACAAGGCTTCACCCGCCGCGCCGACGCCCATGCGCATCATCGATTCCTCGGTGATCCCGGCCAGGTGCGGCGTGATGATGACATTGTCGAAGCCGAAATAGGGATGGTTCGACGGCAGCGGCTGTGTCGCAAAAACATCGAGCGCGGCACCGCCGATACGGCGTTTCTGCAATGCCTCGATCAGCGCATCGTCATCGATGACCGGTCCGCGCGACACGTTGATCAGCAGCGCATGCGGCTTCATGCGGGCGATCCGCTCACGGTTGATCAGGCCGCGCGTTTCCGGCGTCAGCGGGCAGCACAGAACGATGATGTCGCTCTGCTCGACGAGAGCGTCGATCGACAGGAAGCCGACCTTGTCCGGCGCCGGCTGCATGCTGCGCGTCGTTGCCACCACCTTCAGGTCGAAGCCGTGCGCCGCGATATGGCCGACCGCCTGGCCAACGGCGCCGAGGCCGACGATGCCGATCGTCTTGCCGGCAAACTCGCTGTTGGAATTGGCGTGCTCGCGGCCGGCAAGCCAGCCTTTGGTGCGCAGGTCGCGGTCAACGACGCGGAAGTTGCGCAGCAAAGCCAGCGCCGCGAACATGACGTGCTCGGCAACCGAGCGGGCATTGACCGCCGGCACATTCGCCACCAGCACGCCGGCGGCCGTCGCTGCTTCCATGGGGATCATGTCGAGCCCGGCGCCATGACGGATTGCCGCCCGCAGCAGCTTTGCGCCGTCGAAAAGCTGTGGTGGCAGCGGCGCGCGCACGATGACGATGTCGGCATCCTTCGCCTCGGCGGCCAGCGTGGCCGGATCGATGGCGGAGGCGACGACGAGTTCTCCGGCGCCGGCCAGCATGGCCGAGGCGCGCGGGTGCAGGGCGTGGGTGGTGAGGATTCGGGTCATGTCGGTCAAGCTTTTTCGAGCGCCGGGCTTTGAGGTTCCTCGCCATGGCCCTCGATCAGGCCTTTCCAGTAGCTCTCAGCCCCTTGCAAATGGGCGCTCATCAGCGCCTGGGCGAGATTGCCATCGCGGCGCAGCAGCGCCTCATAGATCTGGATATGCTCGGCATGCGAGCGCACGTTGCGCTCGGGGTCGTTGAAATAGATCGGCAGGCGCTGCTCGCCCATCATATAGTAGACGCTGCAGACATTGTGGAAGACGCTGTTCTTGGTGGCGCGCACGATCTCGAGGTGGAATTCACGGTCTTCCCTGGCAAGCCCTTCGCCGGCGGCAATGCGCTCTTCCGAAGCTTTCAGTATCTCGCGCAGCCGCTCGAAATTCTCCTCTGTGGCGCGCGAACAGGCAAGTTCGGCCGCCTTGATCTCGTGGATCTTGCGCAGTTCGACCGTTTCGTAGATCTGGATCGGGTCGAGCGGCAGGCCCGCGCGGGCAAAGAGCGCCATGGCCTCCACGCTGGCCTGCTTGGTGTCGATGTAGATGCCGGACTTGGCCCGGCGCTCAACGATGCGCATGGCCTCAAGGATGGCCAGCGCCTCGCGGATCTGGCCGCGGCTGACAGCGAAATGCTCCGCCAGTTCGCGTTCCGAAGGCGTACGGCCGCTCTCCTTGTCCGAATGGGAGAACAGGTAGGCAGCGAGTTCCGCGAGGAGGTTCTTTTCTTTCATCGTCAACCGCGCTGCGCGTGCGCCTCCAGGAATCGCTCCGAAATGGTGAATCCCAGACCCGGTTTTTCCGGGATCGCTATCATGCCGTCCCTGGCTTCGACAGTCTCTTCGACCAGATCGTGGATCATCGGGTTGGCGCCGAGCGAATATTCGACGGTAAAACTCGACGGCGAGGCGGCGCAGACATGCAAGCCTGCGAAAAAACAGGGCGCGCCGGCCCACAGATGCGGCGCAAAGCGCAGATTGAAGGCGCTGGCGATGGTGCCGATCTTCATCGCCTCGCTGATACCGCCGCAGAAGGCGGGATCCGGCTGGAAAATATCGGCGGCTTTCAGCACCGCGAGATCGCGGAAGGCATAGCGTGTCGCCTCGCTTTCGCCGGTGGCGATCGGGACGGCACCTGACGCCCGCACTTCAGCCATGCCGGGCTTGTCGTCGGCGATGATAGGTTCCTCGAACCAGGCGAGGTCCAGATCGTTGACAAGGTGGATGAAGCGCTTGGCCTCGGCCACCGTGTAGGTGCCGTGCGCGTCGACCATCAGTTCGACATCGGGGCCGAGCGCCTGCCGTGCGGCCCGCACGCGGCCGGCCGAAATGTGCGCCGCGCCATCCATGGCGCCAACCCGCATCTTCAGTGCCCTGAAACCGCCCTTGGCGATGTAGGATTTCAACTGCTCGCCGATGGCGTCGGCAGCCGCCCAGCCGCCGGACGCGTAAGCCGGCATGCGATCGAGCTTGCGGCCGCCCAGCAGCCGCCAGACCGGAACGCCAAGCGATTTGCCAAGAATGTCCCACAGCGCGATGTCGACGGCGCTGATGGCAGCGATGCTCATGCCGCGCCGCGCCAGTTGCGGCATGGCGTGGCCGCCGCGCGCGGCGCTGTCGTGGCGCACGCCATTGTAGAGCATCTCCCATATGACGCCGATATCCGCCGGATCGCGGCCGACCAGCTGAGGCCCGACCTCATGGTTCAGCATGTGGACGAGTGCACCGTAGCTGCCGGCACTGCCGGCGGCGTTCTTGCCTTCGCCCCAGCCGACCAGCCCGTCATCGGTTTCGATGCGCAGGATGGCGGCGTCGAAGGTCGTCACCTGACCGAAGTCGCTGCGGTGCTGCCGAGCGGCTTCGATCGGAACGCGGATCCACCAGGCTTGGACGGACTTGATACGCATATTCTTCCCCAGCCCCGCCGCCGGTCAGGGCGGAAGGGCGAATTTCCCAGAGGCAGTCGGCTACTTGATCAGCGGCAGCAACGTTTCGGCGTTGATGCGCATCTGGTCGGTGTAGAATTTCTCGGTGAGCACGCTGGAGCCGTGGTCCTGGATGAACTTCAGCTGCTCGGGCGAGATGTCGACCGGATTGCGCTCGACCATGTCGGGATAGGGGGCTGCCGGCGTCCGGTCGACGGGCGCGACGAACTCATTGGTCAGCGCGCCGTCGTAGCCGATCTCGCGCAAGGTGGCGACGATCTTCGGCCAGTCGATCTGGCCGAGGCCGGCGGCAAACCGGTTGTTGTCGGCGACGTGGAAGTCGAACAGGCGCTTTCCGACCTGCCGGATCGCGTCATGGACGTTAAATTCTTCCATGTGGATGTGGTAAGCGTCGAGGCACACGCCGCATTCGGGGCTGACCGCGTCAGCCAGCGCCAGTGCCTGGGCGCCGCGATTGAACAGATAGGTCTCGAAGCGGTTGAGGGGTTCGACAGCGATCTTGACGCCGACCTTCTTGGCGTGGGTGAAGCATTCACGGGTGGCGTCGACGACCCACTTCCATTCCTCTTCTTCGGTCCCGTCAGGCACCACCTTGCCGACGGTGGCCGGAACCAGCGTGATGATCTCGCCATCGAGTTCGCTGACCATGGTCAGCACGTCCTTGACATACTGAACGGAACGCTCGCGCTGGCCCTGGTTCCTGGCGGCAAGGTTGCGCTCGCCCAGCATCAGGGTCACCGCGCCCCAGCAGCGAATACCATGCTCCTTCAGCAGCGCCCGGGTCTCCTTGGTCTTGTACTGCTCGGGCTCGCCGGAAATCTCGATCGACTCATAGCCGAATTTCTTGATGCGCTTGAGCGTCGTCTCCAAGGGTTCCGCGCGCATCCAGTTGTGCGTCGAAAGATGCATGGTCTGTCCTTCCCAAATCGTCTCTATGGTTCGCCTGCGACATGCATCGCCAAAAGGCGACACAAAGGTTCCTCCCCAAGGCGTTCCCAGCCTTTTTTCGCAAACTGGTTCGACCAATTGGGCCTGAGGCGAGGTCTACAGCAAATTCTCCAGATCGGCAAGAAGCGCTGGGGTGCAACTTTCTCTGTAGATTATTTCATTGATTATATTGAGATATATAGGCCTGCAACAGGTGATTTTGGGGTCTTGATGGCGCATTGCGCGGCTTGACCAAATTTCCACATTTGGTAATACCAGAATGGCGGTGCGTGCAAGCACCCGTTGAGAAAAGACCAAAGTGGCTGGCCCTGCTTCCAATCGGCGCTATGCTCGGTCGAGAGAGAAATGAGGGAGGATGCGATGCCGACGACAATGAAGGGCCCTGGGCTGTTTCTGGCGCAGTTCGCGGGCGACGCCGCGCCGTTCAACTCACTGGCGTCGATCACCAAATGGGCGGCCGGTCTCGGCTACAGGGGCGTGCAGATCCCGACCTGGGACGCGCGGCTGTTCGACCTCAAGAAGGCGGCTTCTTCCAAGGCCTATTGCGATGAGGTGAAGGGCATCTGCGCTGACGCGGGCGTCGAGATCACCGAACTGTCGACGCATCTGCAGGGGCAGTTGGTCGCGGTTCATCCAGCCTATGACGCGCAGATGGATGGCTTTGCGCCGCCGTCGGTGCACAACAATCCCGCAGCCCGGCAGGAGTGGGCTGTCGAGCAGATGAAGTTCGGCGCTAAAGCATCGCGCAATCTGGGCCTGAATGCTTCAGTGTCGTTTACCGGCTCGCTGGCTTTCCCTTACCTCTATCCGTTCCCGCAGCGACCGGCTGGACTCATTGAGGAAGCGTTTGGCGAGCTCGGCAAACGCTGGAAGCCGATCCTCGACGTCTACGAGGACAACGGCGTCGATGTCGGCTATGAAATTCACCCCTCTGAGGACGTGTTCGACGGCGCCACTTTCGAGATGTTCCTCGACGCGGTCGGCGGCCACAAGCGCTGCAATATCAACTACGATCCGTCGCACTTCCTGCTGCAGCAGCTCGACTATCTAGAATTCATCGACATCTATCACGAGCGCATCAAGGCGTTTCACGTCAAGGACGCCGAGTTCAACCCGACCGGCCGGCAAGGCGTCTATTCCGGCTACCAGAGCTGGACCAACCGCGCCGGGCGCTTCCGTTCGCTGGGCGATGGACAGGTGGATTTCGGCGGCATCTTTTCCAAGCTGACGCAGTACAATTATGATTCCTGGGCGGTACTGGAGTGGGAGTGCTGCCTGAAGCATCCGGAGGATGGTGCGGCCGAAGGCGCGCCTTTCATCGAGCACCATATCATCCGGGTGACCGAAAAGGCATTCGACGACTTCGCCGCCGGCACCACCGACAAGAAGATGCTGCGCGCCATGATGGGCATCTAGCGCGGTTTCCCCTCCCCCTCGAGGGGAGGGTGGCCCGAAGGGCCGGGAGGGGTCGGTTCATGCCGAGCTCTGCCTCAACGACCCCACCCGATCCGCTGCGCGGATCGACCTCCCCTCAAGGGGGAGGTGAGCAACAGCGAGGAGCAAGATATGGTCGGCGCATCGAAGTCGGAAACGGGAGGCGGCCCGATCCGCTACGGCATGGTCGGCGGCGGGCAAGGCGCGTTCATCGGCGCGGTGCACCGGATCGCGGCGCGGCTGGACAATGATTTCGTGCTGGTTGCCGGTGCTTTGTCAGCCGACCCGGCCCGTGCCAAGGCCTCGGCCGCCGAACTGGGGCTCGACCCCGCACGCAGCTATGCATCCTATGCCGAGATGGCCAAGGCCGAGGCGAAGCGCCCCGACGGCATCGAGGCAGTGGCCATCGTCACGCCCAACAATGTCCATGTGCCGGCAGCAAAAGCTTTCCTCGAGGCCGGCATCCACGTCATCTGCGACAAGCCGTTGGCGACGACGCTGGCCGAGGCGAAAAAGCTTGCGGCGATAGTCGAGAAGACCGGCAAGGTGTTCGTGCTGACGCACAACTACACCGCCTATCCGATGATCCGGCAAGCACGCGAAATGGTCGCCAAAGGTGTTCTCGGCGACATCCGCATCGTGCAGTCCGAATATCCGCAGGACTGGCTGACCGAGGATTTGGCCGCGACAGGCCAGAAGCAGGCGGCGTGGCGCTCCGACCCCAAGCAGGCAGGCGCCGGCGGCGCGCTGGGCGATATCGGCACGCATGCCTACAACCTCGCCCGCTTCGTCTCGGGGCTGGAACTGGACTCCCTGTCGGCCGATCTCGACGCCTTCGTGCCGGGCCGGCTTCTCGATGACAACGTCAACGTCATGCTGCGCTTCAAGCCTATCGGCAAGACGCATCCGGCCAAGGGCATGATCTGGGCAAGCCAGGTGGCGCCCGGCCACGAGAACGGGCTGAAGCTGCGCATCTATGGCTCCAAGGGTGGGCTGGAATGGGTGCAGGCCGACCCGAACTATCTCTGGTACACGCCGTTCGGCCAGCCGAAGCAATTGATCACCCGCAACGGCGCCGGCGCACTGCCGGTGGCGGGCCGTGTCAGCCGCGTGCCGTCGGGCCATCCCGAGGGCTACCTCGAAGGTTTCGCCAACATCTACCAGGAGGCCGCACGCGCCATCCGGGCGGCACGCCGCAAGGGTGGCAAGCCGCCCAAGGATGTCGTCTTCCCGACCATCCAGGACGGCGTAGAAGGCATGGCCTTCATCGAGGCCTGCGTGAAGTCGTCGAAGAAGAATGGGGCGTGGACGAAGCTCTGAAATAGAGGCGGCCGGGGGATTCAAGGGGAGGGGCGTCGATGAAAATCGGCATGTGCATGTTCTTGTGGACGACGGCCGTGTCGAAGAAACACGAGCCGCTGTTGCGCGACATCAAGGCAACGGGCTTCGATGGCGTCGAGATACCGATCTTCGCCGGCGCGCCGGACGATTATAAAAAACTCGGCGATCTGCTCGACCGCATCGGACTGGAGCGGACCTCGGTTTCGGCCATGGGCGATCCGGCGATGAATTTGATCTCGGCCGACGCGGCGACGCGCAAGGCCGGTGTCGACTATATGAAATGGGCGATCGACTGCGCGCAGGCACTTGGCGCCGACACGCTGAGCGGCCCGCTGCATTCGACGCTCGGGTCGTTTTCCGGCTCCGGACCGACCTCTGCCGAGAAAAAGCGCTCCGTCGCCTCGCAACGCGCGATCGGCGACCATGCCGGCAACAAGGGCGTCACCATCGGGCTCGAGGCGCTGAACCGCTTCGAATGCTATCTCCTCAACACGATGGCGGATTTGTCGGAGCATATCGACGCCATCGACCGGCCGCACATCAAGGCGATGTACGACACCTTCCACGCCAATATCGAGGAGGCCGACCCGATCGGCGCCTACACGAAACACCGCAGGAATGTCGTGCATATCCATATTTCGGAGAATGATCGCGGCGTGCCGGGGCGCGGCAACATTCCCTGGACCGAAACGTTTTCCGCCATCCGCAAGAGCGGCTATGACGACTGGCTGACGATCGAGGCGTTCGGCCGTTCGCTCAAGGATTTGGCGGCGGCAACGAAGGTGTGGCGCGATTTTTCCGAGAGCCCTGAAGCGGTTTATCGGGATGGGTATAAGCATATCAGGAACGGGTGGAAGAGGGCCGGCGCCTGAGACGCGAGCCGAAGGTCGGCGAAGCAAAACCGGTACCACCTTTGCTTCGTCGACCTTCGATTCAGGATCGTGGTCTAAGCCGCCGGCAGCAGGCGGGCGGAGGCGCCCCGCGCGCGCTCGTCGTTGCCGTTTCCGACGGTCCCCATCAGTTTGCGGCGGAGATAGTTGGAGATATTGTCGAAGACAAAAACGACAATCAGGATCAACAGCACCATGTAGAAAACATTGGCCCAGTTGGTGCCGGTGCGCATGGCTTCCCATAATTTCAGACCGATGCCGCCGGCACCGACGGCGCCGATGATTGTCGCCGAGCGGGTGTTCGATTCCCAGAAATAGAGGGATTGGCTAAGGAACACTGGCAGAACCTGAGGCAGCACGCCGTAGCGTTGCACCATTGTTGGTGTGGCGCCCACCGAGCGGATGCCTTCGCGCTGCTTGTCGTCGATGTTTTCCAGCGCCTCGGAATAGAGCTTGCCCAGGGTTCCGGTATCGGTGAAGAAGATCGCCGACATGCCGGCCAGCGGCCCCGGACCAAAGCCGCGGGTGAAGAACAGCGCCCAGATCAGCATGTCGACAGACCGCAGGAAGTCGAAGAAGCGTTTTGTCGCCTGGTTGGTCAACCAGTTCGGCGTGATGTTGCGCGCAGCCAGGAAGGCGAGCGGAAAGGCGACGACCGAGGCCAACACTGTGCCGACAAAAGCCATGACGATGGTTTGCAGAAGCTTCAGCCACACGTCGCCGTGTTGCCACTCGGCATTGTAGAGGATGTTGTCCCAGGCAAGCGCTGCGTTTGACCTCGACGGATCGATGCGTTCTCCGGAGACGATCAATGAAGCGACCTCGCCAAACGATTTTCCCCAGAATGGCGAATTCGTGTCAAACACAAAATTCGCCCAACCAAAAAACCGCCTCCAGGCGATCACCTCGTCATTTTGCACTTCAGCGCGGCCCAAAAATCCGAACGAGACATAGGCTGTCGAACCTGGCTTGCGTTGCTCTATCCAGTCAGGCAGCGGTGTGCGCGGCGTGACAGACCTGTCCTTGGCAATGTCGAAGACGACGCTTTCGGCGCCGCGCGTCACCGTGACAAGATTTGGCGCAATGGCGATCTGGCCGCTGCCAAGGACGACGGTCGCCGCCACCACGGCCTTTTCGCGCACCGTTTTGGGCGCGGCCGGAACTGGTTTGTCTGGCGAGGGGGCCGGATTCTCGGCCGTTGGCGCGCCAGCCGCCATGAACGAACCCTGCGACGACTTGTCGGTCGCGGTCGCCGGTGCCGGTGCGGCGTCGACCCGCCGCTCGACCTCGGCAATCTGCTTGATAACCCAGTCGGGATTTGGATTGGATCCCAGTTTGGAGAAACGAGAGTAGTCGATGGTCAGATAGCCGTCCTTGAATTCGATGTCCGGGCGGATTTCGTAAGACACCCAGTCGGCGAGATAAGCGCCGGCCAGGTTCCAGTTCGCCTTTCCGAGAACGATGCCGATCGAGAAGAACCACGAGCAGTAAAAGGTGTAGAGGATGCATAGAAGGATGCCGAACGGGGCGGCATAGCGCTTCCATAAAGGCCGCTGAAACGCATCGGGATAGCGAGCGGCGATGTCGTTGATGGCGTCGGCGTTCATTGCGTTACTCTCCGCGCCCGTATGCGAACGCCTGCCTGCCGACGAGACGTTGTCTCAGCCATGCCGAAAACTGGTCAACGGCGACAATCGTGCAGAACAGCAGAAACACGATGGCTATGGTCTTGGCCTCATGGCCCCGGCTGATCGAAAGACGCAGGGATTCGCCGATGCCGCCGGCGCCGACGGCACCGAGAATGGTCGAAGCGCGCACATTGATCTCGAAGCGGAGCAGGAAATAGCTCATGAAGTTGGGCAGAACCTGAGGCACCATGCCGAACCACACCCGTTCGACCCAGTTGGCGCCAACGGCCCGCAAGCCTTCGTCAGGCTTCATGTCGGCGTTCTCGACCACTTCGTAGAACATTTTTCCGAGCGCGCCGACGGTGTGGATGCTGACCGCGAGGATCGCTGGAATGGGCCCAAGCGAGAAAATCGCCAGAAAAAAGCCGGCAATGACGATTTCCGGAAAGGCGCGGACAATTTCGAGGAAGCGGCGCGTGGTGAAGCGGAGCCAGCGGCTGGCCGTCACGTTGCTTGCAGCCAGGAAGCAGAGCAGGAAACCGAAGGTGGAGCCGACCAGGGTCGAAAACAGCGCAATGTTCAGGGTCTCGATCATCCGGTAGAAATACTCCGGAATGTAGATGCCTTGGGTCAGGTAGACCCGGCCTTCGGGATAGTCGAATTTGAGGCTGCCATCGTCATAGGGCGACGGCAGGTCGAACAGCGCGCGCACCGGGTCGAACCAGTCGCGCGGCTTCAATTCGACGAAAAAGTCGGCGATGTGGGGAAGGCGGTCGAAGAACTTTCCGGCGTTGGTCTCATTGGCGAACCAGAGCGAGCCCGAGAGCGCAAGCAACAGGAAAACCAGGCCTCCGATCGTGTAGAGGCGCCGGCGAGCGGCGAGGTCGCGCCAGTGCCGCTCGGCTAACGCTCCTTCCGTGGAGAGCGCAGGCGCGCGGTAAATTTCGGTCGCACTCATCGATGGTTCCCCAGCCCGTGACGCGGCAACGCCGCCGGCGGCACTTTGGCCCCGGCGGCGTCGTGCCTTTTGGCTTACGAGCCGATCTTCGCCTTACGAGCGTCGATGATCGCCTGATAGAATTCCGGGGTGACCGGCGAATAGCTCTTGAAGTCGCCGCCTTGCACCGCCGCGAAACAGGCCGGGTCGGTCTGCGGAAGCTTGGTCAGGAAATCGGTGATCTTCTGCTTGGTGTCGGCGTCGAGCGAGGTGCGTATGACCAGCGGGCCGTTCGGGATCAAGGGGGACTGCCACAACTCTACGAGGTCGTCCATCTTGAGGACACCCTTGTCGACCATCTTGCGCAGATTGCCGGAGCTGTAGCCATCCTTGAAGTCGCCGACGCCGGAGGCCCAGGTGGTGCCGGCATCGAAGGTGCCCTTCAGAACTTCAAGGACAAGCTGTTCATGGCCGCCGCCGAAACCGGTCGACGCGAAATAGCTCTTCACATCCATGCCGATGTCTTTGGGCAGCGAGGTGACCGGGACCAGGTAGCCGGAAGTCGAATCGGGATCGGCGAAACCGAGTTTCTTGCCCTTCATGTCAGCGAGTGTCTTGATGCCGGAATCCGCACGGGCGACCATAACCGAATGGTAGCCGGTCGAACCGTCGGTCTGGACCGTCGTCAGGATCGGCTGAACCGCGTCCTTGTTCTCGAGGTAGACCTTGGCGTAGGCGGAAGCGCCGAGTTCGGCATAGTCGAGCGTGCCGCCGAGCAGACCCTGGATGACGCCGTCGTAGTCGGCGGCCGGGAACAGCGAAACTTTCTCGACGCCGAGAACTTGCTTGATGTGGTCGGCGAAGCACTGGTAGTTGCGCAGACGGTCGGCTTCGTTCTCGCCGCCCAGAATGCCGACGCGGAATTCCTTCAGATCCTGTGCCTGGACCGAGCCCATCGCCATGGCCATGACGGAAACGGCACCGAAAAGTATCTTTCTAAACATCTCGTCTCTCTCCTGTTGGTCCCGGCATCGCGCCGGCTGCGTTGGGATATGATGCCCTTGACGCGGGCTGGCGATCCAGGTCGCTCAGTAACCAGGAAAGGCTGGCTCAAGCGGTCCGGCGGATGCGGCGATTTTTTGCTTGATGATGACACTGGTCGAGGTGATGGCCTCGGAGATTTCGCCGCCGCTGCTGTCGGCGCCGTAGACCATGCGCACGGCCTCGCGGTTGAGCTCTTCCGGCGGGCCGTCGAAGACGACCTTGCCGGCAGCCATGCCGATGATACGGTTGCAATAGGTGCGGGCCGTGTCCAGCGTGTGCAGGTTGGTGATCACGGTGATGCCTTCGCGCAAATTGATATCCTGCAGCGAATCCATAACCACCTTGGCGTTGAGCGGATCGAGTGACGCGATCGGCTCGTCGGCGAGGATCACCTTCGGCTGCTGCATCAACGCGCGGGCAATGGCGACGCGCTGCTGCTGGCCACCCGACAAGGTGCCGGCGGCCTGCAGCGCGGTGCGGGCGATATCGAGACGCTCCAGCGCTGCTATCGCCTCGGCTCGTTCCTCGCGGGAGAAGATGCCGAGCAGGTTCGACATGGTGGAGCGGTGATTCAGCCGGCCGAGAAGCACATTGGTCAGCACGTCGAGGCGCGGCACCAGGTTGAACTGCTGGAAGATCATGGCGCAATCGCGCTGCCAGCGCCGTAGTGGCGAACCGCGCAGCTGGGAGACCTCGGCGCCGTCAAAAAAAATCGACCCCTGGCTGGGATCGATGAGACGGTTGATCATGCGAAGAAGGGTCGATTTGCCGGCGCCCGAACGGCCGATGACGCCAACCATCTGACCCTGCGGGATCGCGATGTTGATGTCGCTGACGGCAGTGTTCTTGCCAAATCGTCGGGTGACACCGCGGATTTCGAGCGTGGCGGAATTTGCTGGCATGGGGGCAGGTTCCAGGTCCGGACCATTGATCGTCAGGCTCTCGCCTAGCGCAGCCACATGAACCTGCCGTGTCGCGGTGATGTCAGTTTTGTTACGCTCCACAGGCTGGAGTCTAGTGTCGACCCTGGGTCAGCAGTCGAAGGTGATTTGGAACGCGGGCCTGGCGAGCTGGTGCCATCAAGCGTTCCAGACAAGGGCCGTCATGGCGCCGATGCTGGTGTCGAGAGGCATGTCATGCGGATAGTAGGGGCCGGGGCGGTTTGTGATAATGCCCCGCTGCCCCGCGTCAGTGACCGCCATTCCTGGACGTCGCTATCCACCATATTTCTCTAGGAACGTCTCGGCCTCAAGCTCCCGGAAATCATCCAACGCGGCGCGCAGCCTTGCATGGTCCCAGTCTCACCAGGCGAGCGCCTGGTAGCGTTCGGCCGTGCGGCGATCGAAGCGCTCGCGGATCGGTTTGGCCGGCACGCCGCCGACAATGGTATAGGGCGCGACATCTTTCGAGACCACCGCACCCGCGCCGACCGCGGCGCCATCGCCGACGGTGACGCCGGGCAGGATAGTCGAGCCGTGACCGAGCCAGGTGTCGTGGCCGATGGTGACGCGTTTGGCGCGGCGCTGGGCGAAGAATTCTGTCTCGTGCTCGGCATCGTCCCAGTAGTCCGAGGCGCGATAGGTGAAGTGATGCAGCGTCGGCCGCCAGGTCGGGTGGTTGGTGGCGTTGATGCGAACGCTGGCCGCGATGTTGGCGAACTTGCCGATCGTCGCGCACCAGACGGAGCAGTCCTGCATCATGTAGGAATAGTCGCCGAGTTCGCTTTCCGAGACCCGGCTGCGGTCGGCGATCTCGGTCCAGCGGCCGAGCGTCGAATTCTGTACATCCGCCGTCGGGTGGACCAGCGGCGTCTCGGACAATTTCCTGGTCATGCGGCGATTTTTCCGGACGCGAACGCGGTGACGTCGATGATGCGGTCGGCAACCGCCTCGCGCACGTCGTGGTCATGGAAGATGCCGAGCAGGGCGACATCAGCCGCCTTCTTGGCGGCGATGAGTTCGATCACGACGTCGCGGTTCCTGGCGTCGAGCGAAGCGGTCGGTTCGTCGAGCAGCAGGATCGGATGCTCGGTGATGAAGCCGCGCGCGATGTTAACGCGCTGCTGCTCGCCGCCGGAAAAGGTCGCAGGCGGCAAAGCCCAGAGTTTCTCCGGCAGGTTGAGCTGTGCCAGCAAGGCGCGCGCCTTGCCGCGGGCAATCTCGCGATCCTCGCCGCGCTCGACCAGCGGTTCGGCGACGACATCGAGCGCCGAAACGCGCGGCACGGTGCGCAGGAACTGGCTGACATAGCCGATCGTTTGCCGGCGCACCGCAAGCACGGTGCGAGGGCTGGCGGTGGCCAGGTCGATCAGCCCGTCATCATGCGTGACGATGATCTGGCCTTCGTCGACGGCGTAGTTGCCGTAGAGCATCTTCAGGATCGAGCTCTTGCCGGCACCGGACGGGCCGCCGAGCACGGTGCATTCGCCGGCCCTGATCGAGAACGAGACACCGGCGACAACAGGCAGTTTGATGCCGTCACGCAGATGCATGGTGAAGCTCTTGGCAACGCCGGAAACAACGAGCGGGGTTGCCATCAGAAGGTTCTCCAATCGTCAGTCGTTTGCGTCATCGTCAAACCTGCAGAATCGAGGAAACAAGCAATTGCGTGTAAGGCGCGCGCGGGTCGTCGAGCACGCGGTCGGTGAGACCGCTTTCGACGACGCGGCCGTCCTTCATCACCATCATGCGCTGCGACAAAAGCCGCGCCACGGCAAGGTCATGGGTGACGACGATGGCCGCCAGACCAAGATCGGTGACCAGACCGCGCAGCAGGTCGAGCAGGCGCGCCTGGACCGAGACGTCGAGGCCGCCGGTTGGCTCGTCCATGAACACCAGACGCGGGCCGGTGACGAGGTTGCGGGCAATCTGCAGGCGCTGGCGCATGCCGCCGGAAAAGGCGCGGGGCTCGTCGTCGATGCGGTCCTCGTCGATCTCGACGCGCGATAGCCAGTCGACGGCGGTGGCGCGGATCTTGCCGTAGTGGCGGTCGCCGACCGCCATCAGCCGCTCGCCGACATTGGCGCCGGCCGACACCGTCATGCGCAGGCCGTCGGCCGGGTTCTGGTGGACAAACCCCCAGTCGGTGCGCATCAGGAAGCGGCGCTCGGCCTCACTCATGCGGTAGAGCTCGCGGAACTGGCCGTCGCGCATGCGGTAGCTGGCGCTGCCGGAGGAGGGCAGCAGCCGCGTCGACAGGCAGTTGAGCAATGTCGTCTTGCCGGAGCCGGACTCGCCGACCACAGCCAGGACTTCGCCCGGCCACAGGTCGAAGGAGACGTTGTCGCAGCCGACGCGCGAGCCGTAGAATTTGGAGAGCGCCGAGACGCGCAGCAGCGGTTCGTCGGTCATTGCGCCGGCTCCATTTTTTCCGAGGCAAGATGGTTCTCTGAAGCAAGGTGGCCGTGATGGCCGTCCGCCCGCCGCTTCTCGCAATGATCCGTGTCGGAGCAGACGAACATGTGGCCTCCATGGTCGTCGAGGATGACCTCGTCGAGATAGACATTCTCGGCCGCGCACAGCGCGCAGGGCTGGTCGAAGGTCTGCACCTCGAACGGATGATCCTCGAAGTCGAGGCTGACCACTTCGGTGAAGGGCGGCACCGCATAGATGCGCTTTTCGCGCCCGGCGCCGAACAGCTGCAGCGCCGGCGAGCGGTGCATCTTGGGATTGTCGAATTTCGGCGTCGGCGACGGGTCCATCACATAGCGGCCCTCGACCTTGACCGGATAGGCATAGGTGGTGGCGATGCGGCCGTGTTTGGCGATGTCCTCGTAAAGTTTCACATGCATGAGGCCGTATTCTTCCAGCGCATGCATTTTCCGCGTTTCGGTCTCGCGTGGCTCGAGGAAGCGCAAGGGTTCCGGGATCGGCACCTGGTAGACCAGCACCTGGCCCGCCGTCAGCGGATGCTCGGGAATGCGGTGACGGGTCTGGATGATGGTGGCGCTGGCGGTGTCGGTCGTCACCGCGACGTTGGCGACCTTCTTGAAGAAGGCGCGGATCGAGACCGCGTTGGTGGTGTCGTCGGCGCCCTGGTCGATCACCTTGAGCACATCGTCTGGGCCGATGATCGAAGCGGTGACCTGGACGCCGCCAGTGCCCCAGCCATAGGGCATCGGCATTTCGCGCGAGGCGAACGGCACCTGATATCCCGGGATGGCGATGCCCTTGAGGATCGCGCGGCGGATCATCCTTTTGGTCTGTTCGTCGAGATAGGCGAAGTTGTAGGTGGCGATGTCGGTCATGATGCGACCTCAAATCCCTTGGCGTAGCGCGCCAGCCGCTCATTGAGCGTGCCCGTGTGCAGTTCGAACATGTGGTTGTCGTCGTCGTAGAAATAGATCGAGCGGCCCTCGCCCTCGACGCGCGGGCGCGGCGGGCGCATGTCGAGGCCGAGCTTGCCGATGCACTCGGCATAGTGGTCGAAATCGGCGTCATCGATCTTGAAGGCGATGTGGTTGTAGCTGCGCTCCGGCAAGGGCTCGCCCTCCATGATGGCGACCCAGATGTCGCCGATCAGGAAGAATTTTTCGCGCGACACCGAGAACTGCTCGGCATCGCTGGCATAGATTTCGCGTGCGTCGAATACGCCCTCGAGGATCTTGGTCATCCGCTCGAGATCGCGGACGATGAAGGTCATGTGGGAAAGCCCTTCGATCATTCCGCGGCCTCCCGCTTCTCTTCGACCTTCACGGGGTTTTGGTGGGCGTCGTGTTCGGCGCGCATGCGGCGCACGAGGTCGAGTTCGGCCTGGAAATCGACATAGTGCGGCAGCTTCAGATGCTCGACGAAGCCGGTCGCCTGGACATTGTCGGAGTGTGAGATGACGAACTCCTCGTCCTGGGCCGCGGCGACGACATCCTCGCCGAGCTCCTTCGCGCGCAGCGCCCGGTCGCAGAGCGCCATCGCCATCGCCTTGCGCTCGCTCTGGCCGAAGACCAGGCCGTAGCCGCGGGTGAACTGCGGCGGCGCCTTGGCCGAGCCTTTGAACTGGTTGACCATCTGGCATTCGGTGATGCGGACAGTGCCGAGCGGGACAGCGAAGGGCAGTTCGGGAACGTCGAACTCGAGCTCGACCTCGCCGATGCGGATCTCGCCGACGAAGGGATGGTTGCGGGCATAGCCGCGCTGGGTGGAATAGCCGAGCGCCAGCAAAAAGCCCTCGTCGCCGCGCGACAGCGCCTGCAGGCGGATGTCGCGCGCCATTGGGAATTCCAGCGGCTCGCGGGTGATGTCGCCGGGGACATGGTCCTGCGGCATGTCGCCATCCGGTTCGATCAAGCCTTCGCGGGCGAGGATGGCCGAAACGCGCGGCATGGCTTGCGCTTCCGTCTCGCGCAGCAAGGGCTCGGCGACCTCGGCCCCCGCGGCAAGCTCGGGATCGAGCAGTCTGTGCGTGTAGTCGAAGGTGGGCCCGAGCAATTGGCCGCCGGGCAGATCCTTGTAGGTCGCCGACACGCGCCGCTCGACCAGCATGGTGGCGGTGTCGATCGGCTTGGAGTAGCCGAAGCGTGGCAGCGTGGTGCGATAGGCGCGCACCAGGAAGATCGCCTCGATCATGTCGCCGCGCGCCTGGACGATGGCGAGCGCGGCCAGCTCCCGATCGTAGAGCGAGCCTTCGCTCATCACCCGGTCGACGCCGAGCGCCAGCTGCTCGACGATCTGGTCGAGGCGAAGCGCCGGCACCGAACGGTCGCCGCGCCGGCGGTCGGCAAGCAGGCTGTGGGCGTTGGCGATTGCGGCTTCGCCACCTTTTACCGCGACATACATCTTACGCCTCCATCGTCTTGATGCGCGTCGTGCGCGGCAGGCAGGCAATGCCGCCTGATGTGACGAGGATGATGTCGACGCCACGCGGAAAGCGCTTGATGTTCTGTTTCCACTGCTCGACGAAATGGCGCGGCATCTGTGCCGGCGCGATCGTGGCGCTGGTTTCGATGCCGGGACCTTCGAGCAACAGCGGCGTGCCGGAGACGAGATCGCCGACTTGCAGGATCAACGTGGTCGAACGGTCGGGATAGTCCTGCGTGCCCTGCGAAAAACCATCAAGCGACATCATCTCGGCCGGGGCCGCGATGAAGGCGAAATGCGCATCGGCCGGTGTGTTGGCCACGGGCGCGCCAGTGTGGAACCCAAGCCAGGATCTGATCGCGGCGGAAGCTTGCAGGGCCTGGTCGAGCCAGAGCGGGGTGTCGTTATCGCACAGCGCCAGTGCGATGGCGCCGGCGGTCGCCGAGAGCGGCGCCGGCGGGCGGGCGAAGGCCGGCAGCGGCTGCACGCTGCCCGGCCGAGCCATTGCGTCCATGACGGCGCGGAACACGGTCTGGGCGTCGAAGACCGGATCGGCGAAACCGCCCTCGATCGATTGCGCTGCAATGTCCATCAGTCTTCTCCGCGAACCATGGTGAAGAAATCCACCTTCGTTGCCGCCGTCTCGGCGCGGCGTTTTTCATGCGCTGCGGTTAGAGCCGACCGCAGGGGCGCTATCAGCCCGGTCTCGACCTCATTGCGGCGGGCAGGGTCCTGCCACAGCGCGTCGGCGATGGCCGCCAGCTTCGCCTTCTGCTTGTCGCGGCCAAGCGCATAGCAATGGCCGACCTGACCGGAGGGCAGCCGGACGGTGGCGCGGGTAACGGTCGCCTCGCCGACATTGAAAGGGGCGCCGCCGCCGCCGATGCGGCCGCGCAGGGTGACAAGGCCGGTTTCGGGGCCGCGCAGCAACTCGGCGTCCGAAGGCAGTCCGGCCTCATTCCAGAGCCGTACGATGTCATCGCCGCTGGATTGCGCAAGGGTTGCCATGGCGGCCTTGCGCTCGGCCTGGTCGCGGGCTTCCTGTCCTCGCATAAGCTATCGTCCTCGTGGCTAAATTTGTCTATTGATATAGACAACTATACAAATTATACCTATTATCTAGCGCGTGTCCATGACGGGTGGATGACAGCGATAGAAGACTGGGCGCTGGAAGGTGGGGGGCAATGAGGGTCGGGCGGCTGTCAGCGGACGGCATCGAGCGGCGCAGTGGCGTTTCGCTGTGGCGGCAGATTGCCGACAAGATCCTGCATGCGATCGCCATCGGCGATTTCACGGAGAATGCAGCGCTGCCGCCGGAGGTGGCGCTGGCAGAACGCTATGGCGTCAACCGTCACACGGTGCGCAGCGCCATATCGGCCCTTGTAAGGGAAGGCGTGCTGCGGGCCGAGCAGGGGCGCGGCACCTTCGTGCTGTCGCGCAAGCGGCTGTCCTATCCGATCGGGGCGCGCACACGCTTTTCGACAGGACTGCAAGGGCAGACGACGGAACGGCACATCGTCCTGCTCGCCTCGTCGGTCGAGCCGGCCAGCCAGCGCGTCGCCGAGGGACTGGGTCTTCCCAAGGGAGCCGATGTGATCCGGTTGGAAACGCGCGGCGAAGCCGACGGACGGCCGGTGTCGCGCGCTGCCGGCTGGTTCGAGGCCCGGCGCTTTGCCGGCATCGATGCCGCGATGGCGGAAACAGGCTCGATCACCGCATCGCTGGCGCGGTTCGGCATAGACGACTATCTCAGGCAATCGACCGTGCTGTCGGCGCGCCATGCCGATGCGGCGGACCTTGCCGACCTCGACCTGCAGCCGGGCGCCATCGTGCTGGTCACGGTTGCCGTCAACGTCACGCCGGACGGCCAGCCGATCCAGTTTTCCGAGTCGCGGTTTCCGGCCGAACGGGTGGAGCTGAAGCTGTCGGCGCTGTAGGGAGTGGACAGCTCGGTCGCGCTTATTTTTCAGCGACTTGGCGTTTGAGGACCGCCTTCCCCCACTCCGTCTCGGCTTCGCCGAGCCACCTCTCCCCCCTCCGGAGGGAGAGGAAGGAGCCCGCCTTGCTAAGCTCGCACCCTTCCTCTACCCCGTCGATCGGGGGAGAGGTGGCTCGGCGAAGCCGAGACGGAGTGGGGGTCGACCTGCGCGGGCGTCTTCAATTCGGACCGGCTTCGCCGTCTGCCATGTTATGATCCGACCTCGATCACAGCCTTGATCAGGCCCGATTTCTCATGTGCCCAACGAGCCAGATCGCGCGGCGTGCCGGCGAGTGTGGTGCGGTGTGTGACGAGCTTGGCCAGGGGAACGGCGCCGTTGCGGATCGAGGCGGCGACGTGATCGAAGTCGGCGCGCAAGGCGTTGCGGCTGCCGATCAGCGTCATCTCGCGCTTGTGGAATTCCGGATCGGAAAAGCTGATGTCGTCCTTGACAACAGAGACCAGTACCAAGGTGCCGCCATGCGCGACATGGGCAAAGGCCGACTGCACCGACTGGGTGTTGCCGGTGGCGTCGAAGACCACATCGAAGCCTTCGCCTGATGTCGCTTGCCTGACCAGATCGGGCACCGCGCCGCGCGAGCCGTCGAGGGTCTGGAAACCAAGCTCATTTGCGGCGAAGGCGAGCCTTTCACTGCTCATGTCGAGCAGCGTCACGTCGAGTTCGGCGATGCGGGCGAAGATGGCGGTGCCGAGCCCGATCGGGCCGGCGCCGATGACCAGCGTGCGGGCGCCGGGGTCGGCGCGGGCGCGCCGCACGGCATGCGCGCCGATGGCCAGGAACTCGACTGCGGCGGCGTCGGCCAGCGACAGGCCGTTGGCCGGATAGAGATTTTGCGCCGGCACCAGGATCTGTTCGCACATGGCGCCGTCGCGATGCACGCCCAGCACCTCGATCCTGAGGCAGCAATTGGGCTTGCCGTGCCGGCAGGCGATGCACTTGCCGCAGGAAAGATAGGGGTTGATCACCACGGGCTCACCAACGGCAAGATCGACGCCGTCGCCGGTCTCGACGATCGTTCCCGACACCTCATGGCCCATGATGCGAGGATAGGCGAGGAACGGGTGCTTGCCCTCGAAAATGTGGTAGTCGGTGCCGCAGATGCCGACATGGCTGACCGCCACCAGCGCCCAGCCGGGAGGCGGTGCCTCTGGTGCGGGCCGGTCTTCAAGGACGAGATCGCCGGGCGAACGGCAGAGGACGGCTTTCATGCGCTAATCCAGTCATGAAATCGCCGGCCCGTTGGTGTGGCGGGCCGGCGGTTGATTGCGGGATCGCTACTTGCCGCGGCGGCGCAGGCCGTCGAAGTAGACGATGATGATGATCAGCGCGCCGGTGATGATGCGCTGCCAGAACGAATTGACGTTGAGCAGGTTGGCGCCGTTGTTGATGGTGGCCAGGATGAAGGCGCCGAGCAGCGGCCCATGCACCGAGCCGACGGCGCCGAACAGCGAGGTGCCGCCGATGACCGAAGACGCGATCGCCTGCAGTTCCCAGCCCTCGGCCTGCGTCGGGTTGCCGATGCCGATGCGGGCGGCCAGCAGCACGCCGACAAAGGCGGCGCACAGGCCCGACAGCGTGTAGGCCATGTAGATGGTGCGCTGGACATTGACGCCGGACAGACGCGAAGCCTCGGCGTTGGAGCCGACCGAAAACAGGTATCGGCCCCAGCGGCTGTGGTGCAGGAAGATATAGGCCGGAATGCCGACCAGGATCACCATCCAGAACAGGTTGGGGATGCCGATGAAGGAATTGCGCGAGAAGGCGGTGAAGGTGTCGCTGTTGATGTTGATCGAATTGCCGTTGGTCATCAAAAGGCCGATGCCGCGCAGCGAGGTCAGCGTTGCCAGCGTGATGATGAAGGGTGGCAGGCCCATCTTGACGATGCCGAAGCCGTGGAACATGCCGATGGCGACGCCGACCAGCAGCGTCACCAGAATGGCGAGCCAGATGGGGAAGCCGGCATTGATCATCATGGCCACGACCACCGTGGCGAAACCGACCACGGCGCCGACCGACAGGTCGATGCCGCCGGTGATGATGACGAAGGTCTGGCCGACCGCCATGATGGCGATCATCGAGCCCTGGCGCAAGAGATTGGCCATGTTGTTGGCGGAGGCGAAGCTCGTCGTCGCCACGGAGAGAAGAATCCAGAGCAGAACCAGCAGCGCCAAAAGCGTCAGCCCAAACAGGACGTTGTAGTTGCGCTTCGGTTTTTCGACGGCGATCGCCTCGGTGCTCATATCTGTCCTCCCAGCTTTTCTTGTTTCTCGGCGAGCGCCTGAGTGAGAATATCCTCGTGGCTGGCGGCGTGAAAACCGTGCGTCGCCACCAGTTTGCCGCGCCGGAACACATGCAGCGTGTCGGCGAGTTCATAGACTTCCGGCAGATAGGACGAGATCAGGATGATGCCGGCGCCCTTTGACAAAAGTGCGCTGAACAGGCGGTAGATCTCGGCCTTGGTGCCGACATCGACGCCGACCGTCGGTTCGTCGAAGATGAACAGCTTGGCGCCGTGCGCCAGCCATTTGCCGATGACGATCTTCTGCTGGTTGCCGCCCGACAGGCTGGATGCCAGCGCGCCGCGCGTCGGTGTCTTGATGCGCAGATCGGCGATCTGGCGATCGGCTTGCGTCTTCTCCTGCGTGCTCGAAATCAGCAGATTGTTCGAGATACGCTTGTAGATCGGCAGGTTCAGGTTGAAGCCGACTGGCAGATTGAGGCAGAGGCCCTGGTCGCGGCGGCTTTCCGGCGCCAGCGCCATGCCGAGCTTGATCGCGTCATGTTCGGAGTTGACCTGAACTTCCTTGCCTTCCCACAGAATCTGGCCGGCCGATTTGCGATGGCGGCCGTAGAGCGTGGTGACGAACTCGCTCCGTCCGGCGCCGATCAGGCCATAGAGACCGACGATCTCGCCGGCGCGAACCGTCATCGAGACATTTTCGAAGCCCTTGCCGGACAGGCTCCTCGCCTCGAGGATCGCGGCGCCCGGCGTGAAATGCTCCTTGTGATAAACCTGCTCGATCGAGCGGTTGATCATCATTTTGACCAGCTCGGCATCGTTGGTCTCGGCGATGTTGCGGGTGCCGACCAGCGTGCCGTCGCGCAGCACGGAAACACGGTCGGCGAGTTCGAACACCTCCTCCATGCGATGGCTGATGTAGATGATCGTCACGCCTTCGCCCTTCAGCCGGCGGATCAGGGTGAAGAGCTGGTCGGCCTCCTTGCGGGTGAGGTAGGCGGTCGGCTCGTCGAAGATCAGGAATTTGGTGCCGCGCACGGTGGCGCGTGCGGCAGCAATCAGCTGCTGTTGGCCGATAGTGAGGTCGCCCAGCGTGACATGCGCCGGCAGGTCGAAGCCGAGATCGTCGATGATGGTCTGCGCTTGCCTGACCATGGCACGCTGCTGCAGGATGCCGAAGCGCGAATTCTCCTCGCCGAGGAACATGTTGGCGGCGACCGTCAGGTGGCGGCACAGCACGACTTCCTGGTGCACGGCATTGATGCCGAGCGCCATCGCCTCATGCGGCGTCGCCAGGGCAGCCGGCTGGCCCTCCCAGGCGATCTCTCCGGAGGTGCGCGGCATGACGCCGGTCAGAAGCTTGATGAGCGTGGATTTGCCGGCGCCGTTCTCGCCGACGATGGCGTGGATCTCACCGGACTTGAAGGCGAGGTCGACCGGCTTCAGCGCGTGGGTGCCGGGATAGCGCTTCTCCAGCCCGCGCAATTCGAGGATGGTCCGCCCCGGTTCCAGCACAGGGGCCGGATGCAGTTCCTGCGCCGTCGATGTCATGACAATCCTCCCAGATTGGCCTCACGATTGGCACGCGGCGAGACAAGGATATGTCTCGAAAACAGCCTAGCCTACGCTTATGGATTGCCAAGCCGTTTGTGCGGCAGCTTGTCTCCGGGGCGAGGTGCCCCGGAGACCATTGCGGATGCGACGGCTCAGAGCTTCGGATTGAGCAGCGCGTCGATCTTGGGGTCTTTCATGTTGTCCTTGGTCACCAGATTGGCGCCGGTGTCGACATTGGCTTCGACCTTCTCGCCCTTGGAAGCGGCGAGTGCGGTCTTGATGCCGTCATAGCCCATCCGGTACGGATCCTGGACGACGAGGGCGGAAATGACGCCGTCGTTGAGGAACTTGATCAGCTTCTCGTCGCTGTCGAAACCGACCAGCGCCAGCTTGCCGCCAAGGCTGTTTTCCGCGACAGCCTGACCGACGCCCTGCGCCATGATCAGGTTGGAAGCGAAGATGCCCTTGAGGTTCGGGTTGGCGGTGATCAGGTCGGTGGCGATGTTGAGGCCGGTGGTGGCCTGGCCGTCGGCATATTTATCGGCGACCAGCTTGAGGCCCGGATATTTGGCGGCCAGCTGTTCGGTGAAGCCCTGCTTGCGCTGTTCGAGCGAGCCGGCGCCCGGCGCGTTGGTGATCAGGGCGACGTCGCCCTCGATCTTGCCGCCGTTGGCGGCGCCGATGGCGGCTGCGAGGCCGTCGGCAGCGACGCGGCCGCCCTGGACGTTGTCGGTGGTCAGGAACGAGGTGAAGGCCTTGGAGTCGGCGCCGGAGTCGATGCCGATGACCTTGACCTTGGCAGCGGCTTCATCGATCGGCTTGCCAAGCGCCTTGAACTCGGTCGGCGCAATGACGATCGCCGCCGGGTTGCTGGCAACGGCGTTCTCGAGGATCGAGACCTGGCCGTTGACGTCGGTTTCAGCCTGGGCACCGAGTTCCGGCACGTTGACGCCGAGATCCTTGCCGGCCTTGCGGGCGCCGGCCAGAACGATCTGCCAGTAGAACGACGTGGTGTCCTTGACGATGATCGGAATGGTGACGTCCGCCGCCGAAACCGGCGCCGAATGCATGACGCCGGCGAGCATCGAAGCTGCTGCCAGCGCCATGACGGCGCGGCGGTTGAGAATGCTGGTCACGAATTTCATGAGGTTTCCTCCCTAAGTCGCCCGGTGAACGATACGGAAGCTCCGTCCGGATAGGCGTGATCCAAAACAGAACTTTATCAATAAAAAACAATTGCCATGTTTTGATAATGCATCGAACAGATCGATGCAAGCGCTGTTTGATCAGTCCTTGCGAGGCCTGGCAGAGGCAAATCCACCGCGCTGCTCCCCATTGGCGCCGTCGCACTTCCGTTCCGTTCCGGGAACGTATGGAATATTAATTCCATCATTTCGTCAATATAGAATGTCCATTCCTTCGTGTGACCGCAAGAATATGGAGTTTCACACCAGCTCCTGCACCAGCGTGTGGGGACGATATCTGGCGTATTCCGTCTCCGGCACGTCGATGTCGAGCAGTTGGAGGTTGCGCGTCAGGTTCGCCAGCTTGGCGGTGCCGGTCAGCACGGTGGCGACGGCAGGTTCATGCAAGGGGAATTGGAACGCTGCGGCGGCGAGCGGATAGCCACCCTCGGCGGCGATCCTTTCCATTGCGCCGACGCGGTCGAGCACGTCATGGCTGGCAGGGCGGTAGTCGAAATGTGCGCCTTGCACCGGCCCGGTCGCCAGGATACCGGAGTTGAACACGCCGCCAATGACCAAGGAGGTCTGCCGCGCCCGGCATAGGGGCAGCAACTCCGCTTCGGCGCTGCGGTCGAGCAAGGAATAGCGGCTGGCGAGCAGGATGCAGTCGAGCGGCGCCTCGCGCATCACGTCCAGACAGATCTGCACTTCGTTGACGCCAAGCCCATAGGCGGAAATGACGCCGGACCGTTTCAGCTCTTCAAGTGCCTTGAGGCCGCCGTCCATCAGGTCGCGAAAGTGCAGCTTGGTCTTCTCGACACCATGGGTGTAGGCGCCGATGTCGTGGACAAACAGGATGTCTATCCTGTTTAGGCCAAGCCGCGCATAGCTGAATTCGACCGACCGCATGATGCCGTCATAGGAATAGTCGTAGTCGAGCGCGAAGGGCAGCGGATCGACATAGGAGTGATCGGGAACCTGATCGTCCGGCACCGGGCGGAACAGCCGGCCGACCTTGGTCGACAGCACATAGGAATCGCGCGGCTTGTAGCGCAGGAAGTCGCCGAAGCGGCGCTCCGACAGTCCGAAACCGTAGAAGGGTGCGGTGTCGAAATAGCGCAGGCCGGCATCCCAGGCGCCCTGCAGCGTCTCCATCGCCGCTTCGCGCGAACAGGCGCGGTAAAGGCCGCCAAGTGCAGCGCCGCCGAAGCTGACCTCGGTGACTTCCAGCGCTGTCTGGCCGATGCGGCGTCTTTCCATGCACAACCTCCCCGTTGCCCGCCGCTGACCGGCGCGCAGTCTACTTTACATCAGTAAAATCTAAAGTGTTGCGCCCAGATGCCAGGGCACGAACTCGTTGTCGCCGTAGCCGAAGTCCTCGCTCTTGGTCTTGCGGCCGGAAGCCGTCTCGACGATCAGTTCGAAGATCTCGCGACCCATGCCGGCGATGGTCTTTTCACCCGAGGCGATGACGCCGCAATTGACGTCCATGTCCTCTTCCATCTGGTGGTACATGGTGGAGTTGGTGGCGACCTTGATCGACGGCGTCGGGCGGCAGCCGAAGCATGAGCCGCGGCCGGTGGTGAAGACGATGACGTTGGCGCCGCCCGCCACCTGGCCGGTCGCCGAAACCGGGTCGTAGCCGGGCGTGTCCATGAACACGAGGCCGCTGCCAGTGACTTTTTCGGCGTAGCCGAAGACGCCGTTGAGGGGCGTCTGACCGCCCTTGGCGACCGCGCCGAGCGACTTCTCCAGGATGGTGGTGAGACCGCCGCGCTTGTTGCCGGGCGAGGGGTTGTTGTCGATCGAGGCGCCATGCTTGGCGACGTGGTCCTCCCACCATTTCACGAAACCGTCGAGCTTCTGCGCAATCTCAGGCGTTGCCGCGCGATAGGCAAGCAGATGTTCGGCGCCGTAGATCTCCGTGGTCTCGGAGAGGATGCCGATGCCGCCGACGCCAGCCAGGATATCGACAGCCGCGCCCAGCGCCGGATTGGCCGTGATGCCCGACATGCCGTCGGAGCCGCCGCATTGCAGGCCGACGACGATCTCGCTGACCGGGATCGGCTCACGCTTCAGCTGGCCGACTTCCTCGGCGATCTCGGCCAGCACGCCCATCGCCTTTTCCACCGATTTGCGCGATCCGCCGGCGTCCTGGATGTTGAAATGGCGCTTGCCGGCAGCGACGCCCTTCTGGCCGTAGAGGGTGAGCTGGTTGACCTCGCAGCCGAGGCCGACCATCAGCACGCCGCCGAAATTCGGGTGGCGGGCATAGCCGGCAAGCGTGCGGTGCAGCACCATCATGCCGTCGCCGGTGCCGCTCATGCCGCAGCCCTGGCCGTGGACGATCGGCACGAAGCCGTCGATGCCGGGATATTTAGGCAGCAGCGTGCGGTTGGCGGTGTCGGCGATGGAATGGCAGACGGTGGCCGAGCAATTGACGCTGGCGACGATGCCGATGAAGTTGCGCGTGCCGGCGCGGCCATCGGCGCGGCGATAGCCCATGAAGGTGCGGGCCCGGTCGGCCTCCGTCGCGTGCTCGGCCTCGCTCGGCGGCACGACCGGCAAGCGGCCGGATTCGAAAACCAGATTGTGCGAATGAACGTGCTCGCCCGCTGCAATATCCTGTGTCGCGCGACCGATCGCCTGGGCGTATTTTACCACGGCCTCGCCGACGGCGATCGGCTGGATCGCCACCTTGTGGCCGGGCTCGATCAGCGCACTGGCGACGGCACCGCCCGGCAGCGCGGTGCCGATCTCGATGCGGCCATTGGCGACGGCGACATTGTCGGCGGGGGACAGGAGAATGCAGTTGGAGGCGTTCACGGGCGGTTTCCTGGGTGATCCTGGGTTGCGCGGACGGATTGACACGCGTCTGTTTAGAGATATTGTCTTTTATCGTGAAAAAACAGTTTTGCGTCAATTGTTTTTTCACTGGGGAGTTCCGCATGTCCTTGGTTGTTCCGGGAAGCAATTTCGCTTCTCAGGGCCATGGGAACGTCATATTGCGCTTCAAACCGGCCGCCGCAAGCGACGGCGTGCAACGGGTCAGGGATGTCGAAGAGCAACAACGTCTACAAGGATGCCTACAACCGCTGCCTGCGGCTGCTCGACGAAACGCGCAGCCTGCCTTCGGAGCCGGAACTGGGCACCTTGCTTGGCGTCAGCCGTACGACCGTCCGCACCATTCTTGCGCGCATGGAAGAGACAGGGCTGATCGCCTGGGACAAGCGCGCCAAGACGGTGCTGCGCGAAGCGCGTCCGGACGATTTTTTCCCCGAAGAAGAGACCGACACGCTGGCCGAGATCATCGAACGGTCGTTCATGCGCAGGCTGCTCGCCGGCGGCGCCGAAGCCGGCATGCAGATCAACGAACTCGAACTGGCGCGTGAGATCGGCGTCGGCACCACCAGCGTGCGCGAGTTCCTGATCCGCTTCTCCCGCTTCGGCCTGATCGAGAAGCGCCGCAACAGCCATTGGGTGCTGAAGGGCTTTACGCGCGCCTTCGCGCTGGAGCTGACCGAAATCCGCGAAATGTTCGAACTGCGCTCGGCGGCCGCCTTCACCGCTCTGCCGCAGGACAGCGCGGTCTGGGCCGATCTCGACCGTCTGGAAGACGAGCATCGCCAGCTGGCAAACGAGATCTCCACCCGCTTCAACGAATTCTCCGAGCTGGATGAGCGCTTGCACAGACTCATCCACCGGGCATCGCATAACCGCTTCATCGTCGATTTCTACGATGTCATCGCCATGATCTTCCACTACCACTACCAGTGGAACAAGGCGCAGGAACGCGAACGCAACGAAGTCGCGATCGGCGAGCATCTGGTCTATATCGAGGCGCTGAAATCGCGCGACCTCGGCAAGGTCGACGCCGCCTGCCGCAAGCATCTGAAGTCGGCGCGCCAGACATTGCTGACCTCGATCCCGGAGAGCCGGTCGCTACAAAAATCCTGAGCCGCGCTGAGGCTCAGAGTCTTGTTTCATGCATGTCGTTGTCCCAAAACCGCCGCACCCTTTTGGGCGACATGCATTGATATGCCGCGTTGCCGCAGCGGTGATTTGGCGATTTTCCACCCGCCAGCCCCGTGCTAGGTATGTCGCGTTGCTGTGAAGAGGCAGGGCTTTGGGCGTATCGAGGAGACGGTGGAGCATGCCGGTCGCGCTTGTCGCGGCCTACTTGCTGTTGCTCCAGTCGACGCTTGGCGCATTCGCCTTCGGCGCCGGTCCCAACGCATCGCAGCTCGATGCGTTCGGCAACGTCATCTGTACCCATGATGGCGCCACCCAGCTTCCGGGCGGCGACCAGCGTCCCTCCCATCTTCCGGCATGCTGCGTGCTCGGCTGCAGCATGGTTTCGGCGGCCTTTGCGCCGCCGCCCGATGCCGGGCTAGCATTGCACAGCCTTTCCTTTGAAACGGTCGCCTTTGTCTTCCCGGCGGCCATTCATCTCGACTTTGCGCGTGAGCGCTCGCCGTCGAACCCGCGCGCGCCGCCGCTGACGGCCTGAGCCTGTTTGCCCGGCGGAACCTTTCGTGGGCGTACCCATCCAAAGATCAAACTGCTCGCGACCGGCAACGGCGCGACCATCACTTCATGGAGCAACCATGTCCTATTTTTTCCCTGACGCCGCGCGTCCTGCGCCCGGCGGCATTCTACGCGGCATCGAAGAGCGTGTCGGCATTGCCGTGCTGGCTCTTGCGCTGCTGTTCACAGGCGCCCAGTCCGTCCTCGCGCATGAGTTCAAACTTGGCGATCTCGAGATCGGCCACCCCTGGTCGCGCGCCACACCTGCCGGTGCCAAAGTGGCCGGGGGTTATTTCACCGTCACCAACAATGGCAGTGCACCGGACCGGCTGGTGTCGATTTCGTCCGATGTTTCTGAAAAGGCCGAGCTGCATGAGATGGGCGTCAAGGACGGCGTCATGACCATGCGGCCGGTTGCCGGCGGCCTGGAAATTCCGGCCGGCGGCAAGGTCGCGCTTGCCCCTGGCGGCTATCATTTGATGTTCATCGGCCTGAAGCGGCAACCCAAACAGGGCGAAAAGTTCTCCGCCGTCCTGACCTTCGAAAAGGCCGGCGCCGTCAGCGTCGATTTCGCTGTCGAAGGCATGGGCGGTGGCGCCATGGACGATCACGCCAATTGATCCGGCCGGTTCGACAAATTTTGAAAATCCGAGGGACCATCATGAACAAATATCTTTTGTCGGCCGGCGCACTTCTCGCGCTCGGAACCAGCGCCGCCTTCGCGCATATCACGTTCGAAACCCAGGAGGCGGCGGTCGGCTCGACCTACAAGGCCGTTCTGCGCGTGCCGCATGGCTGCGAAGGCAAGGCGACGACCGCCGTGCGCGTGCAGATTCCGGAAGGGGTGATCGCGGTGAAGCCGATGCCGAAGCCAGGCTGGACGCTGCAGACCAAGAAGGGCAAGTACGAGAAATCCTACCAGCTCTACGGTCAGGCGGTTGCCGACGGGGTCAAGGAAGTCGACTGGAGCGCTGGCAGCCTGCCGGACGAATTCTACGACGAGTTTGTCTTCCGCGCGACGTTGACGGCGGATCTGCCGGCGGGCCAAAAACTCTACTTCCCGGTGGTGCAGGAATGCGACGGCGCCGCCGATCGCTGGATCGAGATCCCGGCGGCAGGGCAGGATGAAGACGCGCTGGAAAGCCCGGCACCCGGCATCAAGCTGCTGCCGAAGAAATGATCTCCCAGGCGGCGCGCCCTTTCGAGCGCGCCGCTCCTTTTCGTGGCGGTGACATGGGCACGACCTCCCTCCTGCAAACGGCTTCCATGACCGGCCAACGCGCCGGCCGGCTTGCCGCCGGCCTGTTGGCCGTGATCGTGTTTCTTGCCGGCCTTGCCGTGTCGGATCAGGCCTTTGCCCATGCCGCGCTGATCAAGACCGACCCGGCCGACGGCGCGGTGCTGGCACAGGGGCCGGCGCAGTTCTCGCTGACCTTCAGCGAGCCGGTCTCGCCTCTGGTGCTGACGCTGGTGAAGCCCGACGGCAAGCCGGTTCCGCTAACGTCATTCCGGCTCAGCGACCAGACCGTCGAGATCGACAATCCGCAGCTACTCAAGTCCGGCACGCATGTCTTGAGCTGGCGCGTCATCTCCGCAGACGGTCATCCCGTCGGCGGATCGCTGCTGTTTTCCATCGGCGCGCCCAGCGAGCCGCCCGCCGTATCCGAAGCCGTCGACTGGCCGTTGCGGTCGGCTATCTGGACGGGCAAAATCTTTCTCTACGTCGGCCTTTTCCTCGGCGTTGGCGGCGCCTTCGCGCTTGCCTGGTTGGCCGGAAGTGGCCGTGCCGGGCAGCGCTTCGTTGCAGCTGCAATCCTGAGCGGGCTGGTCGCGTCGTGCCTGTCGCTCGGCTTGCAAGGTCTGGACGCATTGGGGGCGCCGCTCTCCCATCTGGCACAATCGGTCGTCTGGCGGACCGGGCTCGACACCAGTTTCGGCTGGACAGTGCTGGTCGCGCTGATCGCGCTGGGCCTTGGCCTGCTGTCGCTGGCCGGTCCCCGCGCCACCGCCAAACCATCGGCGCTGGCCGGCCTGGCCGGGGTGGGGGTCGCCCTTGCCGCCAGCGGCCATGCCAGTGCCGCCGAGCCGCAATGGCTGACGCGGCCGATGGTGTTCCTGCACGGCGTCGGCATCGCGTTGTGGGCCGGCGCATTGATCCCACTCGGGCTGGCGCTGAAGGGGCAATCGGCGGGGGCCACGCCATTCCTGCGGCGGTTTTCTTGGGCGATCCTGCCCGTGGTGGCCGTGCTTGCCGCTGCCGGCATCGTGCTTGCCGTCATCCAGGTGCAGACACCCGCGGCTTTGGTCGAGACCGCCTATGGAAGGCTGCTGCTTATCAAGCTGGGGCTGCTGGTCTTTCTGTTCACGCTTGCTGCCGTCAATCGCTGGAAACTCACCGCATCGGCCGAGGCGGGATCGACGGAAGTTCAACGCAGGCTGGTCCGCTCGATCGGCGTCGAGACGTTGATCGTGTTGGCGATTTTCGGCGTTGCCGCGGGCTGGCGCTTCACGCCGCCGCCACGAGCCCTGGCGATTGCGGCAGCGCAACCGGTGTCGGTCCATATCCACGCGCTGCAAGCGATGGCCGATCTCAGCATCACTCCCGGCCATGCCGGCCCGGTCGTTGCCTCGATGGTCATCATGAGCGGCGATTTCGGCCCGCTCGACGCCAAGGAGGTGACGCTTGTGCTGTCAAAACCCGATTCCGGCATCGAGCCGCTGAAGCGCGCTGCGAGCAAGCCCGGTGACGGCAGCTGGCGCGTCGACAACCTCGTCATCCCGGTGCCGGGCCGGTGGACGGTGCGCATCGACATACTGGTCTCGGACTTCGAGATGGTGAAGATCGAGGCGCCCGTCGATATCAGGCCGTAGCGTCGGCCTTATGGTCCTCACGAAATAGCACCCGCAAAAAGGAGCGACCCAGTCGGCAAATGACGACTGTCAAAATGGTCGCTTTCGTTCGACTTTGGCGGCCATCACTTCGGTTTCGATGCCAATCGCGGTCGTCTCGCCCTATCGAGGCGCATTGGCAAGGGCAAGCGAGGACAAATCGCATGAAGAAGGAGCAACGCCTCTCCACTGCGGGGAACGAGAATGCCGGGCGCAATAGGCGACAACCAAACTTCAGGGCGCTGGCTGCGCACAACGACCTTGGCGCTCTCATCGAAAAACTTGATCGTGATCCGACGGAGCCGATGCCTGTCGACATCATCAATCATCTCAGCCTGGGCCGATTTCCGGACGCCCGCAAGGTGGCTGAGCGGGTCTCTGCGCCGAAGGGCTATGTGCCGCGATTGGAATCGAGGCTCAACCTGCCTGTTGCGAAGGCCGTCGCGCGGCCTGAGGGCAAGCCGACGCGCACGGGCAGGCGAAACGAGGATCTGCTCAAGGCCTATGTTCCTCGCCATCTCGCTGTGCGAACGGTCCCACGGTTGCGACCGTTCTTTGCTGGACCGGACGGCGATATTGCCGTCAAGCGGTCGGGGCTTACGGCTATCGGCATGGATCTGGTGGCGTTTCCCTGGTCGGCGATAGGCCACATCCGCACCTTCTCCGAAGGCAAGGAGCTTCCAGGAGGCACCGCCTTCATGGTTGGGCCGAACCTGTTGATGACAGCCAGCCATGTCATGCCGTGGGACTACAGCGGCAACTGTCAAATCGAATTCACGCCGGCTATGTACCCGGGTCACTCCCCTCGCTTCGGCTCCACATGGGTCAGCGACTGGTATGGCGTCAGGCATGACGGCTTCTGGGATATGGCGTTCAAAGCGGATGCCAGCGACTATGCAATCTGCAGGACGATTGATCCGATTGGCAACGTCTGCGGCTGGCTGGGTACGCAGGCCTTCGACGACCACGATGAGTATTTCGACCATCTTTACATGAGCGCTGGCTATCCTGATTTCGCCGCCGGATACCCGGCTGTCGAGCTGGCTGCCTTCATAAGAGATGTCGACGGAGACAAGCATGCGCGCGAGCTTGAAACGACAAACTTCGCCGGCCACGGGTGGTCGGGAGGACCTCTGTTCGGCTTCATCCGCGACGACTGGCGCGTCGTGGGAGTTTGCCATGGCCAGGAAACCGAGTTCGTGGTTCCCTTCCCGCCTTGGAACCCTCCTTGGAACGTGAATCTGCTCTTTGCCGGAGGGGACGCAATGGTGGATTTGGTCTACCATGGCTATGCCAACTACAATTTCTGAACCCGCTTCTCCCTCGACGCCGGCACCTGAACTTCCCGGCGGCCGCGCCGATTGCCAATCTTCTCGGGCTCTGGTCTTCACGTTCGATCCGCGCAACACAATTCGGCGAGGCGGTTGACGCGGCCCGAAAGGCCCGTCAATCATCCCGTGAAGAATGGCATCCCGTGATGAATGGGCATCCGCGCAAATCGCGGGCTCGAACCAACAAGATCCGAAGCAGGGAAGAAACGATGGAAAATGCCGAAATCGGCCTGATCGGCCTTGGCACGATGGGCTCCAACCTGGCGCTCAACATCGCCGAGCACGGGCACCGCATCGCTGTCTTCAACCGCACCAGGGCGCGCACCGACGCTTTCATCGAGAACGCCGGCGCGCTCAGGGACATGGTCGTGCCCTGCTACAGCCTGGAAGAGCTTGCCGCCGCCATCCGGCCGCCGCGCCCGATCATCATCATGGTGCTGGCCGGCAAGCCGGTCGACGAACAGATCGCTGCGCTGCGCGGCGTGCTGTCGGCCAATGACATCGTCATCGATGCCGGCAACGCCAATTTCCGCGACACGATGCGGCGCTTCTCCGAGCTTTCCGGCTCGGACCTCACCTTCATCGGCATGGGCGTGTCCGGTGGCGAGGAGGGCGCGCGCCACGGGCCGTCGATCATGGTCGGCGGCACAGAGGACTCATGGAAGCGCGTCGAGAAGGTGCTGACGGCGATCTCCGCCAAGTTCAAGGACGAACCCTGCGCGGCATGGCTCGGCACCGACGGTGCCGGGCATTTCGTCAAGACCATCCACAACGGCATCGAATATGCCGACATGCAGATGATCGCCGAAATTTACGGCATCTTGCGCGACGGCCTGGGCATGGGCCCGAAAGAGATCGGCGCGGTGTTTGCCAACTGGAACAAGGGCCGGCTCAACTCCTACCTGATCGAGATCACCGCCAAGGTGCTGGCATCAGACGATCCGAAGACCGGCAAGCCGGTGGTCGACATCATCCTCGACCGCGCCGGCCAGAAGGGCACCGGCAAATGGTCGGTCATCGAGGCGCAGCAACTCGGCATTCCGGCGACGGCGATCGAGGCGGCGGTGGCGGCACGCGTTCTGTCATCGATCAAGGACGAGCGGCTGGCGGCGGAAAAGGCCTACGGCAACGTCGGCGTGACGAAGATTTCCGGTGACAAAGATGCCCTGCTGGAAGATCTGGAGTTGGCGCTGTTCGCCGGCAAGATCGCCGCCTACGCCCAAGGTTTTGCGGTGATGAGCGGCGCCTCCAAGGAATTCAACTGGAACCTGCCGATGCCGACCATCGCCAGGATCTGGCGCGCCGGCTGCATCATCCGCTCGCAGATGCTCGACACCATGGCGGAAGCCTTCAGCAAGGGCGGCGCCTCGACCAACCTCCTGATGGCCCCGGCCTTCATCGCGCTGATGCAGGAGGCGCATCCGTCGCTGCGCCGCATCGTGGCGAGGGCTTCGGAGGCCGGTTCGCCGGTGCCGGCGCTGTCTTCCGCACTTGCCTATTTCGACAGCTACCGCCAGGGCCGCGGCACCTCGAACCTGATCCAGGCGCAGCGCGACTTCTTCGGCGCGCACGGCTTCGAGCGCATCGACGACAAGGGCGCGTTCCATGGGCCGTGGGGAAGCGGTGCGGCTGGCTAGCCCAAGGGCCTAAACGGAAACCGGCGGGCTGAACGCCCGAACCTCGCTGGTGGCGACCAGGCGCTGCAACGAGCCGGGTGCGGCGCCGCCGATCCAGCCGAGCACGGAGCGGGCGAGATCGGAGCCGGCCAGGCGGAAGTTCTCGTTGACGACGAGCAATTCCGGCCGGAACAGATGCAACAGGTCCGACGACTGCTTGGACACGACATCGACGTCGCGGCCAAGCTTGAGGCCGGCATCCTCGATGCCGGCGACGATCGCCAGTGTCGCGGCGGCAGCGCTGCTGACGAAGCCGTCCGGCCTGTTCTCGCGGCGCATCACCTGCGCGGTCCTGGTCCTGATCTGCTCGATCGTGTGATCGATGGAAACGGTGTTGAACGGAATTTCGCTGGCTCCGACCTCGCTCAGCGCATCGGCAAAGCCGTTCAGCGTGTGGCCATAATAGGTCAGCCCGGGCGGCGGCGACAGAAGCGCCAGCTTGTGCCTGCCCATGCTCGCCAGGCGGCGCACGGCCTCCATCGCGAAAACATGGTTGTCGAAGTCATGGTAGGGATGGACGAGGCCCATGTCGGTGCGGCCATGCGTGGCAAAGGGCATGCCGTGCTCGAGCATGTAGCGGGCGCGCGGATCGTTCGGTTGGGTGCGCGAAATGATGACGCCGTCGGCCGAGCCGGTCTCGACGAGATAGCGGATCGGCTCCATCGGATCCTGCGAGCGGGAATAGGGCGTGACGATCAGGTGATAGGGCGTTTCGGCGAGCACTTCCGAAACGCCGTAGATGATGTCCGAGACAAAGCTCATGATCTCGCGGTCAGTGTTGAGCACGAGGCTGATGACATTGGTCCTGCCGGTGCGCAGACGCACGCCGGCGCGGTTCGGCCGGTAGCCGATCTGCTTGGCGACGAGCTGGACGCGGCGCCTGGTTTCGGCGCCGATTTCCGGGGCATCCTTCAAGGCGCGTGACACGGTGGTGACGCCGAGCCCGGTCATGAAGGCAAGCGTCTTCAACGTCGGCCGTCCCTGTGCCGAGGTCTCCCCGCTCTTGTCCGTACGCTGTCTGTCCATTCGTCCCGCCCGTCAGGCGCATAGCAGCCGCGAGCCATGTCGGCAATCGCCGTCATGGCGATACGATATGCGTTCCAGCCCCGGTAAAGTCTCAATATACTGAAACGTTACAGATTGCCATATCGAGTTACATGTCCCTCGCCCACGAGGTGGATGGTTCTTTTGCGAAACGCTTGGGATTCCAGGAGAAATTGCCTCTGCCGCCGCCTTTTTGCCCGTATCAGGCGGCATTTCGGTGTTTGCGCCGCAGCAAACCATGCTGCAGTGCATGAGAAGCGCGATCATCCATGCGAATTTGTTCGCAGCCCGAAAAAATATCGAGGGTGCTTCGTTGATGGGTTGCACAGCCCGCGCAATTGCCGTATCGAAAATCTGTAACGTTTCAGATTCTGGGAGGAGCCGAAATGCGATACAGATTTTTGACCGCTGCGCTGGCAGCGACGGCCGGGTTGCAGTTTGCCGGCCATGCGGCCGCGACGGACCTGGAAGTCACCCATTGGTGGACGTCGGGCGGCGAGGCGGCGGCGGTTGCGGAACTTGCCAAGGCATTCGATGCGACCGGCAACCACTGGGTGGACGGCGCCATTGCCGGCTCCGGCGGCACGGCGCGGCCAATCATGATCAGCCGCATCACCGGTGGCGATCCGATGGGCGCCACGCAATTCAACCATGGCCGGCAGGCGGAAGAGTTGGTGCAGGCCGGCCTGATGCGCGACCTCACCGATGTCGCCACCAGGGGCAAGTGGACTGATGTCGTCCGGCCGAAGAGCCTGCTCGACGGCTGCACCATCGACGGCAAGATTTATTGCGTGCCCGTCAACATCCATTCCTGGCAGTGGTTGTGGCTGTCCAACGAGGCCTTCGAGAAGGCCGGCGTGCCGTTGCCGAAGGACTGGAATGAATTCGTGGCGGCAGCGCCGGCGCTGGAAAAGGCCGGCATCATCCCGCTCGCCGTCGGCGGACAGGCCTGGCAATCCTCCGGTGCCTTCGACGTCCTGCTTGCGGCTGTGGGCGGCACGGACACGTTCCTCAAGGTCTACAAGGACAAGGATGCCAAGTTCGCCGCCGGGCCCGAAGTCGCCAAGGTCTTCAAGGCCGCGGACGATGCCCGCAAGATGGCGAAGAACACCAATGTGCAGGACTGGAACCAGGCGACCAACCTGGTCATCACCGGCAAGGCCGCTGGCCAGATCATGGGCGACTGGGCACAGGGCGAGTTTCAGGTTGCCGGCAAGACCGCGGGCAAGGATTACACCTGCCTGCCAGGCCTTGGGCTGAACGAGGTGATAGCCACTGGCGGTGACGCCTTCTACTTCCCGCTGCTCAAGGATGCCGACAAGAGCAAGGCGCAGGAGGTGCTGGCCGAGACGCTGCTCGATCCCAAGACGCAGGTTGCCTTCAATCTGAAGAAGGGATCCCTGCCGGTGCGCGGCGACGTCGATCTCAATGCGGCCAACGACTGCATGAAGAAGGGCCTCGCCATCCTTGCCAAGGGCGCCGTCATGCCGTGGACGGACCAACTGCTTTCACAGGACACCCAGAAACAGAAGGAAGACCTTTTCGCCGAATTCTTCGCCAAGCCGGAACTGACCGTCGAAGACGCGCAGAAGCGCTTCGCCGACCTCATCGCTTCGGCGGACTGACGCTGGAGGCAACCCGCCTCGCTCCCGGCCTTGCGAATGCGGGGCCGGGAATGCACCGCCCTTACCCAGCCGGCTGACGAGATGAGCAAGAGCGCACGCCCCAACCTTCTGTTCCGCAACCTCAATGCGAAGGTCGCCTCGATCCCGATGATCCTCACCGCCATGGTGGTTTTCGTCGGCGGCACCGTTTGGACGGTGCTCTATTCCTTCACCAATTCGAAGCTCCTGCCGCGCCTGAATTTCGTCGGGCTCGACCAGTATTACCGCCTGTGGGCGGCGCCGCGCTGGCTGATCTCGATCGAGAACCTGTTGATCTACGGCGCGATCTCGCTGGTGTTCTCGCTGGTCATCGGTTTTCTGCTTGCCGCGCTGCTCGATCAGAAGATCCGCTTCGAGGACACGTTCCGCACCATCTTCCTTTATCCTTTCGCGCTCTCCTTCATCGTCACCGGCCTGGTCTGGCAGTGGTTGCTCAATCCGGATTTCGGCATCCAGCATGTCGTGCGGGACTTAGGCTGGACGAGCTTCAGCTTCGACCCGCTCTATAATTCCAGCATCGTCATCTACGGCATATCGATCGCTGCGCTGTGGCAAGGCACCGGGCTCATCATGTGCCTGATGCTGGCCGGCCTGCGCGGTATCGACGAGGACATCTGGAAGGCGGCGCGGGTGGATGGGATCCCGATGTGGAAGACCTATCTGTTCATCGTCATCCCGATGATGCGGCCGGTCTTCATCACCACGCTCGTCATCATCGCTTCCGGCATCGTCAAGGTTTATGACCTGGTCGTGGCCCAGACCAGCGGCGGCCCGGGCATCGCATCCGAAGTGCCGGCCAAATACGTCTACGACTATATGTTCTTCGCCCAGAACCTCGGCCAGGGTTTTGCCGCCTCGACCATGATGCTGCTCTCGGTGGTGATCGTCATCGTGCCTTGGGCCTATCTCGAGTTCGGGCGACGCAAATGAGCATTGCAGACATCACCGCTCAAGCAAGCGTTGCCGCCGGCGCGCGCCAGGACATCGCAGGGCCCTACGGTCCAAAGCCGCGCCGCATGATTTCGCGCCGCAACGTCTTCCTCTACGGCACATTGTTCGTCATGGCGGTCTACTACCTCTTGCCGCTCTATGTCATGGTCGTCACCTCGCTCAAGGGCATGCCGGAGATCCGGCTCGGCAACATCTTCTCACCGCCGCTTGAGATCACCTTCGAGCCGTGGGTCAAGGCGTGGTCAACGGCCTGCACCGGCCTTAACTGCGACGGGCTCTCGCGCGGCTTCTGGAATTCGGTGCGCATCACCGTGCCGTCGGTGCTGCTGTCGATCGCCATCGCCTCGGTGAATGGTTATGCACTGGCCAATTGGCGCTTCAAGGGCGCCGATACGTTCTTCATCATCCTGATCGTCGGCGCCTTCATTCCCTACCAGGTGATGATCTATCCGATCGTCATCATCCTGCGCGAAATCGGCCTCTATGGCAGCCTCAGCGGGCTGGTGATTGTCCATTCCATTTTCGGCATGCCGATCCTGACGCTGCTGTTCCGCAATTATTTCGCCTCGATGCCGGAGGAGCTGTTCCGGGCGGCACGCGTCGACGGCGCCGGCTTCTGGGGCATCTTCCTGCGCATCATGCTGCCGATGTCGCTGCCGATCTTCGTCGTCGCCATCATCCTGCAGGTGACCGGCATCTGGAACGACTTCCTGTTCGGCGTCGTCTACACCCGCCCCGACACCTATCCGATGACGGTGCAGCTCAACAACATCGTCAATTCGGTGCAAGGCGTGAAGGAGTACAACGTCAACATGGCCG
This sequence comes from Mesorhizobium sp. SEMIA396, assembly GCF_024518615.1. NCBI lineage: Bacteria > Pseudomonadati > Pseudomonadota > Alphaproteobacteria > Hyphomicrobiales > Phyllobacteriaceae > Mesorhizobium > Mesorhizobium sp. SEMIA396. The sequence continues at coordinate 54,449 of NZ_JANIFC010000005.1, forward strand.
CAACCATCCTGACCGGGCTTGTGCCGCTCATCGTCTACTTCATTTCCGGCAAGCTTTTCGTACGCGGCATCGCCGCCGGCGCGGTGAAGGGGTGACGGCGATGACGGCAGCCAATGATACCAGCGTTTCGATCCAGGACCTGTCGCTGAACTTCGGTGCGGTGACCGTCCTGGAGACGCTCAATCTCGATGTCGCCGATGGCGAGTTCATCGTGCTGCTCGGGCCGTCCGGCTGCGGCAAGTCGACCTTGCTCAACTGCATTGCCGGCCTGCTCGACGTTTCCGAGGGCCGCATCTTCATCAAGGGCAAGAACGTCACCTGGGAAGAGCCCAAGGACCGCGGCATCGGCATGGTGTTCCAGTCCTATGCGCTCTATCCGCAAATGACGGTGGAGAAGAACCTGTCCTTCGGGCTGCGTGTCGCCGGCACGCCAAGAGAAGAGATCGCCAAGCGGATCGCGCGGGCGGCTGAAATCCTGCAGATCGAACCGCTGCTGCAGCGTAAGCCGGCCGCCCTTTCCGGCGGCCAGCGCCAGCGCGTCGCGATCGGACGGGCGCTGGTGCGCGATGTCGACGTGTTCCTGTTCGACGAGCCGCTGTCCAATCTCGATGCCAAGCTGCGCGCCGAACTGCGCGTCGAGATCAAGCTGCTGCATCGCAAGCTGCAGAACACCATGATCTACGTCACCCACGACCAGATCGAGGCGATGACGCTGGCCGACCGCATCGCGGTGATGAAGGGCGGCGTCATCCAGCAGCTCGATGCGCCGCAGACCATCTATAACAGGCCGGTCAACCGTTTCGTCGCCGGCTTCCTCGGCTCGCCCGCAATGAACTTCGTCGATGGCCGCCTGGAAGACGCCGACGGCGGCTGGCGGTTCGCGGCCGAGGATATCAAGATCCCGCTCGGCACTTACGACTTTGCCAAGCCTCCGGCTCCCGGCCCCGTCACATTCGGTATCAGGCCCGAGCATGTCAGCCTGAACAGCGGCACCGGCTGGCCGTTCTCGATAGCCGCCAATGTCGAGGTGGTCGAACCCATGGGCTCCGACACGCTGGTCTGGCTGAAGCTTGCCCAGCAGAATTTCAGCGTCCGAGTGACCTCGGAACGCACGCCCAAGAATGACGAGGCGGTGACGCTTGGCTTCGATCCGATGCGCGCTTCGCTTTTCGACACCGCAACGGGCACACGCATCTAGCTTTTGAGAACAACCCTCATACGACAATCCCCAAGCAAAACGGACAGAGATGATGAACTGGTCATTCCAACTTTACAGCGCCCGCAATTTCCAACCCTGGGACGGTGTGCTCGCCATGCTCGGCAAGCTCGGCTACGCCCAGGTCGAAGGTTTTGGCGGCGTCTATGATGACCCCAAGGCATTCCGCGCCGAGCTCGACAAGAACGGGCTTGCCATGCCGACTGGGCATTTCTCGATCGATGCGCTCGAGAACGATTTCGACGGCGTGCGCAGAACTGCCGACGCACTCGGTATCACGCTGCTCATCTGTCCCTTCCTGATGCCCGATCAGCGGCCATCCGACGTGGCCGGCTGGCGCGGCTTCGGCGAACGCCTGGCCAAGGTCGGCGACGCCGCGAAAAAGGCCGGCTACGGCTTTGCCTGGCACAATCATGATTTCGAGTTCAAGAAACTTGCCGACGGATCGGTGCCGCAGGACCACATCCTGTCATCCGCGCCCGATGTCAGCTGGGAGATGGACGTTGCCTGGGTGGTGCGCGGCGGCGATGATCCGTTGCCGTGGATCGAAAAGCACGGCAAGCGCATCAGCGCCGTCCACGTCAAGGACATGGCCAAGCCCGGCGAGGGGCTGGATGAGGATGGCTGGTCGGATGTCGGCCATGGCACCATCGACTGGGCCGGCCTGATCAAGGTGTTGCGTGCCAAGAGTGCTGCCCAATACTATGTCATGGAACAGGACAACCCCAACGACATCGAGCGTTTCGCCCGCCGCTCCATCGCAGCCGCCAAAACCTATTAGGAGCAATCAGCATGGCAAAGAAACTTGGCATCGGCGTCATCGGCTGCGGCAACATCTCGAAAGCGTATTTTTCGCTGGCGCCGCTGTTTCGCGGCATCGAAATGCGTGCCTGCGCCGACATCAACATGGAGGCGGCCAAGGCGCGGGCGAAGGAGTTCAAGCTGCGCGCCGAGACCGTCGAAGACCTGCTCAAGGCCGACGACATCGACATCATCGTCAACCTGACCATCCCGGCGGTGCACTACGAAGTATCGAAGCAGATCCTCGACGCCGGCAAGCACGTCTATTCGGAAAAGCCGTTCGTGCTGTCGGTCAAGGAAGGGCTCGACCTTAAGAAGCGGGCGGAGAAAAAGGGCCTGCGGATCGGCTCGGCGCCAGACACTTTCCTCGGCGGCGCGCACCAACTGGTGCGCAACCTGATCGACACCGGCAAGCTTGGCAAGGTCACGAGCGGTACCTGCCATGTCATGGGCCACGGCATGGAGCATTGGCATCCCAATCCGGATTTCTTCTTCCAGCCGGGCGCCGGTCCCGTGCTCGATATCGGGCCTTACTACATCACCAATCTGATCCAGCTGATCGGACCGGTGAAACAGGTCGCGGCCTTCGCGACGACGCCGGCCAAGGAGCGGACGATCAGTTCAAAGCCGCGCGCGGGTGAAAAGATACCGGTCAACACGCCGACGACCATTCATGGGCTGCTGGAGTTCGAGAACGGTGCCGTTATAACGCTCAACACCAGCTGGGACGTCTGGGCCCACGGCCACGCGCCGATGGAACTCTATGGCGAGGCGGGTACGGTGTTCGTGCCGGACCCGAACTTCTTCGGTGGTGACGTTCGCTTCACCGACGCGGCCAAGCCGGTCAAGAAGCTGCCGAACTGGCCGCATCCGTTCGGCGTGCCCAACGAGATGCATTCGCAAGGCATGATGGCCAACTACCGCACATCGGGCCTCGCCGACATGGCAGTGGCGATCGCGGAAGGCCGACCGCATCGCTGTTCGATGGAGCTGGCGCTGCACGCCGTCGACGTGATGACCGGGCTGTTGCGCTCCGGCGAAACCGGCAAGTTCGTCGCCATGCAGACCACCTGCGAACGGCCGGCAGCCCTCGGCGTCAAGCAAGCCAAGGACCTTTTGGCGAAGAAGAAGTAGGCAGATACCTCAACCCTCTCCCCGTTCCGGCGGGGAGAGGGTAAAGGTGAGGGGCAAAGCCGACTCGCCCGCGTTGTCGCGATGGCAGTAGCCTGGCTCGCTTCCATTTGAGGATTTTCCGATGCCCTATACGCCCGCCGAAAACCGCTACGAGAAAATGGTCTACAACCGCTGTGGCCGCTCCGGCCTGAAGCTGCCGGCAATCTCGCTCGGCCTGTGGCATAATTTCGGCAACGACACGCCGCACAGGACCAAGCAGGCGATCGCGCGCAAGGCCTTCGACCTCGGCATCACGCATTTCGACCTTGCCAACAATTACGGTCCGCCACCCGGCTCGGCCGAGACCGCTTTCGGTGAAATCCTGCGCACCGACTTCGCCGCCTACCGCGACGAGCTGATCATCTCGACGAAGGCCGGCTACGAGATGTGGGCCGGACCCTACGGCGAATGGGGCGGGCGCAAATACATTCTGGCCAGCCTCGACCAGAGCCTGAAGCGCATGGGGCTCGACTATGTCGATATCTTCTATTCGCATCGTTTCGACCCCGACACGCCGCTGGAAGAGACCATGGGCGCGCTCGACCATGCCGTGCGCTCGGGCAAGGCGCTCTATGCCGGCATCTCGTCCTACAATTCGCAGCGCACACGCGAGGCCGCCGATATCTTGAAGCAGCTTGGCACGCCTTGCGTCATCCACCAGCCGAGCTATTCGATGCTGAACCGCTGGGTGGAGGAAGATGGCTTGCTCGACACGCTCGAAGGGCTCGGCGTCGGCTCCATCGTGTTCTCGCCGCTGGCGCAAGGCATGCTGACCAACAAGTATCTCGGCGGCATTCCCGATGGCAGCCGTGCCTCCCAGGGCAAGTCGCTGAAGACAGCCTTCATCAACGACAAGACCATCGCCAACATCAAGGCGCTCGACGCCATCGCCGGCAAGCGCGGGCAGACGCTGGCGCAGATGGCGCTGGCCTGGGTGCTGCGCAAGGGCAGGGTGACATCGGCGCTGATCGGCGCCAGCCGGCCGGAGCAGGTCGAGGACTGCGTCGGCGCGCTCAAGGTGCTCGATTTCAGCGATGCCGAACTCGCCGAGATCGACACCTATGCGCGCGAATCCGACATTAATCTGTGGGCGGCTTCCGCCGAGCGCAAAGGCCCGCCGCGAAAATAAGTCCTCTCGATAAGCCGGCAAGCAAAACGGCGGGAACCTCTCCCGCCGTTTTGCTTGAAAGCGAACAGCGCTGCTTCAGGGCGTTTTCGGTTTCTGGGCGGTGCCCAGTCCCGCCTTGGGCTTTGCCGGCGCCGGAGCCGAGGTCTTCATCTTCGCCTCGATCCAGCCGGTGTAGTTGGCCAGCCGCGTGTAGATGCCGTAGGCCTCCTTGTGGCCGCACGCCGCACTGCCGTCAGCCGGGCCTTCGCCCCAGCTGACGACGCCGACCTGGACCGGGCCTTCGGCACCGGTCATGAACAGCGGGCCGCCGCTGTCGCCGTTGCAGGCATCGCGCACGCCGCTGGTGGTGCCGGCGCAGATCATGTTGCCGGTCAGCGGGTCGGTCATGTCGGCGGCGATCGCATTGGCTGCCGCGTCGATGCCTTTTTCCGAATAGCGCATACGGCGGGACAGATCACCGAGCGCTGCCTTCAGATCACGCGCATAGATGGCCTTGATGCCGCTGTTGCAGGCCTGGTTCGGCTGCAGATCGAGATCGACAACCATCAGCGTGGTCGGAAAGGTGCCGTCCTGCATCTTGCCCCAGCCGGTGACGGTCGTCTTGCCGGTGTCGGGGGTTGCCTCATGGGCGACCTTGATGGTCGGCGCGTCGGCCGGTTCGGCAAGCCGGAGCAGGGCGAGATCGTTGTCGAGCGTTTGCTCGCTGTAGGCTTCGTTGACGATGACCTCCACCACCTTGTGGCGCTTGCCCTCGCTGAGATCGGTTGCACCGGTCAGCACGGTGACGCTCTCCGGCGAAACCGGCTGACCCTTGTCGTTGAGGCAGTGTGCTGCCGTCAGCACCCATTGCGGCGCGATCAGGCTGCCGCCGCAGAATTGGGCGTTGGCCTGCGAGGCCGGGTTCTCGTCCAGCCTGTCGGTGGTGAGCAGCGCGACCTGGAACGGATAGGCTCCCTTTTCGGCCTGGTTGCCGCCATAGACGCGGTCGGCTGCGTCGGGGTTCTCCGCCGCGGCTTTCGCCCTGGCTTCCGTCACGCGCTTCATTGGCGAGACCGCTGCCTCCGGTCGGGCGACTGCTTCGTCGGCCTGGGTGGAATTGGCTGCCGCAAGGGCGGCTGCGATGCCGAGCAGCGATGCAGCGGCGATCGGCCTGAACCGATGGATGATGTTCATCTGAAGCCCTCCTGATATGTACCCGAGCGGACCAGCCCCGGCGCATGATCAACAAAGCAAGCCTCAGACTGGTGGTCAGGCCGCGCAGCTTTCGTTGCAGCGGCACGGCAGGGACACCAAGTCAGGCACTGCTTCGCGTATCGCGTTCCTGTGCAGACCCCGTTCAAAACCCTATAGCCCCCCACGGGCTATGTGGAAGCTAATTGTCATTCCAATGTTGTATTAATTTAGGCAATATATCCGCCCGGGTGTCTTTGGCGGGGGCTTTGACCGACCGCATAGGCGATGGTCAAATTTCAAGTGCGGTAACCAAAATCCTTTTTCGACGCCACCACGATCTCGACAATATTTCTGTATCTTGATCCAGTCCTTGCTGACTTTTGGGAGAGTCTCACCATGACAAAACTGACAAACGCACTCATTGTGTCCGCATTGCTTTCCACCGCAATGTGGACGGTCCCGGTTTTCGCCGCCGATCCTGGCTCCGCCAGTGCCGGCAATGGCGAAAGCGCGCGCGACGTGACTTCAGGCGACTACAAGCCCGGGCGGGCAAAGCCAATCGCGCCACCTAAGCTGACCGACGAAGACAGCCGCGCCGCGCCGCTTGCCGACGAGGCAACGGCTGTCAAATCCTACGGCGTCGTCGGACGGTCCGCCGATGGCAAGGAGATCAAGATCGAGCCGAGCGAAGCGCTGCGGGAGCTTATCATCAAGGAACTGAACGCTCCGGCCACCGGAAAAGACGGGGCCGAGCGCAAGACCGAGGATCCGGACCTCGGCGAAGGCGAAGCCGGCCGTCAGGTCTTCGGCACCGACGATCGCGAGCAGGTCAAGAACACCAAGACCTATCCGTTCTCGGCAATCGGCTATCTCGAAGCCAAATCGCCGAAGACGGGCAGCTTCGGCAGCTGTTCGGCAACGCTGATCGGCCCGCGCACGGTGCTCACCGCCGCGCACTGCCTCTACAGCCATGAGGACAAGGATTGGCTCTCCGACTATCTGTTCGTGCCGGGGCTGAACGGCAGCACGGCCGACGACGCACCGTTCGGCGCCTTCGCCTTCGAAAGCGCCTATGTGCTGCAAGGCTTCATCGACAACTACCAGGGTTATTATGGTTCGGTCCTGCTGTGGGATCTCGGCATCGTCACGCTAAAGCAGGATGTCGGCACCAATCTCGGCTGGCTGGGCTATGCGAACTATGACGATCTTGGCGACTTCACCGCCAATCTCGTTGGCTATCCCGGCGACAAGCCGATGGGCACGATGTGGAAGGCAAACTGCGAAGTGCATGCCGAAAACATCGCGCCGGAATATTTCCAGTACGACTGCGATACGTTCCCAGGGTCGAGCGGCAGTTCGGTCTATGCCTACGACAACAAGGCCAAGCAGCGCATCGTCACCGGTGTCAACGTGGCGGAAAGCCCCGACGCGAACACCGCCGTGCGCCTGAATGCTGCCAACGTCCAGTGGATCAACAGCCTGTATAAATAATCGCTGCGCATTCGCGGTGGAGACAAAGGCGGCGGCGCAATCCCGCCGCCTTTTTCGCGCCGCTATTTGGCTTCGGCCGTGGGCGGCCCATTGCGCACATAGGTCTCGATCGCCGAAGCGAAAGTGGGAGAACCCGCCTTGCGCTGCTTGTCTATGTAGCCGGCAAAATAGCTCCAGAAAGAGACGGCATAGTCACGGAAATAAGCATCGGTCACTTTGCGCGAACACAAATCGCCGTCGATGCAGAATGACAGCCGGTTGAGGAAATAGACGATGCGATCGAAATTCTCGCTGAAATCGGCGAGCGGCATGTCGCCGCCGGAGGCGGTCATCGCCTCGATGCCGATCCGTTGCCGGAACACCTGCTCCTCGGTTGGCGAGGGGTTGGCGCTGAGCAGATTGTCATATTTGGCGTTAAGCGCGGTCAGACGATCTTTCAGCGCGCGCTGCGCCTGCTGGTAGTCCTTGTTTTCCCAGAGTTCGACAAGCGACATGGTCTGCTCGACGCGCTTCTGCTCCTGGTTGGCCAGGAACTGGTAGACCGAGAACATCAGGGTGAAGATGATGGCGAGACGCACGGCCATGCCCGACCAGGCATAGACCAGCATGCGCCAGTCGCGGTCGGTGAAGGGGTTGCTCTCCTTCTTGATCTCGTGGGCGCTTGGCCAAGGGAAACCTTCGGTGGTTTCCGCCAGCGCGGGTTTGCCGGCCGGCGCCTTTGCGGCGGCTGCTGTCTGCCTGGTGTTGCCCGTTGGCTTCTTCATCCGCAGCTGTCCAGTTCAATGGTGGCGGAGGGATCCAGCACGATGCCCGGCGTCTCCAGCTTCCGTTTCAGGCATTCCAGTTGCAGGCGCGAAATCATGAACTGCACGTCAGGCTCCGCCGCCCCCTTGTTCGGTGACGGCAAGGCTTCGACGACGCCGCGCGAGGCGCAGTTGCTGAGATCGACGACAACGGCGTCGCTGCCGCTTTTGGCGAACTGGTCGTACTGATCGAGAAAACACGTCGCCAGTTCCGAGTTGGTGACGATCTGCTTGACGCACAGGCCGCAGGCCTCGTCCGCCGAAGCGTTGGCGATCAACAACAGGCCGCCGCCAAGGCCAGCCACCGTTCCACGCCAGGAAAACACAGAATTCTTCACAATCGATCCTATCCGTTTCATCCGGCCGTCATGCGCCAAGACGCGGCCGGGAATGTTCTCATATCGCGCCGATCGCGCAAGAGCCGGCAGAGCCATGCGGCGCCGGCATCCGCTCAGGCGCGCGGCACCGTCTCCATCGGGAAAATCATCACCGCGCCTTTCGGGCCGCTCTTGTCGGCAAGCCGCATCACCGAGCGGGTTGCCGGCGCCATGCCGAGATCGGTCAGCATGTCGGAGAAGCCGGCGGAGCCCATTCCGCGTGTCGCCGCGGCGACGCCGTCCTGCGCCAGGAAGCTCAGATCCTGCTTCTCGCTCCCCGGCGGCGCCTCGGTCAAAACCGCGATCATCCGCTCCATGCCGAAGCTGGTGTCGGTGAAAGCCAGCAGCCCCTCTTCGAGCATGGCTTGCGGGGCGAGGCGTTCGGCAACGATATGGGTGATCGAATAGTCGCTGCCGACATAGAGCACATTGATGTCGACCAGCAGATCCGAGCCGTTCTTGGCCAGCACATGCACTTCGTCGCCCGGCGACACGCGCGGCACAACCGAAGCCTGCAGCGGTTCGAGGCCATCCTTGTCGCGACGTTTGACCTGAAACTGGACGTCGACGTCCTCGGGCTTGTAGTCCGTGGCCGCCGCCAGCCGCGAAAGCCCGGTGGCGCGGAAGATGGTGCGCAGGTTCCTGGCCATTGCATCGGCCAGTTTCTGGCGGTCGTGAATGATGATCAGCGGCGGTTTGCCGCCCTCCTTCAGGCTCACGTCGCCCGATGCCGGCAGGAACCACAGCGCCGGCTTGTCTGTCGCATCCTTGTGGGCACCGGGAACAGCATTCTCGCGCATCACCGCGAGGCGGAGGTCGGCGCTCTTGCCGGGATCGACCAGCTCGATGTTGAAGCCGGTCTCCCTGGCTGTGGCCAGTTCGTCGAGAACCGAATTGACCAGAGCGGTTTCCTTTTCAAGTCCCTTGGCTATGGCCGGCCGCGCCAAGACGAGCTTATAGTCGACGGCGATCTCCGCCACCCGCGCATAGGCGTTGGCGGGAATGTCGGCGAATTTGAGCGCCGGCTTCTTGTCGAACTCGACCGGCTTGACGCGGCTTTCCAGGTTTTTTGCCGACTGCACTTCCAAAAATCCGACAGCGTCGGACAGCGGCGATAACGCCGATGGCAGGATGGCGAGCTTGCTGCCGGGGGTGAGGCGATGCAGCAGTCCGGCGCCGATCGTCGCTTCGCCGTCCTTGATGACGACAGGCCACTGCATGACTGCATCGGTCTTGTCGGTGCCGAAGACGCGGGCATCCAGTTCGCCCTCGAACAGCGGTGTCGGCCGGGTGCGGCTGTCGGCCGAATATTGCTGCAGCACGGCCTGGCCGAGCTGGCGATAGGTGACGTTGGGATTCTCGGCCAGTTTGGACAGGATGGTGAAGGTGAACAGGCCCAAGCGCGGCGCATCCGCGATGCCCTTGGGCAACGGCATCTCGGGCGTCGTCTCCACCGTCTGCGCGGCATAGAAGGCGACCAGCTTGCCCTTGGTGATCGGTTCGCCACCGGTCGGCGTCAGGGTGAAGGCGGGCTTGCGCGTGCCATTGTCGTCGATGCCGCGCGAGCCGGCGACCGAAATCACCTCGTCATAGGCCTCGATCGCGGCAGCCCGCTCGGACTCGTTGCCGCCGACCAGGTCGGCGAACTCGACCTTGCGCTCCAGCTCGTCATCGACCTCGACGGCGCGTGTCGCGGTTCCGGAATGGCAGCAGTCGAACACAACCCAGACGAAAGCACCCTTGTCGCGGATGGCGTCGAGTGCCGCGCCGATTTCGTTGTCGATCAGCGCATTGGGCACGCCGGCATCACGGTTGATCCATTTGCCGATATCTACGGGCAGGAAGATCTCGTCGAGCCCGTCGGTCTCGTCGCCCTTGACCATCTGCGGCTGCTGGGCACCGTGACCGGACAGATGCAGATAGACGAAATCGTCGCGCTGAACCTTGGCGGCAAGGTCGGCCAATGCAGCCTTGATCGCCGCATGGGTCGGCAGGCCACTGGCGCCGGGGACATCCTTGGCGAGCAGCGTGACGTTTTCCGGCGCGAAGCGCACGGGGTCGGGCACATTCTTCAGCAGATAGTCGTGGACGAGGGCTGCATCGTTCTTCGGCCCGACAAGCCAGTTCCTCTGCGGCAGGTTGGGATATTCGGTGCAGGCGACCAGCAGCGCATGGTAGATGCGCGATGCGGCCATGGTTCGGAACGATACCATGCCGGCCATGGTCAAGGCGGACGTGCCGACCAGCAGCGTCCGCCGCGTCAATTTGATCATGATTGCTTCCCCAAGCCCGACCGAATTTCCAAGCGCGGCAATCCTTGCCGAAGATATTGTCAGTATTTTGAACGTCACATCGCAGAGCAACCTGCCTGTTGCCCCGCTCCGATCGATGTTCTCGACAGCCTCGCGGGCAGAATGCTGGAAACAGTAGCAAAAAGGCCTGTTCGTCGCTATCTGGATGGGACATGGATCGTTTGTGCGCGGCACAAGCGACGCAAGGCGAGTTGGAAACAGGATCATGGCGGCAAGGGATGTGCTGACGAAGAACCAGCTGTGCGTGCTCGAGAAACTCGAGACCGCCAGCGGACCGCTCAGTGCCTACACCTTGCTCGACCAACTGCGCGAGCGCGGTTTTCGCGCGCCGCTCCAGGTCTATCGCGCGCTCGATACGCTGGTGAAGTCAGGTTTCGTGCATCGGCTCGAAAGCATCAACTCCTTCGTCGCCTGCGCCGAACCGCACGACCACAACCACTCGATGACCGCCTTCGCGATCTGCGACACATGCGGGCAGGTCACCGAAATGTCCGACCACGATGTCGGCCACCAGTTGGACGAATGGGTGCGCTCCACCGGCTTCGCCGCCAAGAAGGCGGTGATCGAATTTCGCGGGACGTGTGCCAAGTGCCTGGCCGAAGCGGCTTGAGGCCCATCGCTTCGTCATCCTAGGGCGAAGCAGGAGCGAAGCGACGTCGCGGAGACCCTAGGATCCATGCCGTGACATGAGAATGTCGCGGCGGCCCAGATTTAAGGATACTTGGCGCAGCCTCGGAAGCGGCTTCATTTTGCACCGTTGCATCCAAGGCTAATGTAACGGCATGGATCCTAGGGTCTGCGCTCCGCTTCGCGTCGCTCCGCCCTAGGATGACGACGACGGCTAATGCGCCTCGTCCCAGTTGTTCGCCGCCCGCGCGTCGACATGCAGCGGCACCGACATCGAGACCGCCGGCATCGCCGCGTTCTCCATGACGTGACGCACGACCGGGATCGTTGCCTCGACTTCCGCCTCGACGGTCTCGAAGATCAATTCGTCATGCACCTGCAGCAGCATGCGTGCCGAAAGGCCTGCTTTTTCCAGAGCCTCCTCCATGCGGATCATGGCACGGCGGATGATGTCGGCGGCGGTGCCTTGCAGGCGGGCGTTGATCGAGGCGCGCTCGTTGAACGCGCGGAGCGAGGGATTGGACGATCTTATATCGGGGTAATGGATGCGGCGGCCGAAGATCGTTTCGACAAAGCCATGCTCGCGGGCATAGGCCTTGGTCTCCTCGATATAGTCTCGGATGCCGGGGAAGCGCTCGAAATACTTCTTGATGTAGTTGCCTGCCTCCTCGCGCGGGATCGACAACTGATTGGCGAGACCGAAGGCCGAAATGCCGTAGATGATGCCGAAATTGATCGCCTTGGCGCGGCGGCGGACTTCCGAAGGCATGCCTTCGACCGGCACGTTGAACATCTCCGACGCGGTGATGGCATGGATGTCGGCGCCGTCGGCGAAAGCCTGCCGCAATTGCGGGATTTCGGCGACATGGGCGAGCACCCGCAGCTCGATCTGGCTGTAGTCGGCCGAGACCAGGCGGTGGCTCTTGTCGGTGATGAAGGCGGTCCTGATCTTGCGGCCTTCGGCGGTGCGAACCGGGATGTTCTGCAGGTTCGGGTCGGAGGACGACAGCCGGCCCGTCGTCGTCGCGGCCAGCGCGTAGGACGTGTGGACGCGCTTGGTGTCGGGATGGATGAAGCCGGGCAGCGCATCAGTATAGGTCGATTTCAGCTTGGTCAGCTGGCGCCAGTCGACGATCTTGCGCGGCAGTTCGTGGCCTTCCGCGGCGAGATCTTCGAGAAGCTGCGCCGACGTCGACCACTGGCCGGTCTTGGTCTTGGAACCGCCGGGCAGGCCCATGCGCCCGAACAGGATGTCGCCGAGCTGCTTTGGCGAGCCGATGTTGATGCGTTCGCCGATGAGCTGGTAGATTTCCTCTTCAAGGCGAGCGGCGCCCTGGGCCAGTTCGCCGGAGAGCCGCGACAGGATCTGCCGGTCGACCGAGATGCCGCGCTGTTCCATGCGCGCCAGCACCGGCACCAGCGGCCGCTCCAACCGCTCATAGACAGACACCAGGCCCTTGGCGGCAAGCCGCGGTTTCAGCACCAGCCAGAGCCGAAGCGTCACATCGGCGTCCTCAGCGGCATGAGCCGTCGCCTTGTCGATGTCGACCTGATCGAAACCGACGGAGCTTTTGCCCGAGCCGGTCACATCCTTGAGTTGGAGAGGGGTATGACCGAGCCACTTTTCGGCAAGCGCATCCATGCCATGACCATGGGGCGTGCCGGCATCGAGCACGTAGGAGATCAGCATGGTGTCGTCGAACGGCGCGACATCGATGCCGTAGCGGCTCATGATCACAAGATCGTATTTCAGATTCTGCGCCACCTTGAGAACCGATCGGTCTTCGAGCAGCGGTTTCAGCACGGCCAGCGCCTCGCGCAGCGCAATCTGGTTTTCGAGCGCGCCACCACCGAGCAGGTCGCCATTGCCGCTCATGTGGGCAAAAGGAATGTAGGCGGCGCGGCCGGGCGCTGTGGCGATGGCCATGCCGATGAGTTCGGCCTGCATCGGATCAGCCGATGTTGCCCGGACATCGAAGGCGGCGATGCCCGCCTCCCGTGCCTCGGCCACCCAGGCTTTCAGGGTCGAGACATCGCGAATGCAATGATAGGCAGAAATATCGATCTTGCCGGTGGCCGCGCGCTCCAGCCGCAGTGCCGCGAGCAGGGAAGGGGTATCGCCTTGTTTTGACGTCTCCGCCGTCCCGCCGGCTTCGTCCGGTTCAGTGCCGGACGCGTTTCGGGCAACCGGCGGCAACCCGGCCCCGACATCTGGGCCATGAGCATGATCGGCGCGTTCGACGGTGACCGCGACGGCCTGGACGTCGCCGGCCTCGGTGCTGGTCGCTTCCGCCACACGGCGGGTCAGTGACGTGAATTCCATGGTCTTGAGGAAACCGATCAGCTTCGGACCGTCCGGCGCGTGCAGCACGAAATCCTCCAGTCCCTCGGTCACCGGCACATCGTTCATCAGCGTCACCAGCTGACGAGAAATGCGCGCCTTGTCGGCATTGGCGATGATCGATTCGCGCCTCTTGTCCTGCTTGATCTCGCCGGCCCGGGCCAGCAGCGTGTCGAGGTCACCGAACTGTTCGAGCAGTTGCGCCGCCGTCTTCGGCCCTATGCCGGGCACACCAGGCACATTGTCGACCGAATCGCCGGTCAGCGCCTGCAGGTCGACCATCTTCTCCGGCGGCACGCCCCATTTTTCTATGACTTCCGGAATGCCGATCTGGCGGTCCTTCATCGGGTCGTACATGGCGACCGTATCGCCAACCAGCTGCATCAGGTCCTTGTCGGAGGAGATGATGGTGGTATCGCCGCCGGCTTCGCAGGCGAGCCTCGCATAGGTGGCGATCAGATCGTCGGCCTCGTAGCCTTCGATCTCGACGCAGGGCAGGTTGAACGCCCTGGTCGCCTGGCGGATCAGGCCGAATTGCGGGATCAGATCTTCCGGCGGTGCCGAGCGGTTGGCCTTGTATTCGGGGTAGAGGTCGTTGCGGAAGGTTTTCGACGAATAGTCGAAAATGACGGCGAAATGCGTTGGCACAATGCCTACATCGGTGTTGCGGGCGTCGAGCATCAGCTTCCACAGCATGTTGCAGAAGCCGGAAACGGCGCCCACCGGCAGGCCGTCGGATTTGCGGGTCAGCGGCGGCAGCGCGTGATAGGCACGGAAGATGTAGCCGGAGCCGTCGACAAGGAAGAGATGATCGCCTTTTTTCATGCCGGCAGGGATAGCGCGGCGCGGCGGCTTGGTCCATGCCAAAGGCAGCGTCGACTATCGGTTCCGGCAACACCCTGACAGATCGCCGTCACCCTGCTCACGCCTATGTTACAAAACTGTAATTTTCGTGCCCTTGAATCGCCACGTTCAGAGACCCAAATACACGTCATCGGCAGTTTTCGCCGAGTCCGGAGCAAGGCCCGTCCCCCGCCTAATCCGGACACCTGCGGCAGCCTATCCCCCCTCTCCGGGCTGCCGCATCGTTTCGAGTAGAAGGCCGCCGTGGTTCCCCCTCCACCACGGCGGTCTTTTTTATCCCAGACAGACGTTTGCAGCCCGTGGTCCAATGATCGCGGGCTTTTCGTTTTCCTGTCCTGCCTTTACGGTTCGGGTTCTGAATCGAAAGGCTTCACATATGTCCGCAATTTCCCCCGTCCTCGACCGTCTCGACAACAATCTCGACCAGAGCCTCGAGCGCCTGTTCGGCTTGCTCAAGATCAAGTCGATCTCCACCGATCCGGCCTTTGCCGCCGATTGCCGCAAGGCGGCGGAATGGCTGGTGGCCGAACTCAAGCTGATCGGCTTCGACGCCAGCGTTCGCGACACACCAGGCCACCCGATGGTGGTTGCGCACCATGACGGCCCGGCCGGTTCGCCGCATGTGCTGTTTTACGGCCATTATGACGTTCAGCCGGTCGATCCGATCGAATTGTGGGAAAGCGATCCGTTCGCGCCTGCTGTCAAGGAGGTCGGGCCGGATCACAAGGTGATCACCGGACGCGGGTCGGCCGACGACAAAGGCCAGTTGATGACCTTCGTAGAGGCTTGCCGCGCCTGGAAACAGGTGCACGGCAATCTGCCTTGCCGCATCACCATCCTGTTCGAGGGCGAAGAGGAATCCGGCTCGCCCTCGTTGAAGCCGTTCCTCGAAGCCAATGCCGACGAACTCAAGGCCGATTTCGCGCTGGTTTGCGATACCGGCATGTGGGACCGCGAGACGCCGTCGATCTGTGTGGGATTGCGCGGGCTGGTCGGCGAGGAGATCACGGTGAAGGCGGCCGATCGCGACCTGCATTCCGGCCTCTATGGCGGTGCCGCCGCCAATCCGATCCGGATCCTGGCCAGGGTGCTGGCCGATATCCACGACAAGGACGGCCATATCACCATCCCCGGCTTCTATGACGGCGTCGAGGAAACACCGTCGCAGATCCTGAAATCATGGGAGACGCTCGGCGAGACCGCCGAGACGTTCCTCGGACCGGTCGGCCTGTCGATCCCGTCGGGCGAAAAGGGCCGCTCCGTGCTGGAGTTGACCTGGGCGCGGCCGACGGCCGAGTTCAACGGCATCATCGGCGGCTATACCGGCAAGGGCTTCAAGACGGTGATCGCGGCGGAAGCCTCGGCGAAGGTGTCGTTTCGCCTTGTCCACAAGCAGGATCCCAAGAAAATTCGCGCTGCGTTCCAGAAATTCGTCAAGGAGCGGATTCCGGCCGACTGTTCGGTCGAATTCCATCCGCATGGCGGCTCGCCGGCAATCCAGCTTTCCTACGACTCGCCCTTCCTCGCCAAGGCCAAGAATGCGCTGTCCGACGAATGGCCGAAGCCGGCGGTGACGACGGGCAGCGGCGGCTCCATTCCGGTTGTCGGCGATTTCCAGACCTATCTCGGTATGGAATCGCTGCTGGTCGGGTTCGGCCTCGACGACGACCGCATCCACTCGCCCAACGAGAAATACGAGCTCAGCTCCTTCCACAAGGGCCAGCGCTCCTGGGCGCGGATTCTCGATGCCTTGACGCGCTGAGCGGCGGAAACTCCTGTTTTCCTGTTGATTTTTCAGCGGATCGCGGCGAGGACGGGCCACAAGACAAAGCGCTGCAGCGTCCCTTGCGGGTCAGGGGACACTGTAGAGCTCGACCGGAGAAGACAATGGCCGATATCCGTTTCCATAAAAACGACCTGCCCGACCTCTCGCACTACAATGTCGGGGCAGTGGCCATCGACACCGAGACGCTCGGGCTCAATCCGCATCGTGACCGGCTGTGCGTGGTGCAGATTTCGCCCGGCGACGGCACGGCCGACGTCATCCAGATCGCGCCTGGCCAGAAGAAGGCGCCGAACCTCGTCAGCCTGCTGCGGAACCGTGGCGTAACCAAGCTGTTCCACTACGGACGCTTCGATCTTGCCGTGCTCTACAATGCGTTCGGCGTGATGCCGGAGCCGGTGTTCTGCACCAAAATCGCCTCGCGGCTGACCCGCACCTACACCGACCGCCACGGGCTGAAGGACATCTGCTTCGAGCTTCTTGGCGTTGGCCTCTCCAAGGCGCAGCAATCGTCGGACTGGGCGGCCGAGACGCTGTCGCCCGAACAGCTCGAATATGCCGCTTCCGACGTGCTCTATCTGCACCGTTTGCGCGATGTGCTCGCCGGACGCCTGGCGCGCGATGGGCGGACCAAGGAGGCCGATGCCTGCTTCCGCTTCCTGCCGACGCGTGCCAAGCTTGACCTGATGGGCTGGGACGAAGAGGATATCTTTGCCCACAGCTGACGGTCGTCCGGCCAGCACATCGCGCAGCCGGTACCGGCTGGAACCGGATGCGGGCCGCGGCGTTCTGTCGGCTCAGTTTGTCGGTGCAATTGGGGGATGATGACATGGCGGACAGAAAGCCGATTGCGACCGCGCCGACAGACGGCTCCAAGGTCTCCGTCACGTGGAAGGACAGCGACGGCGTGATCAACGAATCCATCGCGCAATATCGCGACGACGGCTGGTGGGTCTATATCGACAGTCACACGCAAAAGAAGGTCGAGCCGACCAGCTGGCGCCCTGCCGCAAGCGACGATGACGACTAGAGCAGTTCACCGTTTCACGGAAACGGCGAGCTGCTCTAACTCTTTGTTTTGACGCAATTTTGGACGGAAAACCGCTTTACACTTTTCCTAGAATTGCTCTAGTGATGGCGCCGCTGGTGAGGCTGGTCGCTTTCGAATAGCCTGAAGCCGTTGATATCGAGGCCGATTCGGAGCTTTCCGTTCCGCCGTCGCCCTCTTGCTCGGAGGAACTCTCTATGGGTGTCGAAAGCCTGCTCGTCTTCATCATCATCGGTGCCATCGCCGGCTGGCTCGCCGGTCTTATCGTTTCCGGTTTCGGCTTCGGCCTTATCGGCAACATCATCGTCGGCATCGTCGGCGCGTTCATCGCCGGCTGGCTGTTTCCGAGGATCGGATTTTCCATCGGCGGCGGCACTCTCGCCGCGATCATCCATGCCACCATCGGCGCCATCATCCTGCTGGTGCTGGTCAAGGTCCTGAAACGAGCCTGAGGCTCGACAACGCAAAGAGCGCGCCATGAAACAGAATACGCTCTATCTCGTCATTGGCGCGCTCGTCGTCGTGGTCATTGCCCTCGGCATCTACGTCTATCGCGAGCAGACCAAACCCAAGGGCGTCGAACTCAAGATCGACGACAAGGGCATTTCGATCCAGCAGAACTGAGCCGTCGAACGGCACATGCAGGAGCACGACATGGTGGCTTCTGACGCTCCGGAAGACGTCGATCAGCCCAGAATTACCGTTGCGGAATGGGAGAGGCTGAACAGGCCGCCAAGACGCGAGGCGCTGCTGCGCTATCATTGGCGGGTGTTTCGCTTCCTGAGGACATCCGCGCCGGTCAGCGAATTGCAGGGGCGAGAGCAGGCTTTCCGCGATACGATCATAGCCACCGTAGCCTTCAACCGGCCCGAAATGATCGAATGGCAAATCCACCTGGTACGCAGATACCTGGCCGAGCACGAAAGCTACATCGTTTTCGACAACAGCAACAAGGACGATGCAAGGGAAGCGATCCGCGATCTCTGCCGTCGCCAGCATGTCCCCTATGTGGCATTGCCGAAGAACAGGCTGGTCGTCAGCAGATCGCACGGTCAAGCGCTCAACTGGATCGTGCGGAATTTCTTGCCTGGGTTCGGGCCGAAGCTTTTCGGCTTCATCGATCATGACATCTTTCCAACTGAACCATTTTCGATCCGCGACCGAATGGAGGGCAAGAGCCTATACGGCAGCGTGCGGCGCGATACGCCGACACCAGGCGGCTGGTTCCTGTGGCCCGGCTTCTGTTTTTTCCATGGAAGCCTGTTGCGGCGGCGGCTGGATTTCGCCCCGAGCTACAAGTTTCATATGGATTCCGGCGGCGGCAACTGGCCGGTGCTCTACAGGTCGATCGATCCGGCGCTGGTTCGGTTCGCCGAAAACAAATCGCTTCGCTTCGGCGCGGGACATGATCAATCCGAGGATTTTTTCATGGTGGTCGATGGCTGGCTGCACGTGACTAACGCCTCGAACTGGAGGCGACAGCAGGTTGACAGGAGCGAACACATTCTCGCGCTGTTGCGGCAAGCCGGCGGTCCCGACCAGCCGGATGTGAAGTTCGAGCCGATCTGAAATCAGGTCTGAGGCGGGTGGTGTTGACAGAAAACGCTGAGGGGCCTGTTGCATTGCGGCCTGAAATCCAGGGGCTGCGTGGCATAGCCGTTGCCCTGGTGGTGGTTTTCCACATCTGGCCCGCGGTTCTTCCTGGCGGGTATGTCGGGGTCGATGTGTTCTTCGTCATCTCGGGCTATCTCATCACCGGTCTGCTTGCCCGCATGGCGCTGCGCGACGGCCGCATCTCGCTGATGGCCTTTTATTCGCGGCGAGTGCGGCGACTGCTGCCGACTGCGATCCTGGCCCTTCTTGCCACGCTCGCCGGAACGCTGGTCTTCCTGTCCATGGCACGTTGGGAAGAGACGGCAATCCAGGTCGCTGCCAGTGCGCTCTATGTGCAGAACTGGCGGCTTGCCTGGCAGGCGGTCGACTATCTCGGCGCCGAGGAGGCGGCGAGCCCGGTACAACATTACTGGTCTCTATCCATCGAGGAGCAGTTCTATATCGTCTGGCCATTGCTGATGGTGGCAGGCCTTTGGCTGGCGCGCCGTCTCGGGCGGCCAGCGAAAGACGTATTCCTCGTGGGGCTGACCGCGGTTTTTGCCGGATCGCTGATCAGCTCGGTTGTCATCACCCGGAGCGATCCGGCCGCCGCTTATTTCGTAACCCATACCCGTCTGTGGGAGCTGGCGCTCGGTGGCCTGCTGGCGCTGACGGTCCATCGGTTCAGGGCAGGGCTGCCATTGCGCGCCGCAATGGCGATGACCGGTATTGGCGCCATCGGGTTTTCAGCGCTTTTCTTTTCCGCCTCGACGTCATTTCCTGGCGCTCTTGCCTTGCTGCCGACCTTGGGGACGGTGCTCATCATTGCCGCCGGCGGCATCAAACTGGGCCGGTTCGCGGACTTGATGCCAGCATCCTTTGCTATGTCGGCGACCGGTCGTATTCGATCTACCTCTGGCATTGGCCGCTGGTTGTTTTCTATTCGGCGCATCGCCCCGCGGCCGGGCTCCTTGCAGGTCTCGTGCTGATCGCCCTGACGCTGGCAATCTCGGATCTTTCCTACCGATATGTCGAACAGCGCTACCGGCAGCCGCGGTCGGATACGGAACGGAAACCTCTGGCCTATGCCACTGCCGCCGTTGCCGTCTGCGTGATGATGTCGGGTGGGCTCGGCTATGCGCTCGACAGGAAAGACGTCGATATCAGCCTGATCGGGACACCGAATTATCCAGGGCCGGCAGCGCTTCTTGCCAACGCTTCGGTTCCGCGCGACGTGCAACTGCTGCCATCCCTCGGCAAACTCAGGCGTGACGTACCGATCGTCTATCGACTGAAATGCCATCAGGAGCAGGACAGCACGCAAGCTGTGGGCTGCCAGCTCGGCGATCCCCAGGGAACCAGAACCATTGTCGTCGCAGGCGATTCACACGCAGCACAATGGATCCCGGCCATCGACAAGATTGCCAGGGACCGCAAGTGGAAATTGGTCACCTTCACCAAGGCTGCATGCCCTTTCACCCTTGCCGCGGTGACGGATGAAGGTAAGCCGTATGAGGCCTGCGCAACATGGCGCGACAACGTTCGCGCCGAGATCAGGAAATTGCGGCCAGACCTGATGTTCACCAGCCAGTCTCGCTATTCCGACACACCGGAGCCGGCAATGATCGACGGTTTGCGCAGCATCTGGAGCGACTTGAACAGAACGGGCGTGCGTATTATCGCCATTCGGAACACGCCTTTCGTCAAGTTCGATCCCGGTGATTGCCTGGCCGCCGATGCCGACAAATGCGTCAACGCGCGACAGGAGGTGGAGACGAGCGATGTCTTCGCCCTCGCCGCAGGGGCATTGCCGGGGGTCCGTGTCGTTGACATGAACGATGCCTTATGTGGCAAGGACAGCTGTTCGGCCGTGGTCGGCAACATCATCGTCTGGCGCGACCATCACCATATGACGGCCACCTATGCGCTGGCGCTGGCGCCCTATCTGGCGAAGGCGGCGGGTCTCTAGCGAGATATCAAGGCGTAGCGGCTTTTTCGCATCAACATCGTTGACCAACGCCAGGGCCGGCATTCGAACACGACTTAACCCGCCTTTAAACCGCCGCATCTACTCTTCAACCCGAACGCCATAGGCATCGGGGATATCAAGCACAGCGCATGGCGAACCGCAGAGACAGTCGCATCGAACCCAGTTTCGAGGGGCCGCCGCAGGCGCGGTCCTCGGCGGGTCTTTCGGTGAACGAGGAGGATCGCGTCGTGCCGAGCAATCGCAAAGCCTCCGCAAAACGCAAGCCGGCCAAAGGGAAATCGTCGCGGGCCAAGCGCGGCAGAAGCCGGCGCGGCCTGTTCGGTGTGCTCGGCCGGCTGTTCTACTGGTGCTTCGTGTTCGCCATCTGGGGCGGCATCGCGGTGGCCGGCATCGTCGTCTACTATGGCGCCAAGATGCCGGCGGCGACGACCTGGTCGATTCCCGACCGCGCCCCCAACATCAAGATCGTCTCGGCAGATGGCCAATTGCTCGCCAATCGCGGCATGAGCGGCGGCGAGGCCGTCGGCCTGCATGAGATGTCGCCCTATATCCCGGAAGCCGTCATCGCCATCGAGGACCGGCGCTTCTACTCGCATTTCGGCATCGACCCGATCGGTCTGTCGCGCGCCATGGTCACCAACGTGCTGGGCGGGCGTTTCTCGCAGGGCGGTTCGACGCTGACCCAGCAATTGGCGAAGAACCTGTTCCTGACACCCGACCGCACGCTGGAACGCAAGGTGCAGGAAGTGCTGCTGGCGCTGTGGCTGGAGCACAAGCACACCAAGGACCAGATCCTCGAAATGTACCTGAATCGGGTGTATTTCGGTTCCGGCGCCTATGGCGTCGAGGCCGCCTCGCGCCGCTATTTCGGCAAGAGCGCGCGCGACGTCACCCTGTCGGAAGCCGCATTGCTTGCCGGCCTGTTGAAGGCGCCGTCGCGGCTGTCCCCGGCACGCGATCCGAAGGCCGCCGAGGAACGCTCGCAACTGGTGCTTGCCGCCATGCGTGACGAGGGAAAGATCAGCGCCAAGGAAATGACCTCGGCAATGAGCGCGCCGGCAACGCGTGCGCCGTCCTACTGGACCGGCTCGGAGAATTACGTCGCCGACACCATCATGGAGGAATTGCCCGACCTGATCGGCGATGTGCGCGGCGACATCGTCATCGACAGCACCGTCGACCTCAACCTGCAAAAGCTCGCCGAACAGTCGATCCGCAGACTGATCGACGAGAGCGGCAAGAAGCTCAACGTCACACAGGGCGCGCTGGTGTCGATCGACGATTCCGGTGCGGTACGTGCCATGGTCGGCGGCTACGACTATTCGACGAGCCAGTTCGACCGTGCTTCGGAGGCACGTCGCCAGCCGGGCTCGGCGTTCAAGCCGTTCGTCTATATGGCCGCGCTCGAAGCCGGTCGCACGCCCGACAGCATCCGCAACGATGCGCCGATCAAGATCGGCAATTGGACACCCGACAATTACGGCGGCAAGTATTTCGGCAAGGTGACGCTGGCCACCGCGCTGGCCAAGTCGCTGAACTCGGTGGCGGCGCAACTGACCATGGAGGTCGGGCCGAACGCGGTTGTCGAGGCGGCGCACCGCATGGGCATCCAGTCCGACCTGATAGCCAACACCTCGATCGCGCTCGGCACTTCGGAAGTGACGCCGCTGGAGCTGACCTCGGCCTATGTCCCCTTTGCCAATGGCGGCTACAAGCCGGACATCCATTTCATCCGGCGCGTGACGACCACCGAGGGCAAAGTGCTTTACGACAGCGGCGGCGGCAGCGCGCCGCGCGTCGTCAAGCCTGAGATCGTCGGCATGATGAACTCGATGATGACGGGCACGGTTGAGATCGGCACTGCCCGGAAAGCGGCTTTCGCCTGGCCATCGGCCGGCAAGACCGGCACCAGTCAAAATTCGCGCGACGCCTGGTTCGTCGGCTACACCGCCAACCTCACCACTGGTGTGTGGTTCGGCAATGATGATGGCAGCGCGATGAAGAAGGTCACCGGCGGCGCACTGCCGGCGCAGGCCTGGCACGAGTTCATGGTTGCGGCCCACGAAGGTGTGCCGGTGCGGCCGCTGCCCGGCACCTGGAAATCGACGCCGGCCGACACAATCGTCCCCGACGAGATACCCGCGGCGAACAACACGGCGCCGGTTCCGTCGACGTCGGTCGGTCAGCAGGCACCGGCGCGGCCAGCAGCGCCGGTTGCCCAAGCGCCGGTCCGCGCGGCCCGTCCCGCCCAAACCGTCGATGCCGACGGCCCCTCCATGCCGGAGGATGACGGCGCCACCGCGTCGATCAAGCACCCGGTGCCGCCAGGCGACGTCGGCGGTCCGCGCAAAAAGCGGCAGACCTCGATCCTCGACCTCCTTGGCGGCTGATCCGATCCGCTAATTCCGTGGCTTGGCGCTGCCCAACTTCTTGCTGTCAAAGGTCAGTTTGTCGCTGTGAATCTTGCCATCGCTGATGGTGAGGTGCTTGGCGCAGGAAAGCGCGCCGGACGACTTGGTCATCAAATCATACATCAGCAGCGCCTGGTGATCGTCACCGAAGGCCGCGATCATGCGCACACCGGTCACATCCTGTGATAGTTTGGTCAGGCCCTCGAGATAGGGTTTCTTGCCGGTCGATTGCTGCATCGGCCCATCAAAGACGACGTCGTCGGCAACCAAGGATGCTGCTTTGTCGAGGTCGTGGCTTGTCCACGCCTTGGTGAAGTCGGTGGCTATGTCGAGGGGTGCTGTCTGCGTCATGGCTCTGTCCCGATTGATTTGATCTGAGACCCCGCGCCCTGTCCTGCAACTCCCGAACCAACGGCGAGCCGGCTTCCCGGTTCCTCCTCTGAGGTGAATGGTGACATTTCGGCCTCTCGCCACCTCGGCGGCGTTCGGCTACATCTGCCGGCCGGAGACCTTGAAATGACTGAGCTCGACACCCGAAAGACCATCGTGCTGACCGGCGCCAGCCGCGGCATTGGCCACGCCACCGTCAAGCGTTTTTCGCGCGAGGGCTGGCGCGTCATCACCTGCTCCAGGCAGGCTTTCGCCGAGGATTGCCCGTGGCCGGCCGGGCCGGAAGACCACATCAAGGTCGATCTCGCCGATCAGGAGGATGTCGGCATCGCCGTCTCCGAAATCCGCCACCGGCTGGAAGCGCATGGCGGCCAGTTGCATGCGCTGGTCAACAATGCCGGCATTTCGCCGAAGCTCAAGGACGGCAACAGCCGCATGGATTCGATCGACACGCCGATGCATGTCTGGCGCGACGTGTTCCAGGTCAATTTCTTCGCGCCGATCATGCTGGCGCGCGGCCTGTTCAAGGAGCTGGCGGCGGCCAAGGGCTCGATCGTCAACGTAACCTCGATCGCCGGAACCCGCGTGCATCCCTTCGCCGGCACGGCCTACGCCACATCGAAGGCGGCACTCGGCTCGCTGACGCGCGAGATGGCACATGATTTCGGCCCGCACGGCATCCGCGTCAATGCCATTGCGCCCGGCGAGATCGACACCGCGATCCTGTCGCCGGGCACTGACAAGATCGTCGAGACCATCCCTCTCAGGCGCCTTGGCACCACGGCCGAAGTCGCCGACATCATCTTCTTCCTGTGTTCGCAGCAGGCGTCCTATGTGACGGGCTCGGAAATTCACATCAATGGCGGCCAGCACGTGTGACATAACAGGATGCTCATCCTGTTATGGTGAGAACGGCCTTGCCGCTGAAGCTGCGCTGTCGCAGTGCGTCCAGCGCTTGGGCGATGTCTGTCCATGGCACGGTCAAGGCCACGCGTGTTTCGAGCCGGCCGGCTGCGACCAGAGCGAGCAGCGAGGCGATGTCCTCGCCAATGCCTGGACCGGACGTGTAGTAGGCGAAGGTCTGAAGCCTCGCTCCTTCATGATCCGGAACGAACTGGCGGAATCCGACGGGCGTTAGTTCGCCGCTGCTCGAACCGAACATGACGATGGTCCCGCCAGGGGCGACGCGTTCGATCGCGCATGCGAGGCTTTGGCCGCCAACCGACTCGGTAATCAGCGAGAACGGCCCCTCGGCCAGGTCTATCGCTTCGACAACCTGCCTGGCTCCGAGGCCGCGGAGATCCTCAGCGTGCCGGGCGGCGGCGACAGCGGTCACGAATCCGCCCTGATGGCGGGCGAGCTGGATCTGGAAACGACCGACCGCACCGCTTGCGCCGGTGATCAAGACCTGCTGGCCGGCGAGGTCCCCGCCATGGCGTAGAGTCCTCAGCGCCGTCGTACCGGCGACAGGAAGCGTGGCTGCGGAAACGAAGCTGACGTCATCCGGCAGGGCGGCGAGACGGTCGGTTGGGACTGCGATGCGTTCGGTCCAACCAGCCTCGTCGACCAACGCGACAACCCGGGCGCCGACGGTTGGCCCGGAACCATCGGCTGCTCTTCGTTCGACAATCCCCGCAATGTCCTGGCCGGGTATCCAGCCCTTGGGGCGTATGGCAAGCAGGCGCAGTTCGCCGCGATTCAACGAAGTGGCGTGGACCGAGACAAGCGCTTCATTCGAGGCCGGTTGAGGCTCGGCGACGTCGGCGAGCCTCAACCCGGTCGCACTTTCGGGAGAGATGACCAGGGCGAGCATGGCGTACCTTGTTGCTGGCTTGTCGGTGCCAGCTTGCGTTGGAAAGCACGGCAAGCTGAGTACCCACGTAGGTAGCGAGCCATACCGGCGATGGCGCGCAGCGTCACGAGATCAACCCTGCGCGAACCGGAGCCTATCGACTTCCGCGGTTAAAGAATTTAGCTATCATGGCGTTTCATCGCTAATAGCAGTCAATCATGAGACGGCCCCTCAGCTACCCCTGGCTTGATCTCGATGTGGATGACCCTTCCGCGTTGGCGATTGCCGTGCGCGTCGACATCCCCGACACCCGAGCGGAAGTCCCCGCCCACCGGCACCGCAAAGGCCAGCTCGTCTTCGCGCTCGGCGGCGGCGTCACATGCCGCGTTCCAAGCGGTCTATGGATGGTGCCGCCGCATTGCGGGGTGTGGATCCCCGGCGGCATGGAGCACAGCAATGTCGCAACCGCCAACGCCCGGATTTTTTTCGTCTACATAGAGCCGGGAGCGGCCGACCTGCCGGAGCGGTGCTGCACGCTTTCGATCTCGCCACTGCTGCGCGAATTGATCATCGAGCTTTCCGATCGGCTGCAGGACGACGAGGCGAGGGGCGAACTCTTGACCAAAATGCTGCTCACCGAATTGCCACGCATGCCTGTCCAGCAATTGCACCTGCCGATCTCATCCGAGCCGCGCTTGAACAGGATCGCCGAGGCGTTGGCGCAAGACCCTGCCGACCGCAGCACGCTGGCGGACTGGGCCAAGCGCATGGCGCTCAGCGAGAGCAGCCTCGCCCGCCTTGTGACAAAGGAGACAGGGCTGAGTTTCGGGCGCTGGCGCCAGCAATTGCACTTGATCGTTGCAATTCGGGAACTGGCGTCCGGCAAGAGTGTCCAGCAAGTCTCGGGCGATCTCGGCTATGGTTCGGTCACGGCCTTCATCACCATGTTCAAGAAGGCGCTTGGGAAGCCGCCGGCCAAATACCTCAGTGGTATCGCGCAAAATGGCGGCTCTGCATTCGTGGCGTAATGCTCACTTGAAAGGCTGGTCGAGCCAATCAGGTTGCCAGCGTGCGAGAATGCAGCTTGGCTTTGGGACTCAGGCCACCGATGGCTCGGCGGTTTCGCGCCTCAACTCCGGTTTGGAACCGAGAACTTCTTCCACAATCCCGCGCGCAATCTCGCGTTCACCCATGATCACCGTATCGGCGCCCAAACCCTTGAGATGTTCGACCTCGGCATCCGAATGGGCCCGGGCGATAACGTTGATACCGGGATTAGCGGCGCGGGCTCGGAGCACGATCTGACCGGCTTCGAAGGCATTGGGGATGGCAAGGATCAGCCGGCTGGCGCCTTCGGGGTTGGCGGCGGCAAACACTTCGGCATTGGCCGCATTGCCGGCGACGGTCTCGATGCTGTCCGCTTTCAGCCTCGCCAGCGTCTTGTCGGCGTCCTCGATGACCAGGAAGGGCAGTGCCGCGTCTTTCAACGCCGAGCCGACCAGGCCACCGACACGGCCGTAGCCGATCAGGATGGCATGGCCTGTGAGTGCCGTCTTGGGCGGCGGCCCGTCCTCCCTTTTCGCCGTTGCCGCGACAGAGGCCACCTGGCCCGGCTCCGTCGCCGGACCAACCGGTTTTGCTTCGACCGGCGGTGCCGTCCTGGCGGCGCGCCGTTCCAGCCACGGCTTCATCCAGTCGATGGCCAGGAACATCAGCGGGTTGAGGACGATCGACAGGATGGCGCCGGCCAGAATGAGGTCGCGACCTTGTTCGGGCAACAGTTTCAGCCCGACGCCGAGCTCGGCCAGGATGAAGGAGAATTCGCCGATCTGGGCAAGGCTTGCCGAAATCATC
Organism: Mesorhizobium sp. SEMIA396; assembly: GCF_024518615.1. NCBI lineage: Bacteria > Pseudomonadati > Pseudomonadota > Alphaproteobacteria > Hyphomicrobiales > Phyllobacteriaceae > Mesorhizobium > Mesorhizobium sp. SEMIA396. Next base: position 81,617 of record NZ_JANIFC010000005.1, read on the forward strand.
AATGCGGTGGCCAGGGGATAGCCGAAGGCAACGACGATGACGAACGCCGCCAGCGATTTGCCGATGATGATGATGGCCAGCGTTGCCAGGATCGGCCAGCCATTGCTGATCAGGCTGAACGGGTCGAACAGCATGCCGACCGAGACGAAGAACAACACGGAAAAGGCATCGCGCAGCGGCAAGGATTCTTCGGCGGCACGGTGACTGAGTTCGGATTCGCTCATGATCATGCCGGCGAAGAATGCGCCCAGCGCCAGTGAGACCCCAAACAGTTTGGCCGCGCCAAAGGCGACGCCGAGCGCTATGGCAAGCACCGCCAGCCGGAAGAGCTCGCGCGAGCCGGTGTGGGCGACATAGTGCAGGATCCAGGGGATGACCCGGCGGCCGACCACCAGCATGACGACGACGAAGGCGGCGACCTTGGCCAGCGTGATGCCGACGACGCCCCAGATGCCGTAGCTGGCCGGCAGCGACAGCAGCCCGCTTGCATGGGCGTCGGTCTGCTCCTGGCCGCCGAGCACGCCGGCCAGCGCCGGCAGCAGCACCAGCGCCAGCACCATGGCCAGGTCCTCGACGATCAGCCAGCCGACAGCGATGCGGCCGCGCTCGGTCTCGATCATCCGCCGCTCTTGCAGAGCGCGCAGCAGCACGACCGTCGAGGCGACCGATAGTGCCAGGCCGAACACCAGTCCCGCGCCCATTGACCAGCCGAGCATCCACGACAACCCGGCACCGAGTGCGGTGGCAAAGCCGATCTGGACGACGGCGCCCGGCACGGCTATGGCGCGCACCGACAGAAGATCCTTCAATGAGAAGTGCAACCCGACGCCGAACATCAGGAGGATGACGCCGATTTCGGCCAGTTCGTTGGCAAGGCCGGCATCGGCGACGAAGCCAGGCGTGTTCGGCCCGACCAGCACGCCGGCTACGAGATAACCGACCAGCGGCGGGATACGGAAGCGGTTGGCGAGAGCCCCGAAGACGAAAGCCAGCCCCAGACCGGCGACGATGGTGGCGATAAGGGGCGTGTCATGCGGCATTGTCTATGGAGCGCCTTTCAAAAACAGCGATGTTGGATGAGCGCCGCCCAAAGCCGCCGCCTGTTTTGCAATATGGTGGATGGTATGTCGGCGATGCAACCCGCGAATCCGTGAAATCGACGGCGCTGCCGCAAAAATTTGACCGGCAGCTGAGAAGCTGCCGGCCGGATCGGAATTTGTGCGGTGCTATTCGTCTCGATCCGTCAGGGCCGATCGACAATGATCAGCCTGCCCGCAGCAGGGCCTCGATTTCCGGTATGGCATGGTTGGTCAATGTCTTGGGAATTTCGGCGGTCACCTTGTCCTCGACCTCCTTGTGCAGCTTTTTGCGCATTGTCCCAAGCACCACTGGCGGTGCGACGAGCACGATCTCGTTGAATTCGCCGTCATGCGCGAGCTTGTAGAGCCGGGCGGCGATTTCATCGGCGAAACGCTCCTTGCCGATGCGGTGCCAGTCCGTATCCTCGACTGCGCTGCGGTGTACGGAGGGACCATCATTGTACCGGCCCGGGCTGTCGCTGCCTTGCTCGCGGGTGGGCGGGTTGTCCTGCTGTATTTCCTGCACCACCTCGAGATTCGGATATTTGTTGTCGCCGGCGTTCCTGAGGAAAAGCGCCTTCTCGCCATCGGCCACCATGACCCAGATACCGTGCTTGAGTATGATTGTGTTCATGATGACAGGCTCCTTTTCAGCCGCGTGGTGGCCTTCGGGGCGTTCCGCAGCCGGGGTTTCGATCCGATATGACAGGCCTTTTGAGAACGCGCCCCGAGCCACTAATGTTCCAGTCGGCCGCCGCGTCGGCGTTGGACATTCCGGCTATCCAGAGTTCGCGGCTTTAATCTACTAATTTGGTAGAATTTAGAAAAAACAGTTTTGCGCTTTTCTCCCCAGGCGCTAAAAGACCCGGAAAACAAGGCCTGCGACAGCAGCTTGAATCCGCTCCATCTGCAAACGAGAAATATTTTTCTCTTGGCTGGGATGCTTTCAGAAAAGCAATTGCATCCCGATAAGGGATGCGCGAGTGCGTTCCTTCTGGTTTCTCGCGCCCGCGCGTAGAACTGCAAGCTCATTCAGGATTCCGCTCGCGTCCATGTCGCACACTGCTCCCAAGCTCAGCGCCTTCCCCGTGTTCATGCGGGTCGAGGGCGAAGCCGTGGCCATCGTCGGCGGCGGCGAAGAGGCACTCGCCAAGGCGCGGCTGATCGGACAGTCGAGCGCGGTCCTGCGGATCATCGCGGAACACGCCGAGCCCGATCTGCTCGCCTTCATCGTCCAGGCCGGCGCGAGCCATTTTGCCGCCGCTTACGACGCATCGCAGCTCGAAGGCGCGATCATGGTGTTTGCCGCCAGCGGCGACGAGGAACTCGACCGTCGGGTGGCTGCGGATGCGCGCCGCCTAAGCATTCCGGTCAATGCCGTCGATCGGCCTGAGCTTTGCGATTTCTTCACCCCGGCGCTGGTCAACCGCGCGCCGGTCGCCATCGCCATCGGCACCGAAGGTGCAGGCCCGGTGCTTGCCCAGATGTTGCGCGGCCGCATCGACCGCATGCTGTCGCCGTCGCTCGGGCCGCTGGCAATTCTTGCGGCGTCGTTTCGCGGGGCTGCCGAGAAGCTGCTGCCGAAAGGCAATGCCCGCCGCCGCTTCTGGAATGATTTCTTCTCTGGCGCTCCTGCGCGCGCGGCCGAAGCCGGCCAGCTTTCGCAGGCGCATGAAGCTGCCGTCGATCTCCTGCTGTCGGACACGCCCGCTTGCGGTCACATCGCGCTGGTTGGCGCCGGTCCGGGCGCCGAGGATCTTTTGACCTTGCGGGCCCATCGTCTGCTGATGGAAGCCGATGTCATCGTCCATGACGCGCTGGTGCCCGAGGCGGTCGTTGCCATGGGTCGCCGCGATGCCGAGCGCCTGCCGGTCGGAAAGCGTAAGGGCTGCCACACCAAGAGCCAGGCTGAGATCAATGCGCTGCTGGTCGAGCTTGGCCGTGAAGGCAAGCGTGTCGTGCGGCTGAAGTCGGGCGATCCGCTGGTGTTCGGCCGGGCCGGCGAAGAGATGGCGGCACTTCGTGATGCCGGCATCGCCTATGAGGTGGTTCCGGGTGTCACCGCGGCCTTTGCCGCCGCCGCCGATTTCGAACTGCCGCTGACCTTGCGCGGTGTCTCCTCGTCGATGGTGTTCACCACCGGCCACGACCTCAAGGGCAATTCGCTGCCCGACTGGGCCAAGCTCGCCATTTCCGGCGCCACCGTCGCCGTTTATATGGGCCGCTCGGTGGCCGCCGAGGTTGCCGGACGGCTGATCGAGGCCGGTCTGTCGCCGGACACTGCGGTGGCCGTGGTCGAGAATGCCAGCCTCGCCAACCGGCGTCGCTTCCACGGCACGCTTGCCGACCTGCCGTCGCTGGAAGCGCGCGCCGATCTTTCCGGCCCGGTCATGACCATCATCGGCGATGCGGTCGCCGGCGCCAATTTTGAGCGATCCGAGCCGCTGGCGGCACACAGGCATGAAGGTGCGTCCAGTTCGATCGCCGAAGGAGTTCAGCCATGAAGATACTGACCGCCAACCGCCTCACCGACGGCATTGCTGTCTGGTACGCCGATGGCGGCTGGGCGGAGACGGTGGACCATGCCGACCTCGCCGATGACAAGGCAGCGGAGGATAGGCTCGAGGCGATCGGCGCCAAGGCCTATGCCGCCAACGAAGTGGTCGACGTCAATTTGATCGACGCTGAAGTCGTCAACGGTGTCGTCCAACCGGTGCGGCTGCGCGAGAAGATCCGCGCTGCCGGCCCGACCATTCGCAACGATCTCGGCAAGCAGGCTGCGCGGGCAGCATAACCAAGACACCAGGCATGGGCGGACGCGCCCTGAAAGACCAAGCATGTACCGTTACGATGAGTTCGACCACGATTTTGTCCAAGCCCGCGTCGCCGAGTTCAGCGACCAGGTGCAGCGTCGTCTTGCCGGCGAGATCACCGAGGACCAGTTCCGGCCCTTGAGGCTGATGAACGGCGTCTATCTTCAACTGCATGCCTACATGCTGCGCATCGCGGTGCCTTACGGCACGCTGAACGGCAAGCAGTTGCGCATGCTTGGTCACATCGCCCGCAAATACGACAAAGGCTATGGCCATTTCACCACCCGCCAGAACATCCAGTTCAACTGGCCGGCGCTGTCTGATATTCCGGCGATCCTGGCGGATCTCGCAAGTGTCGAGATGCATGCCATCCAGACCAGCGGCAATTGCATTCGCAATGTCACCGCCGACCACTTCGCCGGCGCTGCCGCCGACGAAGTCGCCGATCCGCGTCCCTACGCGGAAATCCTGCGCCAATGGTCGTCGGTGCATCCGGAATTCTCGTTCCTGCCGCGCAAGTTCAAGATCGCGGTGACGGGTGCCGAGCGCGACCGCGCCGCCATTCAGACCCACGACATCGGCCTGCACCTGAAGAAGAACGCCGCCGGCGAACTCGGTTTCGCCGTCTATATCGGCGGCGGCCAGGGCCGCACGCCGATGGTTGCCCGCAAGATCCGCGATTTCCTGCCGGAAGCCGACCTTCTGTCCTACTGCACGGCGATCCTGCGCGTTTACAACCTCTATGGCCGCCGCGACAACAAGTACAAGGCGCGCATCAAGATCCTCGTCCATGAGACCGGCGTCGAGGAGATCACCCGCCAGGTCGAGGCCGAGTGGCAGGAGTTGAAGGACGCCGAGCTGAAGCTGCCGGAAGCCGACATCCGCGCCATCGAGGCCTATTTCGCGCCACCGGTGCTCGCTGGGCGGCCGGAAGGCGACCAGGCGGTCAAGCTGGCGCGGCTCGATTCCAAGGGGTTCTCGGAGTGGCTCGACCAGAATGTCGTGACGCACCGCCATCCCGACTATGCGGCGGTGACGATCTCGCTGAAGGGCATCGGCGAGGTGCCCGGCGACGCCTCGGACAGCCAGATGGAAGCGATCGCCGACATCGCCGAGAAATATGGCTTTGACGAGCTGCGTGTCAGCCATGAGCAGAACCTGATCCTGCCGCATGTGGCCCGCGCCGACCTCAAGGCGGTCTATGATGCGCTGGTCGGCATCGGCCTGGCGACGGCCAATTCCAACCTGATATCGGACATCATCGCTTGCCCGGGCCTCGACTACTGTGCGCTGGCCACAGCGCGCTCGATCCCGATCGCGCAGGAAATCTCGCGCCGCTTCGCCTCGCTTGAGCGGCAGCGCGAGATCGGCGAACTGAAGCTGAAGATCTCCGGCTGCATCAACGCCTGCGGTCATCACCATGTCGGCCATATCGGCATCCTCGGGGTCGAGAAGAAGGGCTCTGAGCTCTATCAGGTGACGCTGGGCGGCTCGGCCGACGAAAACACCTCGGTCGGCGAGATCATCGGCCGCGGCTTCTCGTCGGAAGAGATCACCGACGCCATCGAGCAGATCGTCGAGACCTATCTCGGCCTCCGGCTCGACCCACAAGAGAAATTCATCGACGCCTACCGCCGAGTCGGTCCCGCGCCGTTCAAGGAGGCGCTCTATGCTGGCGAAGCCAAGGCCGCTTGACCGTATTGGAGACGTCGATGACGGTATCGCCGCCAAAGCGGCGGGGCTCGATGCGCTCTATGGTCATCTGAAGCCGATCGAGATCATCGAACGCTCGGCCCGCGAACTGTTCCTCGACGAGATCGCGGCGGTGTCGTCGTTCGGCGCGGATTCGGCTGTGCTGCTGCACATGATCGCCAAGATCGACCGGACGCTGCCGGTCATTTTCCTCGACACCGGCAAGCATTTCGAGGAGACGCTCGGCTATCGCGACGCGCTCGCCGCCGATTTCGGGCTGACCAACATAAGGGTGATCAAACCCGAGGAAGCAGCACTCGAACGGATCGATCCGACGGGCAATCTGCATCAGAGCAACACCGACGCCTGCTGCGACGTGCGCAAGGTGGAGCCGCTGGCGCGCGGTGTCGCGCCATTTCGTGCCTGGCTCACCGGCCGCAAGCGTTTTCAGGCCGCGACGCGGGCGGCGCTGCCGGTGTTCGAGGCGGTCGGTCCGCGCATCCGCATCAATCCGCTGGCGCATTGGACGACATCGGACCAGGCGGACTACATGCGCGCCCATGCGCTGCGCGAAAATCCGCTGGTCGCCTATGGCTATCTGTCGATCGGCTGCTTCCCGTGCACGCAGCCGGTGCAGCCGGGCGAGGACGCGCGCAGCGGCCGCTGGGCCGGTCACGCCAAGACCGAGTGCGGCATTCACCTGTCGGGGCTGGAGAAGTCGCTGACCGACGCATCCCTTTAGGATATGCTGATATTCAGGTTAGGCTGGCCTGCAAACGGCAGCTTCCTGCGCTTCCGGTGCTCACGTACTTCAAGTACGCTCCGCTCCGGTTCTCGGAAGCCGCTATTTTCGGCGCAGCCTGACCTGAATCTCAACACATCCTTGGTTCGTTTGACTATTTAGGAACTTTTTGATGACTGAACCGACGACAGCGGAGACCCGACTCTGGACCCCTGCGGGTTTTCACGAGGATGAGTGGACGCATGCCGAAAGCGCCGATGCGCTGTCCGGCAACGGCCGCTTCATCCTGCCGTTGCAAGTCTTCCTCGATCTGGATCCGGAGGTGCGCCGCTCGGCCAAGGAACGGCTCGGCGTCCTGCTGCAGCCTGGTGATCAGCTCGAGAAGATTGCCGACCTGCTCGACCAGCTGTCGCTGGTGGCATTGGCCTTCCCGGCCTTCAGCGACGGCCGCTCCTTCTCCAAGGGAGAACTGCTGCGCGGCCGCTACCATTTCGAAGGTGCCGTTCGCGCCACGGGCCAGGTGCTGGTGGACCAACTGCCGCATATGCTGCGGCTAGGCTTCGACGAGTTCGAGATTTCCAATGCGGTGCTGTTGAAGCGCCTGGAGGAGGGCCGCACCGGCGGATTGGGGCTCTACTACCAGCCAGCCGCCGTGCCGGAACCAAAAGGCCCGAAATACTCCTGGCGGCGCGTTCGCAGCAGCTGACGTTGCGGTAATTCCGCGCGTCTTTACATCAGCCGTGTTCAGGCCTTCTCTTGATCGTCCGGATGGAAAATCCGTGGAACGATCGGGGAGGGGTCTTCATGCGTTACGACTATGTCATAGCCGGCGGTGGGTCCGCCGGCTGTGCGCTTGCCGCGCGGCTTTCGGAAGATCCATCGAAAACGGTCTGCCTGATCGAAGCTGGCGGCGAGGGCAGGGATATGCTGATCCGCGCTCCGGCTGGCATTATCGGCATGCTTTCCGGCCGGCCCAGGATCAACAACTGGGCCTTCGAAACCGTGCCGCAGCAAGGTCTTGGCGGCCGCAAGGGCTACCAGCCGCGCGGCAAGGCGCTGGGCGGCTCCAGCGCCATCAATGCAATGCTCTATGTCAGGGGCCATCGCAGCGACTATGACGAATGGGCAAATCTGGGCTGCGAGGGCTGGTCGTGGGATGAGGTTCTGCCCTATTTCCGGCGCGCCGAGGGCAATGAGCGCGGCACTGATGCCTTGCATGGCGGGGACGGCCCGCTGAAAGTGTCGAACCAGCGCTCGCCGAGGCCGATCGCCAAGGCCTTCATAGAGGCTTGTGCCGAAAACCAGATTCGCGCCTCGGACGATTTCAACGGACCGGAACAAGAGGGCGCCGGCTATTTCCAGGTGACCCAGTTTGCCGGTGGCGCCCGTAATGGCGAGCGCTGTTCGACTGCCGCCGCCTATCTCCATCCGGTGATGCAGCGGAGCAATCTGACCGTGATCACGCGGGCGCACGCCACAGGCATCGTCCTTGCCGGCAAGCGCGCCACCGGCATCCGCTACCGGACGCGCAAAGGCGAGGCAGTGGCACAGGCGTCGCGCGAGGTGATCCTCTGCGGTGGTGCCTTCGGTTCGCCGCAGCTTCTGTTGCTGTCGGGTATCGGCCCGGCGGCCGAACTTGCCGTGCATGGCGTTCCCGTCGTCCACGAATTGCCGGGCGTCGGCAAGAACCTGCAGGACCACCTCGATTTTATCGTCGGCTGGAGATCGAAGGACACCGATATGCTCGGCATGAGCCCGCGCGGCGCGTGGGGTTTCCTCAGGCACATCGCGCAGTGGCGGCGGGATGGAACCGGGCTGATCGCCTCGCCGTCGGCCGAGAGCGGCGCTTTCGTCAAATCCGACCCGGCGCTTGAGCGCCCTGACCTGCAGCTGCAATTCGTCATCGGCCTGGTCGAAAACCATGCGCGCACGCTGCACTACGGTTTCGGCTTCTCCTGTCATGTCTGCATATTGCGGCCGCACTCGCGTGGCGAGGTTGGGCTGGCCAGCGCCGATCCACTTGCCGCGCCACGCATCGATCCGCGCTTTCTCGGCGACCAGCGCGATGCGGAACTGCTGCTGAAAGGCGTGAGGATCACCCGGCAGGTGCTGGCTTCGCCGGCGCTGACGCGCTACCGGCACAAGGAAATGCACATCGCCGGCGAGCCGAGCGATGCCGATCTGATGACCCATATCCGTACCCGCGCCGACACGGTCTATCACCCGGTCGGCTCCTGTCGGATGGGGTCGACGAGATGGCGGTGGTCGATCCGCAACTCAAGGTGCGCGGGCTTGAAGCCTTGCGTGTCGTGGACGCCTCGGTGATGCCGACACTGATTGGTGGCAACACCAATGCCCCAACCATCATGATCGCCGAAAAGGCCGCCGACATGATCAGGGCTGCCTGATCGGAGCTCCAGGCCGCGGCGCCCATGGCGCGGCGGTCTTCTTGTTGTGACGCAATTGCCCAGGGAAAACGCTACGCGTTTTCCCTGGAAAACCGTTCACACTTCTCCTGGAATTGCTTAAGCCGCCGCCCGTGCCTCGCGGAACGACACCAGCTTGCGGCGGTTTTCGTCCCACAATGCCAGTTTGACGCAGCGCAGGCTTTCGAGCAGCGTAACCCGGCCTATGTCGCGCAACTCGGGATAATCCCGCAGCACTTCCTGCAACCGGTAGCACGGCACCTTGGCCGAGAGGTGATGGACGTGATGGACACCGATGTTGCCGGTGAGCCAGTTCAGCACCGGCGGAAGGTCGTAATACGACGATCCGTGCAAGGCGGCGTGCTGGAATTCCCAGTCGGCATCCTTCGCCCATTCTGTTTCCTCGAACTGGTGCTGGACGTAGAACAGCCAGATGCCGGCCGAACCGGCGAGGATGACGATCGGCAGGTGAACCACCAGGAAAGCGCCCGGGCCGACGAACCAGATAAGGACGGCTGCTGCGACCGCGATGCCAAGGTTGGTGGTCATCGACGACACCCAAGGGGTCAGGCCGCCGCGCATCATGCCGACGGGTAGCCTCTGCTCGAAGATGAAAAGCCAGATCGGACCGAGCCCGAACATCACCAGCGGATGGCGATAGAGACGATAGGCGAGGCGGCCCCGCCACGACATCTGCCGGTATTCTGCAACGGTCAGCGTCCGGATGTCGCCCATGCCGCGTTCGTCAAGATTGCCGGCGCTGGCGTGGTGCGTCGCGTGGGCGCGCCGCCAGCAATCGTAGGGCGTCAGCGTCAGGATGCCGAGCGCGCGGCCAATCCAGTCGTCCGCGTAACGATTGGCGAAGAAGGAGCCGTGGCCGCAATCGTGCTGGATCATGAAGATGCGCACCAGAAACCCGGCCGCGGGGAGGATGAGGACCAGTCCCCACCAATGGCCATAGGCATAAGCCGCCGAAGACAGCCCCCAGAGTATGGCGAATGGAATGAGGGTGATGGCGAGTTCGACGGCGCTGCGCCGCCTGTCAGGCTTCTTGTAGCGGGCGAGAATCTTCAACCAGGCGCGCTTGCTGTTGGCGACCGCCTCAGGGGAAATCATGTTCATCAGGAAGCATAGGCGGGGCGCCTCGCCGCCGCAAGGCAACATCACGCAAAATTACTGTGCGTAATTGTCGCGTAGCTTGGCGATCGAGCCTGCCAACCCGCCAGCTCGACCTGCTGATGGCTCTGAGCGTCGGTTTTCCGCTGGTCGATCGCTATTCGCGATCGAGGATAGGGCAGCCGCGCTCGGTGCCAAAAGTCACGCGCACGCGGTCGCCGCCCTGTCTGCCGCGGACCGTGATCTCCCGGCGGCCGACGGACTCTATCCTTGCGCGGCGGATGCCCATTCGGTCTGCCTTGTCGAGAGCCCGGTCTTCCGTGCAGCCTCGTTGACGGCGGTCGCGCCGATCGTCGCGACGGGGGCCTTCGCAATCGTCGTAGGCGGGGTCGCAATCTTCCATGAGCTTCAGCCGCGGGCCATGTTTGCCCAATTGCAGCTGAAGATTGTCTGCTTGTGCCGGAAAGGCCGCCAAGGTGATGGCGCCGAGGCCGACAAACGCTATCAGCGATGAGGTGATCGAAACCTTGCGCATTTACGTCCTCCATTGAACCACAACACATCTATCCTTAGATGGTTCGGCTCTCCCCGGCTATTGCCGATAGGAGGTTTGCTGCCAAGATCGATTGTTGCGTTACCGCCGGCGCCAGCCGATGTCACCGCGCTCCGCCCCATCGAGGCGGTCGAGCAGTTCTCTGAACCGATCGGGGATGTCGGCCTCGGTGCGGAAGGCCGGCAAGGTGCGCAGAAAGCGGGTCACCGCCTCGGCGCCGAACTGGCGCCTGATCTCGATGGCCAGCCCCTCTGCCTTTTCGCCCATGTTGCGGGTCATCATCTCAAAATCCTGTGTCGGCTTCGAAACTCCTGCAGCAAGAGAATGGTTCCCCCATCATGCCTGTATGGCAAGCAAAGCCCGCGGTTAAGGTAAAATTTGAATTAAAGTCGAAATGTCTTGCCTGTCATTGCCCGGCCTTGGCCGGCGGCTTCCATAGTCGCTTACCCCTTGATTTTTGGCCACCAAACATCGATATCGGGCACAAAATCCACATCATTCGAGATTGACGGGAAACGGCGATGAGCGACCAGGCAAAAGACGAACGCGCGCCCGACGAAGTCGAGGCGACCGAGCCCACAGCCGAGCGCACGGAAGGCAGCACCGACGGCGACTATGAAGCCCTTGTGCGGCTGCTGAAGGAAAATGAAGAGCTGAAGGACCGCGCGCTGCGCGTGGCGGCGGAGATGGAAAACCTGCGTCGCCGCACGGCGCGCGATGTGCACGATGCGCGAACCTACGCGGTCGCGAATTTCGCCCGCGACATGTTGTCGGTGTCGGACAATCTGCGCCGCGCGCTGGATGCGATTCCCGCCGAGGCCAAGGCATCGGGTGACGCCGGCTTCAAGGCGCTGATCGAAGGCGTCGACCTCACCGAGCGCGCCATGCTGTCGGCGCTGGAACGGCATGGGGTCAAGAAGCTCGCGCCGGAAGGCGAGAAGTTCGATCCCAATTTCCACCAGGCGATGTTCGAAGTGCCCAATCCGGATGTCCCGGCCAACACCGTGGTCCAGGTCGTGCAGCCGGGGTATTCGATCGGCGACCGCGTGCTGCGCCCGGCCATGGTCGGCGTCGCCAAGGGTGGTCCGAAGTTCGCCGCCGCTGAAGCACCGGTTGAGCCGGGGCCGGTGAACGAGCAGGCTGAGAAGGATGCGTAGTTAGGGCAGTAAGGGAGTAAGGGAGTAAGGGAGTAAGGGAGCGTACCAACGGTGCGGCTTTGTGATAAACATACTCTCCTATTCTCCTATTCTCCTCTTCCCTTACTCCCCTGGTCTGCATGAATGCCATCGCGCTTCTCGACTATGCCGGTGTCGCCGTCTTCGCGGCGACCGGCGCGCTTGCGGCTTCGCGTAAGCAGCTCGACATCATCGGCTTCCTGTTCCTGGCCAGCGTCACCGGGATAGGCGGCGGCACGCTGCGTGACGTCATCCTCAACCTGCCGGTTTTCTGGGTCGCCAACTCCGGCTATGTGCTGGTCTGCGCCGCGGTTGCGGTGCTGGTCTTCTTCAGCGCGCATCGTGTCGAATCGCGCTGGAAATGGCTGCTCTGGCTCGACGCCATCGGGCTCGCCGCCTTTTCGGTGATGGGCGCGGCCAAGGGGCTTGCGATTACCGGCTCGCCGGTCGTCTCCGTCATCACCGGCGTGCTCACCGCCACTTTCGGCGGCATTTTGCGCGATCTCCTTGCCGGCGAGCCATCGGTGCTGCTCAGGCCCGAAATCTACGTCACGGCCGCCCTTGCGGGTGCCGGGCTTTACACGCTTGGCGATCTTGCCGGACTGCCGCCGCTCACCTCGAACCTTGCCGGCTTTGCGGCGGCGTTCCTCGTGCGTGGCGGTGCGCTCAAATTCGGCTGGTCGTTTCCGTCCTACAAGAGCCGACCCGGCCGGCGGCCGGAAGATATTTTGTGAAAGGAAGCGAATAGCGAGTAGCGAATAGCGAATAGCGAATAGGAGCTGAACGAGATAGCTCTCGCTACTTTCTATTCGCTATTCGCTATGCTGCGAAGCGCTGGGCTTCGCCGCCATAGTAGTTGACGTAGCGGGCGCCGATTTCCTTGACCGGCATCACGACGAACACATCGACCGTCGAGAATTCGCGATCGATGACGCAGCCGTCGCCGATGCGGGCACCGACGCGCAGATAGCCCTTGACCAAAGGCGGCATCGCGGCGATCGCCGCCTTGGCATTGACGGCCTCGATCGGCATCAGGTCCATCGAGCAGTAGCGCCCGGACACCGCGCGCACGTCCCAGGCCGAATTGGTGCGGCAGTGGTGGGCGAGGTAGGTGAGCGCCTCGGCATGCGCCGCCGGCACGGTGCCGTGGAAGGAAGCGCAACCAGTCATCACACCGATTTCGTAATGGTTGATGTAAGCCCAGATGCCTTGCCACAACGCCTCGATGGTGCGCTTCGAGCGGTATTCCGGCAAAACGCAGGAGCGGCCGAGTTCAAGGAAACGCTGGCCGGGGTGACGGGCGATGAGCTTGGTCAGCTCGAATTCACCTTCGGAATAGAAACCGCCGGCCGTGGCCGCGATTTCTTGCCGCAGCAGCCGATATGTGCCGACGATGCGGCGATGTTCGGGACCGGAAAGCGTGGTGTCCAAAACAAGCAGATGATCGCAGAGCGGATCGAACCGGTCGGCGTCACGGCGGTCATGGGCCTGGAACAGGTCCTTCCTGGCGCCAAGTTCGTCGTAGAACACCCGGTAGCGCACTTCCTGCGCGGCCGCGATCTCGGCCTCGTTGCGAGCGAGCCGCACTTCAAGATTGCCTATACGGCCCAGCGCCGCGCCCTTTATGACGGAATCGACGTTACGTCCGGCAAGCAAGGCGCTGCTGGCGTTCGGCCGAGTGTCACATTCCGGCATAACTGTATGCACGAGTGATTCTCCTTCGAGCCATCCCTCTTGGCACGGGGATACGGTGTAGGTGCAACAGGATTGTGACAGTACCGTGATACGACGCCGTGGGCAATACTTCGTCGGCTGGCGAATACGATCAACCGGCTACGTTTAAGTGATCGCGCGGTGCGGATGGGCGGTGGAAAGCTCAGGCTGCGACGACCTGGCCCTCGACGGCATTGACCAGCGCCTCGGGGTCGAGCGGCTTGGTGACAAAGCCGCTGGCGCCATGGGCCAACACCGCATGGCGGGTCTTTTCCTGGCTGTCGGCCGACAGCACCATGATCGGTACCGGCCGCACGGCACTTTCTTCCTCATGGCGGCGGATGGCGGCGATCGCGTCCAGCCCGTCCATGACCGGCATGTGCAGATCCATCAAGACCACGTCGAAGCGGTCCTTGTGCGCGGCGCCGGTGACAGCCTCGACGGCGGCCTTGCCGTTGCCAACCACCCTGACGCGATGCCCGGCCTTCAGCAGCGTGGCGCGGGCCAGCATGGCGTTGATGTCATTGTCCTCGGCGATCAGCACCGACAGGCCGCGCTGGCGGTTGCCGACGGCGCGCAGCGACGGCGCGCCGCGCTTTTCGGGCTGCGGCGGGCCGAGGCTCGGAGCATGGCTGCTCAACAGCACACGCAAAAGTGTTCCGCCGCGCACTGGCCTGGCCAGGAAGGTTGCGTAGCCGCTGGCACGGAACTCGCCAAGCATGCCGCGATCGGTCGGCGCGATCAGCGTGATCGCCTCACAGTCGGAGAAACCGCTCTGGCGCAGGCGCTTGAGCAGCCTTCCGTCGCCTTCTTCCATCGCTGCATCGACCAGGATCGCATCGCAGCCGGCGGCGAAAGGCGCGGCCTGTGCTGCAGTGGTGGCGATGTCGACCGCGCCGCCATTGGCGCGGATGGTGCGGGCGATGGCGTCGGCCTCGACGGCGTTCTTCGACAGGATCACCGCGCGTCTGCCCGAGAGAGCATTCTGGTGGCCCTGCGGCGCTTCGGTGGCCGCTATCGCAGGGATTTCGAAGACGAATTCGGATCCCTGGCCGAGCCGGCTGGATACCGAGATCGTGCCGCCCATGGCGGCCACCAGGCGTCTGGAGATGGCAAGGCCGAGGCCGGCCCCGCCATGTGTGCGTGTCGACGTGCCGTCGGCCTGCTCGAATTCCTCGAAAATGCGCTCCAGGTCGGCGTCACGCAGGCCCGGACCGGTATCGGCGATGGTGAAGCATATGCGGTCGCTGGTTTCGGTGCGTGCGCGTGCTATGCTCACCAGCACGCCGCCGCTGTCGGTGAACTTGATGGCGTTGCCGATGAGGTTGAGAAGCACCTGCCTGACCTTGCCCGGATCGGCGGTGATCAATTGCGGCACGTCGGGTTCGACATGGCAACCCAGTCCGATATCCTTGGCGAAGGCGCGCGCCGCCAGCAATTCGATGATGTTGTCGGCGATCTCGCGCACCGACATCGGCTGCGGCTCGGGGTCGAAGCGCCCGGCTTCGATCTTGGAATAGTCGAGAAGATCCTCGATCAGGGCAAGCAATGCGCTGGCCGAGGTCGAGACGGCGCCGACATAGGTCTGCTGCTCCGGCGACAGGCTGGTGTCGGCGAGCAACCTGGCCATGCCCATGATGCCGTTCATCGGGGTGCGGATTTCATGGCTGACGGTAGCGAGGAAGCGCGATTTGGCCTGGCTGGCATATTCGGCCCGTTCGCGTGCGGTGATCAGCGACGATTCGGCGCGTTTGCGGGCGGTGATGTCGCGGGCGATGGCGCGGTGTGAAACGGCGCCGCTGTCCTTGTCGCGCACCGACAGTTCGATCCAAGAGAACCAGCGCTGCCCGCTCGGCGTGCTGATGGAGACATCGGTGGAACTCAGGCACTCATGGTCGGAAAAGGCGGCATCGGGAACCATGCCGACCTCGATGCCCAGTTCCGCCAGGGTCTTGCCGGCGAGGTCGCGCTGGTCGATCTCGACGAGATCGGCGAAGACCTTGTTGGCATAGACGATGTAGCCGTCGCGGTCGCGATGGATGACGAGATCGCCAAGCGCGTCGATCAGGCCGCGAAAGCGCTCGTCGCTCTCCTGCATCTCCCACATGCGGTCGGCCAGCGTCTCGATCTCGGCGCGGCTGCGGGCAGTGGTTTCGTCAAGAAGGGCGGAGGTGCGATGTTCGCTCCGCCTGGCGCGCAAATGCAGGGCAAGGCCGGCAAGGCCGGTTGCCAGCAATGCGACGCTGATGAAGATCGGTGCCCCGGTCAGATGCGCCAGCCCGGCCACCAACACGATGGCGACGAATGTCAGAAAGGGCAGGCTTTCGCGCCTGGAGAATTCCGGCTCGGGCACCAGCGGCGGCGCGGCGACGAAGCGCCGCGTCGACGCCGGCGGGAGCACCGCATCGACGTCGTCGCCAGTGTCCGCCTGTTGGCTGCCGGATTCCGCGATCATGCGAAATCCTTGCCAGACAGAGATTATGGAAAATTGCGGCGGATCGTTCGAATTTTAGCGGATGAGCGCTTTTTGCCGAGGCGCGGCGGGTTTGCCGCCAGATCTGGCGATTCCATCCCTTCCGGCAGTTGGGCGGAGTCACATATCCACGACGACGCGGCCGCGGATCTTGCCGTCGACGATGTCGTGCGCGGCATCGACGATGCCGTCGAACCCGATGGTGCTGGACAGGCTGGCGAGCTTCTGCAGATCGAGGTCGGTGGCGATGCGGCGCCATGCCTCGAGGCGGACTGCTTTAGGCGCCATCACTGAATCGATGCCGAGCAATGAGACGCCGCGCAGGATGAAGGGCGCGACGCTGGCCGGCAGGTCCATGCCGCCGGCCAGGCCGCAGGCGGCGACCGCGCCGCCGTAGGAGGTCATCGACAGCACATTGGCCAGCGTGTGGCTGCCGACTGCGTCGATGCCGCCGGCCCAGCGCTCCTTGGCCAGCGGCTTGGCCGGCTGGGCAAGCTCCTCGCGCGATATCACTTCGGCGGCGCCAAGGTCGATCAGAAAGGGGCTTTCGGCATTGCGGCCGGTGGAAGCAATGACATGGTAGCCGAGGCTGGACAGGATCGAGACCGCGACCGAGCCGACGCCGCCGGCCGCCCCCGTCACCACCACCGGGCCGCGATCAGGCAGGATGCCGTGCCGCTCCAGGGCCATGACGCAGAGCATGGCGGTATAGCCTGCGGTGCCGACGGCCATCGCGTCATGCGGGCTGATGCCTTGCGGCAGCGGCACCAGCCAGTCGCCCTTGACGCGGGCGCGGCCAGCATAGGCGCCGAAATGGGTTTCGCCGACGCCCCAGCCGTTCAGAATGACCTTGTCTCCGGTGCGCCAGTCGGGATGCGAGGACGAGACGACGGTGCCGGCGAAATCGATGCCCGGCACCAGCGGCCAGTGGCGGATCACCGGCGCCTTGCCCGTGATCGCCAGGCCATCCTTGTAGTTCACCGTCGTTGCCTCGATCGCGACGGTGACATCGCCTTCCATCAGGTCGGCCTCGGTGAGATCGGTTACGTTGACCGACTGCTTTTTCTCGGCGTCACGCGAAACGAGGATGGCTTTGAAGGTTTCGGACATGTCTTTCTCCGCGATCTTGTTTGGCGACATGAACTGTGCGGCGATGGCCGCACGGGGTCAATCCTTGGAAGGTCTGGCTTTGGGTTCGCGTCCCCAGCCGAACAGCTCGTCGAAGACGACCAGTGCCGCGCCCACCGAAATGAAGGCGTCGGCAAGGTTGAAGACGGCGAAGGACCACACCGGCGTGTGAAACAGAATATAGTCGATGACGTGGCCGTAGACGGCGCGGTCGATCAGATTGCCCAGAGCGCCACCGACGATCAGCGCAAAGCCGGTGCGGGCAAGGATCTGGGACGGCGCGATCCGCGTCGCCAGGAACAGCACGAAAGCAACGACGACAAGCGAGATGACGATCAACCCGGTGTCGCCGAAGGACGAGAACATCGAGAAGGCGATGCCGGTATTGTAGGTGCGGAACAGCGCCAGGAAGGGCAGCAGATCAACCTTCTCCTGAAAAGGCAGATCGGCCTCGACCAGGTATTTTATCCACTGGTCGAGCGCGATGGCCGCGACGACAAGCAGTGCGTAGGGAGACCATGATCTCACGGGCGGGCAACCTTCATTGCTGGTCCAGGATTGGCTCGAGCTTGAGCGCGCCGCGCCGGATCTCGAACAGCATGATGCCGGTGGCAACGGCCAGATTGAGCGAATCGGCACGGCCGGCTTGCGGAATCCTGAGCAGCCTGTCGCAACTCGCAGCCAGGCTTTCGGGCAGTCCCTGCTGCTCGTTGCCCATCATCAGCAGCACGGGCCCGCGTGAAAAATCGACCGAGCGGTAGTCGACGGCGCCTTTCAGGTGGGTTCCGGCGACGAGGCCTGAAAACCCGCCTCGCCAGGCGAGGAAAGCCTCGGTTGTCGCTTTGGCCACCGGCACGGCAAAGATCGAACCCATGGTGGCGCGCACCGTCTCCACGGAGAATGGATCAGTGGTATCGCCGACCAGGATGACGCCTTTGGCGCCGACGGCATCGACGGTGCGGATGACGGTGCCGAGATTGCCGGGGTCGCGCACCCGGTCGAGCGCCACCCAGACGTCGCCATTGTCGGCGCGGACATCCTTCAAGGCGAGGAATTTTTGCGAAAAGACGCCCACCACCATTTGCGGATTGTCGCGGCGGGTGATGGCCACCAGCACCTTTTCCGACACTTCGAGCACCATGCCGCCGGCGGCAACCGTGCGTGCGGCCACCTTCTCCACCGCCGCGTTGCCGCGCCCGGCCTTGGCGAAAACCAATGTCCTGATCTGCCAGCCGAGATCGAGCGCATCGATAACCAGCTTCAACCCTTCGGCCATGAAGGCGTTCTGCTGGTCGCGGAATTTCTTCTGAGCGAGCGCCTTGATGTCCTTGACCAGCGGATTGGCGAGGCTGGTGACCTCCTTCACCTGGCCAGGTGCGCCTGCATGCCGCTCGTTCATTCAGCCACCCAGCGCGAAAACAATGAGGTCGAGAGCGCCCGGCCAGCGGACTTTTCACGGATGATCAGCTCACCCGATTCAATCTTGCCGCCCATGCCGGCAAAGGTATCGCGCATCAGGGCGTGGATGGCGAAGAAGGAGGCGCGGATCGAATAGGCGGTCAGCACCACGGCAAGCGGCTTCGGCGTCAGGATCGCCCGGCAGAGATCGGTCAAATCGGGCAGATCCTCGAACAATTGCCAGACCTCGCCCTTGGGGCCACGGCCATAGGCCGGCGGGTCGAACAGGATGATGTCGTAGCGGCTGCCGCGGCGCTCCTCGCGCTCGGCGAATTTGACCGCGTCGTCGACGATCCAGCGGATCGGCTTGCTGCCGAGGCCGGCCATCTCCTGGTTTTCACGGGCCCAGCCGATCGCTTTCTTCGAGGCATCGACATGGGTGACCTCGGCGCCGGCGCGAGCCGCCACCAATGAGGCGAGACCGGTATAGCCGAACAGGTTCAGCACCTTGACCGGCCGCTTCGCCGCCGCGATCAGCCCGGCCATGTGATCCCAATGGGAGGCCTGCTCGGGAAAGACGCCGACATGACGAAACGAGGTGAAACGGCCGAGATAGTCGATGCCGTCATGCTTCATCGGCCAGGTCTCGCCGAGCGGCAGCTTGGGGAAACGCCAGCGGCCGATGCCCTCCTCGTCGGTGTCGCCGGTGAAGACGGCGTCGGCACGCTCCCATTCCTTTGCCGGCAAGGCCTTTTGCCAGATCGCCTGGCCCTCGGGCCGCACGATACGGTAGGGGCCATATTGTTCGAGCTTTTGGCCGGTGCCGCTGTCGAGCAGCGCATAATCGGCATTGGGCGCCACTTCCAGGATCACGGGAAGATGTTCGGCGGGCAGAGCGCCTTCGCGGCGGGCCAGGATGCGCGGCGCCGAGTTCGGTTCGGAACGACTTTCCGTCTTCGCCTCATGGCGCTCGCGCGGTGGCGCTTCCGGTCTGGCGGGAGCCTGGCCGGGACGCGGACGTGACACGTCCGCCGCACCCTTCGCGGATGGATGTGGACGGTTGTCGCGGCGTTTGTCGCGAAAAGACTTCAAGCGGGGGCAACTCCGAACGGCGTGGCCGCTTTTGACATAGGGCAACCGGCTTCGCAACCAAGTCCGACAGGTCGGCCTCTCCGGTTCAGGTTGGCCGCGATGGACCAATGTCAAAGAAACAGGCAAATCTACCGGATGTCCCGCTCCGAACGCCTGCTCGACCTGATCCAGTGCCTGCGCCGGCATCGCCGGCCAGTGAGCGGACAGGCGCTGGCCGATGAACTCGGGATTTCGATTCGCACACTCTACCGCGATATCGCCACGCTGCAGGGCCAGGGCGCGCCGATCGAGGGCGAGGCGGGTGTCGGTTATGTGCTCAAGCCCGGCTTCATGCTGCCGCCGCTGATGTTCAGCGACGAGGAGATCGAAGCCATCGTGCTCGGCTCGCGCTGGGTCGCCAAGCAGCCGGACCAGCGTCTCTCGGCCGCCGCTGCCAACGCGTTGGCCAAGATCGCCGCCGTCCTGCCGGACGATCTGCGCGAGGATCTCGACGCGAGCACACTGCTGGTCGGCCCTCCCGCCGCAGTCATCGAAAGCATCGATCTTGGTCTGGTGCGGCAGGCCATCCGCAACGAGCGCAAGCTTGGCTTTCTCTACCGCGACGCCGGCGGCGCTGCGTCCGAGCGTGTCGTGTGGCCATTTGCGCTGGGCTTCTTCGACAAGGTGCGGGTGGTGGTGGCGTGGTGCGAGATGCGGCACGATTTCCGGCATTTTCGCGCCGATCGCATCGCCGAGCTCCAAGCGACAAACACGCGCTATCCGCGCCGTCGCCAGGCGCTGCTCAAGGAGTGGCGGACGACGCTCGACAAGCCTCGTGGTTCGAGATGACTGCTGCCATGATCTGACAGTAGCTCATCTTATGGTCGCCAAGTCGAAGCACCGAACCTTGGAGAGCAGATATGGCCACCCCGAATTTCATCATCCTCTATGTCGACCAGCCGCTTGAGAGCGGCGCCTTCTACAGCGCGCTGCTCGGCCGTGAGCCGGTCGAAAGTTCGCCGACCTTCGTGCTGTTCGTGCTCGATGCCGGCTTCAAGTTCGGCCTGTGGTCGCGCCATACGGTGGAGCCGGCAGCCGCCATGTCAGGCGGTGGCGCCGAAATCGTCTTTGCGCTGGATACGCCCGATGCGGTCGATGCCGCCCATGCCGACTGGTCCGGGCGCGGGCTGAATATCCTGCAGACGCCAACCGACATGGATTTCGGCCGTACTTTTGTCGCGCTCGATCCCGACAATCATCGCCTGCGCGTCTATTGGCTGTCCGATGGCGAACAGGCCAATGGTAACCAGAGATGAGCGCGTACTGGATCGCCGTGGCGTCGGCCGAACATGTCCGGCGGGGTCGCGCAGCCGGCTTCATGCAGGTCAACCACGGCAAGGCGGCACCGCTGCGTCGCGTCAAGCCAGGCGATGGCATCGTCTACTACTCGCCGAACACTGTTTTGGGCGAGAAAGATGGCCTGCGGGCCTTCACCGCGATCGGCATCGTGCGGGAAGGCGAGCCCTATCAGGGCGATATGGGCGCCGGCTTCACACCCTTCCGCCGCGATGTGGCGTGGGCCAAGGCCGAGGAAGCGCCGATCAAGCCGCTGCTCGACAGGCTGGACTTCACCATGGCCAAGTCGAACTGGGGTTATCAGCTTCGCTTTGGCCTTTTCGAAATCGGGGATCACGATTTTCGTGTGATCGCCGACGCGATGAGCGCCAAAATGGCTGTACCGGCGAACTAGGCCGTGAGCGCCTTGTAGACGGCAATGCCGGCGGCAAGATCCTCGAGCGCCGCGCCGACCGACTTGAACAGCGTGATCTCACCGGCGCTCTCGCGACCCTTCTTCTGGCCGCGCGCCAATTCGTGCAGATCGGCGACGATGGTTTCCGGCTTCAGCACGCCGGAGGCCAGCGGCTGGACGATGTCGCCGGCTTCCTTGGTGGCGCCGGCGCGGGTGTCGACATAGACGCGGGCGAGCCTGATCGCGTCGTCGTCGCTCTCGCGCATCGTCGGCGTAAAGCCTCCGACCAGGTCGACATGGGTTCCCGGCTGCAACAGCGCACCCTTGATCAGCGGCGTCGTCGTGATCGTCGCCGAGGAGACGATGTCGGCCTGCCCAAGCTCGGCATCGAGATCGCTCGCCGCGCTGGCTGCAAAACCCTCGGCGCGCAGATCGGCCGCGACCTTCTCGGCATTGGCCGGGGTGCGGTTCCAGATGCGGATGGTCTTGATCGGCCGTACGGCCGAGTGCGCCTTGGCGAGGAAGGGCGACAGCGCGCCGGCGCCGACCACCAGCAGCCGCGAGGCATCGTCGCGGGCGAGATAGGAGGCCGCAAGCGCCGAAGCACAGGCGGTGCGCCACTGTGTCAGCCGCTGGCCGTCGATCAAGGCCTCAGGTTCGCCGGTGGCGCCATTGAGCAGGAGATAGAGCCCCATCACCGCCGGCTTGCCGATGGCATTGTTGTCGGGGGACACGGTGACGATCTTGACGCCGATGTGACCGCCGGCCGATGTGCCGGCCGCGTTGAGGTCGGTCCAGGCGGGCATCAAGAGCAGGGTGGAGGCCGCGCCATCTGGCCGCTCGATCGTATGATGATGCCTGACCGGCTGCACCGCGCCGTCGCGAAACGCCATGCGCAGCGTCTCGACCAGCCCGGCAAAGCTCAGCGCATGGTCGACCTCTGCGGCCGAAATGGTCAGCATGAAGAACTCCGTGGGGACAAAACCGCCGACGGGCGGCTCAAGCGGTCGGCTTCGGCAATGCGGACCCATGGGCGGACCCATGGGCGGACCCTTGGGCGGACCCTTGGGTGGAGCCTGGGGCCGTTCCCAGAGCCGGGCTTTGCGGTGCCGCCGGCGCACGGCTGACCGCCTGGCGCAGGTTCTCGGCCTCGACGCCGCGCTGGCGCGCCAGCTTGCGATAGCGGCCCTGCTTGACCCAGGTTGCCAGGCTGCCGACGATCATGCCGATGGCGAGTGCCAGGAACAGGAAAATGAACAGCGGCAAAGTCAGGGTCAGCTTCGGATTGCCGGGGTTGAACGGATCGAGCGTGAAGGCGACCAGTTCGCGGTTGGCAACGGCGAGTGCGATCAGGATGATCGCCAGGGGCACGAAGATCGCGATGAGGATGAAGCGATTGAACATGATGTTTTCCGTCGGAAGCTGGCCTGTCCGAAAGGCCGTCAGGCGCTGACGTCGCGCCTACTTGCCGCCGTTCAGCCTTTCACGCAGTTCCTTGCCGGTCTTGAAGAACGGCACCCACTTCTCCTCGACCTCGACGGATTCGCCGGTGCGCGGATTGCGGCCGGTGCGGGCGGGACGGTTCTTCACCGAAAAAGCGCCGAAGCCTCGCAACTCGACCCGGTTGCCTTCGGCAAGGGCGTCGGTGATTTCATCGAAGATGGCGCCGACGATGTTTTCGACGTCGCGCAGGAAAAGATGCGGATTGCGCGTGGCAATAATCTGCACAAGTTCGGACTTGATCATGAGACGGGTCCCCGTGAAAGCAGTGCGGTCAAAATTATGAGGATGATTTTATTTGCTTTTTTCACTTGCCCCAAACGGCGTCTCAAGGGTGCCAGACGGAAACGAGACCGTCAAGAAACAAGCGGTCGGCTCCGAGTTCATGGATGACGTCGCCACTGTAGGCGGGCAGGCCGAGCGCACTGCCGATGGTTTGCGCCATCGCTTTCGAGAACAGGAAGCCGCCGCGCTGTTCGGTATCCTTCCACTCGACGACCTTGAGCTTGGCATCGACGCCCTTGGTCGCCAGCCAGTCGACCGCTACCGCCTCGCCGCCGACGGCGTCGATCAGCCCGTTGGCTACGCCCTGACGCCCGGTGAATATCGAGCCGTCGGCAAGCGCCAGCGCTTGTTCGCGGGTCATCTTGCGGCGTTCGGCGACGATGTCGACGAACCAGTTATAACTGTCGAGGATGAGTTTGCGAACCATGGCACGCTCGTCGTCATTGGTCGGCTTGAAGGGAGAGGGTGCGGCTTTCAGCGGCGAGGATTTCACCTCCTCCAGCTTGACGCCGAGTTTGTCCATCAGGCCGCTGACGTCGGGATACTGGATCAGCACGCCGATCGAGCCGACGATCGAGGTCTTGCGGGCAACGATGTGATCGGCGGCACTGGCGATCATATAGCCCGCCGATGCGGCGAGCGTGCCGACTTCCGCCACCACCGGCTTGTCGGCGGCCAGCTTGCGCACTTCTTCATAGATCGACTCACCACCGACGGTGGTGCCGCCAGGCGAATCGATCGACAGGATCACGCCCTTCACCTTCGATGAAAGACGGATGGTTTCCAGCCGCTTGATCAGTTCCTCGTCCTCGGTGATCGTGCCTTCGATCTTGACCTTGGCAATATGGTCGACCGTCGAGCCGCCGAAATCGTCGCCATAGAACCAGGTTGAAAGCGCAATCACCCCAAGGGCTACGATGCCTATGGCGACGACGCGCCAGAATGTCAGCTTGCGCCGCAAACGGCGGCGGTCGATCAGGTCGTCGGCTCTCAGTGCCATGGTCAGCCTTTCAGTCGGCGGGAGGAGACGCTTTTAGACCATGATCCGCCCATCTGGAAGCAGTTCTCTTTTGCGTATGGCGAGACAAGTCAGCACCTGGACGTGAGGTAGCCATCCCCGTCGACAGTCGGCCGGCCTCGGCTAGGCGCTCTACAAGTATTGGCCTGCTCACATGTTTGTGCAATCGCCCCAGGTCGGCGACGAGACCGACGACGGATAAATTTTACGCCGCGTGTCTGTTTCTGCTATGGAGAACACGCAGTTGTGCGGACCTCGTTTTCGTCTGTACAAAGGCGGCTGTCACATTTTTGCAGTTTTCGTGGGCTTGTGCTTGCTTGAAAGCGCCGGCGTCCCACCTATAGGCGGTGCTCAAGGGTGGGCAGGGTTAAAGAAAGCAGTGAATGTTAGCGCGACCGATTGAACCGACCAACGCCGAGGCGGTGTTGGCTCCCCCGGCGGACGGCCGGACGCGCGGCGACGCTTTCGACCGTGCACAGCGTCATTCGCGCCGCGTGCGCGTTCTCAAATTTGCCGTGCCGGTGGCCGCGGCACTGATAGCGGTCGCTTTCCCGGTCTATTCCTATCTCGCCGCACCCGTCGCCGTGAAGGTTCAGGCGGAAGGCACTGCCTTTTCCAACGGCAAGCTGGTGATGGCCAATCCCAAGCTCAACGGTTTCACCAAGCAGAAGCAGCCTTATTCGATGACGGCGCTGCGTGCCATTCAGGATGTCAGCACGCAAGGTATCATCGAGCTGGAAGGCATCGACGCCAAGGTGCCGATCGCGCCCGACAATGTGGCGGCGGTCAAGGCCTCGCACGGCACCTACGATCGCGACGGCAATACGATGAATTTGACCAGCGACGTGACGATCACCACGACCGACGGCATGCAGGCCAAGTTCAAATCGGTCTTCCTCGACATGGGCAAAGGCACTATGAAGACGGGAGATCCCGTCGATGTCAGCCGTGGCGGGTCGCGGATCACGGCGGATACGATGTCGGTCCAGGACAATGGCAAGGTTCTGGTTTTCGAGAACAAGGTGCGCGTCAACATCGATTCCACCGCCTTGAAGGCGGCACAGGGAAACAGCGGAGAAACCAATGCGGCTCAGTAGTTCGACGCGGCTCGCGGCTGCAACTTCAGCGTTGCTGCTGCTCGGACTCGGGCCGTCATCGGCGCAGACGACCAGTCAATCAGGCCTCAAACTGTCCGGCGACAAGCCGATCCAGATCGAGAGCGACAAGCTGGAAGTCCGCCAGGCCGACAGTGTCGCCATCTTCACGGGCAATGTCAGTGTCGTCCAGGGGCCGACATTGATGAAGGCCGGCAAGATGACGGTCTACTACGTCAAGGACCCCAACGCCGCTGCCAAGGGCACCGAGGCCGCGGGTGCGGCGATGACGGGCTCGGCCAACATCGATCACCTGGAGATCTCCGACAAGGTTTACATCAAGTCGGATGCGCAGGTCGCGACAGGCGATCAAGGCAGCTTCGATATGAAGAGCCAGGTGCTGGTGCTTTCGGGCAAAAAGGTCGTTCTGTCGCAAAACGACAACATTCTGGTGGGCTGCAAGCTTACCGTGCAGATGAAAAGCGGGCTGGCTCAGGTGGATCCATGCGCTGGGCAACGCGTCCAGATGTCGATCACGCCGCCGCCGAAATCGGGAGCGACGAACCCCTGATGGCCAGCCTGTCGTCGCTGACGGCGCGTCTTCCGGGACGGGCCGCCGGCAAGCTTTCGGCGCCGGCCACGGTGACCGTCGATGCGGGAAAGTTCAAGGGAACCCTGATCGCCAAGGGGCTGACCAAGAGCTACAAGGGCCGCAAGGTCGTCAGCGGCGTCACCATCGGCGTGCGCGCCGGCGAGGCCGTTGGGCTGCTCGGCCCCAACGGCGCCGGCAAGACGACCTGTTTTTACATGGTTACCGGCCTCGTGCCGGTGGATGAAGGCACGATCGAGATCGACGGCTTCGACGTCACGTCGATGCCGATGTACCGTCGCGCACGCCTCGGCATCGGCTATCTGCCGCAGGAAGCGTCGATCTTCCGCGGTCTCAATGTCGAGCAGAATATCCGCGCGGTGCTGGAAGTGGTCGAAAAGGACCGCAAGGTGCGCGAGCGCAATCTCGACGAACTGCTCGAGGAATTCCACATCAGCCATCTGCGCAAGGCGCCATCCATGTCGCTTTCGGGCGGCGAGCGGCGACGCCTGGAAATCGCGCGAGCGCTGGCGACGCGTCCGGCTTACATGCTGCTCGACGAGCCTTTCGCAGGCATCGATCCGATCGCCGTCGCCGATATCCAGCAACTGGTGCGCCACCTGACGGCGCGCGGCATCGGCGTCCTCATCACCGATCACAATGTGCGCGAAACGCTCGGCCTCATCGACCGCGCCTACATCATCCATGCCGGCCAGGTGCTGACCCATGGAAGGGCCGACGAGGTGGTGGCAAACCCCGATGTGCGGCGACTTTACCTCGGCGAGGGTTTTACGCTCTGAACGGTTCGTCGTTTCACGGAAAACGCCAATCCGCTCCGTCTTTTCGTCTTGACGCAATCCCAAGGGAAAGCGCTATGCGCTTTTCCCGGGAAAGCGGTCTCTCACTTTTCCTGGAATTGCTCTGAGCGTGAAATTTGTTTCCTGACACGATTTTTCCGGTTCGAGCGGCGCTTTTTCTCGATTTTGCTCCGGGATAACGCTCCGGTAAGCGGGTTTTGCTACCAATTGCCTTGACAAGCAAAAGCCGGGCCAGTTTTATGGCCGGCTGCAAAATTCTTGCCCGGAAGTCGGGATGCGTAGACGAGGCGTTTGAAACCGAACCATGGCGTTGGCGGCCAAACTACAGCTACGACAATCGCAGTCGCTGGTGATGACGCCGCAGCTGATGCAGTCGATTCGGCTGCTGCAGTTCACCCATGTCGAGCTTGAGCATTTCATCGACGAGGAAATCGAGCGCAATCCGCTGCTGGAGCGCGCCGAGCCGCAGGACGATGCCGCCAGCGACCAGGCGCAGAAGATCGAGGCGGAGCCGCAAGCCACCGCCGAAGGCGACTGGTTCGAAAACGAGACGCAGTGGAGCGCCGAGGCGATCTCGGACAAGCTCGACACGTCGCTGGAAAACCTGTTCCCCGACGACCCGGGGACCAGCGAGCGGCTCGGTCCCGACCTGACGGCACAATGGAAATCGGCTTCGGGCAATGGCGCGGGTTCCTCATCCGAGTGGTTTGACGCCGGCGATATGGCGACTGCTGCGATCACGCTGCGCGACCATGTCGGTGAACAGGTGGCGCTAGCCTTCACTGACCCGGCTGCACGGCTGATCGCCGCCGAACTCGCCGACGGCCTTGACGAGACCGGCTATCTGCGTGCCGACCTGGCCGAGATCGCCGCTCGTCTCGGTGCGGATGCCGCTGCCGTGGCGAAGGTGCTGGCGGTGTGTCAGACCTTCGAGCCGGCCGGCCTGTTTGCCCGCGACCTGGCCGAATGCCTGTCGCTGCAACTTGCGGTGCGCAACCGGCTCGATCCGGCGATGAAGGCGCTGGTCGCCAATCTCGAACTCCTGGCACGACGTGATTTTCATGCATTGAAACGGATATGCGGTGTCGACGAGGAGGATCTGCTCGACATGCTGGCGGAGATCCGGGCGCTCGATCCCCGGCCGGGCATGGCGTTTTCGGGCGGCGCCAGCGACGCGATCGTCGCCGATGTCGAGGTGCGCGCGGCCAATGACGGCAGCTGGACGGTCGAACTCAATGCCGAAACGCTGCCGCGGGTCTTGGTCGACCATATCTATTTCGCCCAGGTCTCACCGCAGGCCAAGAACCAGGCGGAAAAGGATTTTCTGGCCGAATGCCTGCAGAATGCAAACTGGCTGACGCGCAGCCTCGACCAGCGGGCAAAGACCATCCTCAAGGTCGCCTCGGAAATCGTTCGCCAGCAGGATGCCTTCCTCGTCCATGGCGTGCGGCAGCTGAAGCCGCTCAATCTGCGCACGGTGGCCGACGCCATCGGCATGCACGAATCGACGGTCAGCCGGGTCACAGCCAACAAATACATGCTGACGCCGCGCGGCGTGTTCGAGCTTCGCTACTTCTTCACCGCCTCGATCGCCGCGTCGGGCGGCGGCGATGCGCATTCCTCGGAAGCCGTGCGTGACCGCATCAAGCAGTTGATCGACGAGGAAAAACCCGTCGACGTGCTTTCCGACGACGCGATCGTCGACATGTTGCGCGAAAGTGGCGTCGACATTGCAAGACGTACGGTCGCCAAGTACCGGGAAGGCATGAATATCCCCTCTTCGGTGCAGCGCCGACGCGAGAAACGGGCGATGGCCAGCGCCGGGCGCTGAGCGGGTCGATTTTCCACAGGCCGGCACTTCATTGACAAGCCGCGGTGAAGTGGCTAGAAGCCCGCCCGCATGAGACGGGCTAGATGCCCGCATGCGGATGGTCCGTCACGACGTTGGCCTCGGGACGGTCAAAGGGCGGCTTGTGATCAACCGGAAAGTTTGGATTTAAAATCGGCGCAAGTGACGCCGCAAAGCTTGTGCGCACGGATCACGAGTATAAACTCGGGCCAGTTTGAAGCCTGAGCAAGGAAGGTCAGTTTTCAGATGAATCTGCGCATATCGGGAAAACACATGGATATCGGCGATGCGTTTCGGACACGCATCAATGATCGCGTCGGCGAAGCGATCGGCAAATATTTCGATCGCGGCTTTGCCGGACATGTCACGGTCATCAAATCGGGCTCGCGCTATTCGGCGGACTGCATGATCCGGCTGGATTCCGGCGCTTCGCTGCAGGCCACCGGCGATGCCCAGGATCCGACGCTAGCCTTCGAGGCGGCGGCGGACCGTCTGGAAACCCGCCTGAGGCGCTACAAGCGCAGGCTGAAATCGCACAATTCGGGCGCCGCCAACGGCCAGCCGACCGACATCGCCTACACGGTGATGGCGCCGCTTGCCGATGACGACGAGGACATTCCGGAGAATTTCGCGCCCGCCATCGTCGCCGAATCAACCATGACGCTGAAGACCATGTCGGTGGCGTCGGCGGTCATCGAACTCGACACCAAGGACAGCCCGGTCTTTGTCTTCCGCAATGCGGGAACCGACCATCTCAACATCGTCTATCGCCGACCCGATGGAAATATCGGCTGGATCGACCCGTCGACGACCAAGGTCGCGCAAGCGTGACGACAAAGGTCGCACGGTGACGACAAGGGTCGCACGGCAATAAGAGCCGGCCGCACGAGGGGTGGGGACTGGTGACGGCAGGCGAACAAGGGATTTTCTAGCATGGATCTGAGCGATCTTATCAACGTTCCGGCGATACTGCCGGCGTTGAAGGCGAACTCCAAGAAGCAGCTGCTGCAACTGCTGTCCGAACGGGCAGCGGCGATTTCCGGCATTCCGGAGCGGGAGGTGTTCGACACCATCCTGCAGCGTGAGCGCCTGGGTTCGACCGGCGTCGGCAACGGCATCGCCATTCCGCACGGCAAGCTGGCCGGCGTGAAACGCATCGCAGGTGTTTTCGCCCGGCTGGAGACGCCTGTCGATTTCGAATCGCTGGACGATCAGCCCGTCGATCTGGTGTTTCTGCTGCTGGCGCCGGAAGGGGCGGGCGCCGACCACCTCAAGGCACTGTCGCGCATCGCGCGGGTCCTGCGCGATGCCGACACGGTGGCCAAGATCAGGGGTACGCGCGACGCCGCCGCTATCCACGCGCTGTTGTCGGACACCCAGGCTTCGCACGCGGCCTGAATTTCGAGAATGATATCGCTAAAGGGCCGCCATGGGCGGCCCTTTCCGTTTCAGCCGGAATCGCTGTCAATGAATGGCGACGGTGGTCAGGTCGTTTTCCATGGCGCCGGCCAGAGCGCGGTCACGCGCATCGGAAAGCAGGATCGGCTGGCCATTGGCGGCAAACAAGGCCCACAGTTCCATGCCGGGGGCGATTTCGCCGAGATTGGGGAAACGGCCGAGCAATTCGTCGCTCGAGACCTTTCTGAGATAAGCGACCGAGCCTTCGCCGAGATGAGCGAATTCGCCATTGGTCATGGTGATGTTTTCAGTTCTGGTCATTTCAAAGCCTCCTTGGCGCGAGGACGCCGCTCAAGGCCATCCCGCATGAGAGCCATTTCAATTTGCTGCATCGTGCTTTCGGAAGTCGGAGCCGATTTCCGGCCGATGCAGTGGTAAAGATCAGTCTTTCACCGATATGTTTATTTTCCGTACCAGCCGTTCGGACTCCGGCCGATCGAGGTCGATCGACAAAAGACCGTTCTTCAACTCCGCCGCGATCACCCGCATGCCGTCGGCCAGCACGAAACAGCGCTGGAACTGGCGCGCGGCGATGCCGCGATGAAGAAATTCGCGCTCGGTGTCGTCGGTCTGACGGCCGCGCACGACCAACTGGTTTTCCTCCGTGGTGACATCGAGATCGCTTTCGGCGAAACCGGCGACCGCCAATGTAATGCGCAACCTTTCGGTCTTGCCGTCGGCGCCGCTGAGGCGTTCGATGTTGTAGGGAGGGTAGCTGTCGCCGGATTTCGCCAGGCGTTCCAGGGTCTTTTCCATGGCGTCGAAACCAAGGAGAAGCGGGCTGGAAAAGGGCGTCATTCGGCTCATGTTACACTGTCCTCTCAAGAGCGACATAAAGTGGAAAAACCCAGATGGCATTTTTCCCGATGGCCTTGATATGGTCCGCCCCGCGACCAAGTTCAAGCCGTCAACAGACCCGCTCAAAAAGACCAGGCGTGGACTCACAGGAATGACCGACATGGCGCTTGAAACGGCGAGCAGATGCAAGGAGAAGCGCGCAGGTCGGGAATTGTCTTTCCCGGTCGAGCGGTTCGACATGGCAGCTCGCGACCGCTTCGGCGTCATTTGGATGTTTCGATCGGATCGGTTCAAGCCCACGACCTCGCCAAACAAGGAATTGAAATGCCCCAATCACGCAAGATCATCATCGACACGGATCCCGGTCAGGATGATGCCGTCGCCATATTGCTGGCGCTCGGCAGCTCCGAACTGGAGATCGTCGGCATATCAGCCGTTGCCGGAAACGTGCCGCTGAAGCTTACCGAAAAGAATGCCCGCAAGATCTGCGAGTTGGCCGGCCGTCCGGACATCAAGGTCTATGCCGGCGCCATCCGGCCCCTGATGCGCGAACTGGTCACCGCCGAGGAAGTGCATGGCAAGACCGGTCTCAACGGACCGCAATTGCCAGAACCGACGATGAAGCTGCAGGACCGGTACGCGGTCGATTTCATCGTCGAGACGCTGATGGGGGAAGAAAGCGGCACGATCACGCTTTGTGCGCTCGGCCCGCTCACCAACATTGCGCTGGCGCTGATCCGCGAGCCGCGCATTGCACCGCGCATCAAGGAAATCGTGCTGATGGGCGGCGGCTTCTTCGAGGGCGGCAATGTCACCCCGACCGCCGAATTCAACATCTATGTCGATCCGCAGGCCGCCGATGTCGTGTTCAAATCCGGTATTCCGATCGTGATGATGCCCCTCGACGTCACCCATAAGGCGCTGACCACCGCCAAGCGCACGCAAACCTTCCGCGCGCTCGGCACCAAGGTCGGCACCGCCACCGCCGAGATGCTGGAATTCTTCGAGCGCTTCGACGAGGAGAAATACGGCACCGACGGCGGCCCGCTGCACGACCCTTGCGTCATCGCCTATCTGTTAAAGCCTGACCTGTTCAAGGGCCGCAACTGCAACGTCAGCGTGGAAACCGCCTCGGAACTGACCATGGGCATGACCGTGATCGACTGGTGGGGCGTCACCAAGCGGCCAAAGAACGCCATGGTGATGCGCGACATCGACCATGACGGATTTTTCGCGCTACTGGTGGAGAGGCTGGGGCGGCTGTGAGCCTCCTTCTCCCCGTTTACGGGGAGAAGGTGCCGGCAGGCGGGTGAGGGGCGGCACAAACGTTGAGATTCTGCTTGCGCCCTCGGCGCTGCCCCTCACCCTATCGCTTCGCGACCACCCCATCCCCCGTAACCGGGGCGAGGGAAGAGGCGCCAGCCGCCAGTTCACTCTGGAAACCGATAAAAGATCGTTCCATTGTCGCGCGTGACGCGTTCAATGCTTATGCGCGAGCCGATCAGATGCAGGCGTTTGTCCTTGATGAGAACAGACGGACCGTTCTCGACAGAGACCAGATAGATGCCGACGCGGTCCCACTGGACACTTCTGACCATTGCGTCGACGGTGACGACCGACCGGATTGGGCTTGCCATATTCGTCCACTTGAGCGGATCAAGGACCAACACCGCCGCAAACAAAGCAACAATCAGGATCACGCCCAGCACGTGCCCTTTCACATCCGCAAAAGTCCACGACATCGACGTGAATCCCCCAACCGCCGATTCATGTGGTGGACAGAAGGCCGACTTTCAATCGGCCTCCCTGTTTCAGGAAATTGCTGTTAGAGTCCCGGCTTGTCGGCGCGCTGTTACTTTGCCTTTGAAAGCGCCAGCCACAGGCCGCCGCCGACCATGAAGCTGCCGCTGATCCTCGACAAAAGCTTGATGCGGCCGGCCGACAGCAGGCGCCCGGCGCGGCCGGCGGCCAGCGCATAGGTCGAATCCGAGAAGGCGGCGAAGATCATGGCGGTCAGGCCCATGATGGCGATCTGCAGCGAGTAGTTGCCTTGCGGCGAAATGAACTGCGGAAAGAAGGCGCCGAAGAAGATCAACGTCTTGGGGTTGCTGAGCGCCACCAGCAGGCCCTGCAGGAAGAAGCCGCCGCGCGGTTTCCTGGCCGTTCCATCGGCGTTCAGCGTGCCTTTGGAACGGAACATCTGCACACCCATCCAGATCAGATAGGCGGCGCCGATCAGCCGCACCCACTCGAACCAGTGGCCCATGCCCGAGATCAGTGTGTTGAGGCCGATGCCGACGATGGCGATCATCACGGCAAGCCCTGCCTGCGTGCCGGCGACATTGGCGAGACCGGCGCGGGAGCCATGGCGGATGCTGTTGGCGATGATCAGCGTGACCGTTGGGCCGGGCACCAGGATGATGACGATGCAAGCCAGGACATAGGCGGCGTAGAGTTCGAGCGACATGACTTTTCCCCAGGAATGCCGCCGATGCGGCGCGGCTTGAGGACAATCAATGCATAGCAGCGCAGCCGGTGCAAGCCGCTAACTAGCGCCCTGCGACACGCCAGTCCGCTCGGTTCAGGCGCCGGTCTGCCAAGGCAGCGTTGCCTCATAGGCCGCCGCCGCCTTCAGCACGGCGAGGTCGCCGCGCGGCCGGCCGATCAGTTGCATGCCCATCGGTCGGCCCCTATCGTCGAAGCCGACCGGCACGTTGGCCGCCGGGCAGCCGCCCAAGGTCGCGAAGGCGGAAACCTGCATCCAGCGGTGATAGCTGTCCATTGCGCGTCCGGCGACCTCACGCGGCCAATGCGTATCGACATCGAAGGGGAAGACCTGCGCGGTCGGCAGCGCGACGAGATCATAGCGGTCGAAGATCGACAACAGCGTGCGATGCCAGGATGTACGGGTCACGGAGGCGGCGCGGATCTGCGGCGCCGTCAGCCGCATGGCGTTCTCCACTTCCCAGATGGCTTCCGGCTTGAGCAGGCGGCGCTTCGCGGGATCGTCATAGTGGGTTTTGAGCGCGCAGCCGCTGCTGGCCTGGCGCAGCGTCACGAAGGCCTGCCACAGCGCTTCGAAATCGAAATCCGGCAGCAGGGGTTCGCTAGGGAAGGATGCATCCGCAAAGCGGCCAAGTGCCGCCTCGCACAGGCCGAGAATGCCTGTTTCAACCGGCAGATGACCGCCGAGGTCGCCGAGCCAGGCGATGCGGCCACCAGTTGCCGGTATTCCAAGCCCTTCGAGGAACGAGCCGGGTTTCTCGTAGGACAATGGCGCGCGCGGGTGGTAACCGGCCTGCACATCGAGCAGCAGGGCCATATCACGAACGTTGCAGCCCATCGGCCCGTCGACGCCCATCTGCGCATGGAAGACTTCGAAATCGGGTCCGCCGGGAACAAGTCCTTGCGACGGGCGGAAGCCAAAAACATTGTTCCAGGCGGCCGGGTTGCGCAGCGAGCCGCCGAAGTCGCTGCCATCGGCGACGGGCACCATGTTAAGCGCCAGGGCCACCGCCGCGCCGCCGCTCGAGCCGCCGGCGGTCAGGGCCGGATCGAACGCGTTCAACGTCGGCCCGAACACGGCGTTGTAGGTGTTGGAGCCAAGCCCGAATTCGGGGACGTTGGTCTTTCCGATGATGATGGCGCCGGCATTGCGGATGCGCTCGACAAAGAAATCGTCTTCCTGCGGCACGAAATCGGCGAAGATCGGCGAGCCGAAGGAGGTCCTGAGGCCCGTGGTCGAGGCGAGATCCTTGATGGCGATCGGCATGCCGAAAAGTGGACCCGCCGCTTCGGCTCGCGACAGGCTGGCATCGGCCGCATTGGCTTCGCGCAGGATATCGGCGCGATCGCGCAAGGAGACGATGGCGTTGACCAGCGGATTGACCGCCTCGATGCGATCGAGGAATGCCGCCACCACCTCGCGCACGGAAAGCTCTCTCTCCCGGATCGCGCCGGCGAGTTCGACAGCGGACAGGCGGCAGATGTCGCTTGCCGGCGGCACGGCATGTTTCGTTTGCGGACGCAGCATTTTAACGGGTTTCCTGCAGCGCCTGATCGACGTCTTTGGCGAGCGGGATCGCCGGTTGGGCGCCAGGCTTCAGGCAGGCCAGCGAACCGGCCGCGCCAGCGCGCGCCAGCGCCTGTTCGAGCGTGAGGCCCGACGACAGGCTGGCGGCGAAATAGCCGCAGAACGTATCGCCGGCGCCGACCGTGTCGACAGGGGTGATCTTGCGTGCCGGAACGGTGAGGAATTCGCTCGGCGTTGCCGCCATCACGCCGTCGCCGCCGAGCGTGACGACGACGGTGCGGCCGGTCTTTCCGGCAAAGTCGCGCATACGGGCCGCCCGGTCGCGGCCTTGCAGCGACAGCGCTTCGCCATAGAGGTCGAACTCGGTTTCGTTGGCGACGACATAGTCCGCCTTGCCGAGAAAGCCGGCTGCCTGCCCCTGGAAAGGCGCCGTGTTGAGCACGGTAATGGCGCCGGCCGCCCTTGCCTGGTCGAGGGCGGCATCGACGGTGGCCAGCGGAATCTCATTTTGCAGCAGCACGACGTCGCCTTTTTTCAGAAAGGCCTTGGAGAGATCGCCTGGCACCACGGAAGCGTTGGCGCCCGGCACCACGGCGATGATGTTCTCGCCGTCGTCGGCGACCATGATCAGTGCCGTGCCGGTCGAGGCATGAGTCTCGGCAACGCCGGACAGGTCGACCTTGCCGTCGCGCAGCAAGGCCAGTGCCTCGGCGGCGAAGCTGTCCCTGCCGACGGCGCCAACCATGCGCACCGAGGCGCCGGCGCGTGCGGCGGCCAGTGCCTGGTTGGCGCCCTTGCCCCCAGGTGCGGTGGTGAAGGCCGAGCCGCCCACCGTCTCGCCGGGACTCGGCAAGCGGTCGACCTTGGCGATAAGGTCGAGGTTGATCGAGCCGATGACGATAATCAAGCAGGGCCTCCTGGCAACGCAAATTCAAAATATCGGAGCGTCTTCGTGCGTCCGGGCGAACGCAGATCGTTCCGATTGCGTGGAAGCTAACCTGTAAGGCCGCGGCTTGCCAGACCACGCGCATGGTCCAGTCCGATTTGAGGTGTCGTGGCCTTATTCGCAGCGCACGGTGACCGTGCCCTGATAGTTGCCGGCGGGAAAGATACCGCTCGATTTGGTGGCGGTGAGGTCGACCTGCATCGCGTGGGTGCCGTTGGCAACCCTTTGCGGCACACTTCCGTTGACATCGACCCCCGAGCCATCGAGGCGGAAGACTGAAGCGAAGATCACGTTGGTGCCGCCGCCGCTCGGCGCGGAGGAGAATGCGGCAGGCGCCGGCGCCGAAACCGAATAGCAGTCAAGCAGGTTAAGTATCGAGCACAACAGGGAACTCGCCACCACGGTGGCGCTGGCGCTCGATCCGCCTGCCTGTTTGGAGCCCAGTATGCTGATGGCGGGATTGGCCTTCATCGTTCCGGACGCCCCGACCATGATGGTGCAGGTGCCGATGATCGCCGCCTGCGCCGGAAGGCAGGAACCGGCAAGTGCCGCCATCGCAAGCAGCGCGCGGCTACTGCTTCTTCTTTTTCTTGCCATCGCCATTTCCGGTCCTGATGCTCCAGCCTTCGTTGGCCCACCCCGGTGATGCGGCTGCGGGAGCGGTGGCGGCTACGCTGGCCGTCTGGCCGTCGGCGCCGAGGCCCATTTTGAGAAGTTTCAGCTCCAGATGCAGGCGCTCGACCTCAAGCTCATAGAGACGGCTGCAATCGACGCGCTTCGGCGTACGCCCGATCGGGATCACCACCCGGCCGTAAGTGGCGACATCATTGTCGGACTGGCTGTTGCCTCTGATAACGCCGAGATCGACATAGGCCCCGGAGCCGGAGACGGCGGAACGGCATGTGGTGCCGTCCGCGGCACGGACCTCGTCCTGACCCTGGGGCAAGGTGACACCGGGCAGGTTGAAGCCGCTCTCATTCTGGTTGAGGTTGTAGACGTCCTCGGCCCCGGCCGGCGAGGCACCCGCCCAAGCAGCCGCGAGCGCCAGTGTCAGGACTTGCGGCGCCCAAAGAACTTTCCGCATATCTGTGCCCTTATCTGCGTCTGTTGATTGGGAAAGGGGATGCTTTCGGTACAGATACGCACTTTACGCTCGGCCGCGCCGTCAAAGGGCACGACCACAAGGACAGAACGGGAAGCCTGGGAAGCCAGCTGGAAGACATTTGGAGAGATTCTGGCATCTACCGGCTGAAAATCCTGATCGTAGACGTGGATTTCGACCCGGATCTTCCGGTCGTAGGGATTGGCAGGGAAGATGCGGACCGCGAAGACGTCGGTGAAGCTGTTGATCTCGCCACGCATCGGCGACATCGATTGGGCCTTGGCGGCAATGGGTGTCAATCCGATGGCCAATGCCGTCGCCAGGATTCGAGCATGTTTCAACGACCCCTCCTTCGCCACGCGTCATTCGCAGCGCAGCGTTACCGTTGCCTGATAATTGCCGTTGGCGAAGCGATTGCTGCCGCCTTTGGTTCCAGCGAGGTGAACCGAGACGAGATCGGCGCCGGGGGTGGTGATGCTGGTTGCCGAGCCGGTCTCGACGATGGCATGCGCGCCGGTGGCGGAGTAGGTCGGCGTCCAGGTCGTCGACGTGCTGTCTGCCGATGGCACCGTCATGGTGGTGACCGGATCGACGCTGAGCGACACACCTCCGGTCGTCGTCAGTGTCACGGTCCCAGCCGAGCCGCCGCTGTTGTGGGAACTGAGGGACTGGAGATCGGGGCTGGCCGTCATCGTGCCGTTGGTGGCAACGACAAGCGTGCAGGTGGGCGCGATCGTGCCATTGAAGATGACATTCTGCGTCGCGGCCAACGCGGCCTCGTCGAGGCTGGCAACCAGCAGAGCTGCGGCGCAGGCGGCGCGAAACAATGTCATCGGGACCTCCTATCAAGCCGGATCGTCCGGATTAATATGAGGGCATCATCACTTTATCGTGGTTAATTTAGAGTTACCTAAAATAACGGCTCAAAATAACAACTGCAGGGGACCGGAGGTTGCCCTGGGTTGCAACGGCGGAAACCACAGTCTAAATCGCGCTTATACTTAAGAAGGCCGATATATCCATGTTTTCCTTCGCAATATCGAGGAAAATCGATATTACGATACCTGCCCGGCTTCCCAGCCCAGAATGGCGCGCTTGCGGGTCAGGCCCCAGTGATAGCCGGTGAGATCGCCTGATTTACCGATGGCGCGGTGACAAGGCACCACGAAAGAGAGCGGATTGGCCCCGTTGGCCGCACCGACAGCACGGCTGGCGGACGGTGCGCCGATGCTGGCCGCAATCGAGGAATAGGTGCGGGCCTTACCCATCGGGATCTTGAGCAGCGCCTCCCAGACGCGAACCTGGAAGTCGGTGCCGATCATGACGACATGCAGCGGCTGGTCGGGGCGCCACAGCGTCGGATCGAAGATACGGGCGGCATAGGGACCGGTAGCAGTCATGTCCTCGACATAGACGGCGTTCGGCCAGCGGCTGGACATGTCGGCGAAGGCGGCGCGTTCCTCGCCGGGGTCGCTGAAGGCGAGGCCGGCGAGCCCGCGCTCGGTGGCCATGATCAGGGCGGTGCCGAACGGCGAGGAATGGAAGCCGTAGCGGATGGTGAGCCCGGCGCCGCGTGTCTTGTAGTCGCCCGGCGACATCGCCTCATGGGTGACGAACAGGTCATGCAGCCGGCCCGGGCCGGACATGCCCAGTTCGAACGAGGTCTCGAGCAGCGGCATGCCGGAATCGAGCAGCCTGCGCGCATGGTCCAGCGTCACCGCCTGCAGGAAGGCTTTGGGCGACAGGCCGGCCCAGCGGGTGAAGAGTTTTTGCAGGCCGGTCGGCGTCTCGCCAAC
Organism: Mesorhizobium sp. SEMIA396; assembly: GCF_024518615.1. Classification (NCBI taxonomy): domain Bacteria; kingdom Pseudomonadati; phylum Pseudomonadota; class Alphaproteobacteria; order Hyphomicrobiales; family Phyllobacteriaceae; genus Mesorhizobium; species Mesorhizobium sp. SEMIA396. The sequence continues at coordinate 120,032 of NZ_JANIFC010000005.1, forward strand.
CTCCTCGGCCAGTTCTTCGAGGGAAGGCTGATCGCGATAGTCGAGACTGATCTTCTCGATGGCACGGCGCACGATTTCGTAGTCGCTGCCTTCAGGCGTGATGTCCTTTTTGAGGACTGCGGTGTGTGTGCTCATGGAACTGTCTCCTTGAGCCGGAATATCGCCCCTCGGGGCGTCGATCGCCACCCGAAACTTGCCTTCCTACGCCGCATACGTAGATGGACACGGGATTCGAGCCCAGGAGCCGCCCGTGGCTGGCTCAGCGTGCCTTGGCGGTCGCCAGCGCGCGCGAAAAGGCGGTGGCAAAGCTCTCGCGGGAATCGGGGTCCAGGAAGGATCCGATCGGCACGTTCTGCCCTTGGCCTTCCACCGTCATCCCTGTGATGCCGATCTCGGCGTGGCGGGCTACCGAAAACCGCGCCCAGAACGGATTGAAGCGATGCGCTTCCGATTTGCCGGAAGGTGCGGTCTTGCGGATGTCGAGGCTGGTGCGCGAGACCGAGACTTCCTCGCGGGCGCGAGCGGCCCGGTAGTTGATGCGAAAGGCGAGGTAGACGGCGGCCACGTCGAGGCCGAAGAAGCCGAACACCGGCCAGGCGCCGCGCGACAGGAAAAACGCGCCTGTCACCAGCCAGCCGAACAGCAGCGCGCCCATCAGGATGAAGAAGCCTGTCCGGCCCAGAGACCGGTGCGGGGTGAGTAGCGCCTGAAAGAATGGCTCGTCGGCCTGAAACGAGGCGTTTGTGTCGCTCATGAGGGGATATTATAGGAGGGAAATGGCAAGCCCCAAGTCCAAAGATTCTTCCCTGTCCAAAAAAGAGCTGTTGCCCGCACGACGCGATGGGTCGAACGTCAAGCCACGCCCGCGGCCGGTGCGGAGCTCGTCGCGCTACAGCCCGGCCGAAGTGCACGAGATATTCCGGCGCTTTTCCGTCCAGCGGCCCGAGCCGAAGGGCGAGCTCGAACATGTCAACGCCTTCACGCTGCTGGTCGCGGTGGTGCTGTCGGCGCAAGCGACGGATGCCGGCGTCAACAAGGCGACGCGGGCGCTGTTCAAGGCCGCCGATACGCCGCACAAGATGCTGGCGCTGGGGGAGGCAAGGGTCGGCGAATATATCCGCACCATCGGGCTGTGGCGCAACAAGGCGAAGAATGTGATTGCGCTGTCGCAGGCGCTGATCCGCGACCATGGCGGCGAGGTACCCGACAGTCGCGATGAATTGGTCAAGCTGCCCGGGGTCGGGCGCAAGACCGCCAATGTCGTGCTCAATATGGCCTTCGGCCAGCACACGATGGCGGTCGACACGCACATTCTCCGTATCGGCAACCGGCTCGGATTGGCGCCCGGCAAGACGCCGGAACAGGTCGAGCAAGGATTGTTGAAGATCATTCCGGACGAATATATGCGCCATGCACATCACTGGCTGATCCTGCATGGCCGCTACGTCTGCAAGGCGCGCAAGCCGGATTGCCCGGCCTGCGTCATCGCCGACATCTGCAAGGCCGAGGTCAAGACGACCGATGTGCCGGCACCGCTGGTGCCGATCGCACCGCTCGACCCTGTCGAAGAGATTCAGGACCGAAGCGGAACGACGGCGTAATTCAACTCTCCTCCACAAACACCTCTTCGCGCTTTTTCTTGACCGCCGGCAGGAAGACGATGACGAGCACGGCGAGCGCGATGAGCAGCAGGCCGGCGCTGATCGGTCTGGTCAAGAAGGTGCTCGGGTCGCCGCGCGAGAGGATCATGGCGCGGCGCAGGTTTTCCTCGAGCAGCGGGCCGAGCACGAAGCCGAGCAGCAGCGGCGCCGGTTCGCAGCGCAGCTTGGTCAGGAGATAGCCGAGGAAGCCGAAGAAGGCGACGGCGTAGAGGTCGTAGACGTTGCTGTTGACGCTGTAGACGCCGATCGAGCAGAACGCCATGATGATCGGGAAAAGCACGTAATAGGGGATCGTCAGCAGCTTCACCCAAAGCCCGATCAGTGGCAGGTTGAGGACGATCAGCATCAGATTGCCGATCCACATCGAGGCGATGATGCCCCAGAACAGCGCCGGCTGTTCGGTCGCGACATTGGGGCCGGGCACGATGCCCTGGATGATCATGGCGCCGATCATCAGCGCCATGACCGGGTTGGCTGGAATGCCGAGCGTCAGCATCGGGATGAAGGAGGTCTGCGCACCGGCATTGTTGGCCGATTCCGGTCCGGCGACGCCTTCGATGGCGCCCTTGCCGAACTCCTGCGGGTTTTTCGAGACGCGTTTTTCGACCGTGTAGGACGCAAAAGCTGCCAGGATCGCGCCGCCGCCCGGCAGGATGCCGAGCGCCGAACCGATGATCGTTCCGCGCACGATGGGCGCTGCCATGCGCCGAAAGTCCTCGCGGGTCGGCATAAGGCCGGTGACCTTGCGGATCATCACGGAGCGCTCATCCTCGTTTTCGAGGTTGCGCAGGATCTCGGCGACGCCAAAGACGCCGACCGCCACCGCAACGAAATTCAACCCGTCGGCATATTCCCGGATTCCAAGCGTGAAGCGCGGCGTGCCGGTGTAGATGTCGGTGCCGACAATGCCGAGCAGAAGGCCGAGCACGACCATGGCCAGCGCCTTGACGATAGAGCCGTGGGCGAGTGCGACGGACGAAACCAAGCCGACGATCATCAGCGAAAAATACTCGGCCGCGCCGAATTTCAGCGCGATCGCCGTCAGCGGCGGGGCAAAGATGGCGACGAGGAACGTCGACACCGTGCCGGCAAAGAACGAGCCGATGGCCGCGATCGCGAGGGCCGCTCCGGCGCGGCCGTTCCTGGCCATCTGGTAGCCGTCGATCGCGGTGACGGCGGACGAGGATTCGCCCGGCATGTTGATGAGAATGGCGGTGGTCGAGCCGCCATATTGCGCACCGTAATAGATGCCGGCGAGCATGATGAGGGAGGAGACCGGATCGCCGATCTGGAAGGTGATGGGCAGAAGCATGGCGATGGTCGCGGTGGCGCCGATGCCGGGCAGGACGCCGATCAGCGTGCCGAGAAGGACGCCGATCAGGCAGAAACCGAGGTTGGTCAACGACGTCGCCGTCGAAAAGCCGAGCGCGAGGTTGTCGAGGAGATCCATGCTCATCGCCTCACGATGCCGACCCTGGGGCCAGCCACGGGCCGAAGCGGCGGAACGGCAGGCCGAGCGCGTAGCTGAAGACGAGGAAGGCAAACAACGTCAGACCGGCCGACAGCACGAGCGCGGTCAATGGCTTCATGCGGCGGCTGGCAAACGACGCGATCAGCGCCGTCAGGAAGATCGACGGGATGAATCCGAGGCCGCGCACTGTCAGGCCGAAGAAGATCGGAGCAGGCAGGATGAGCAGCATGCCGCGCCACGCAATGTGCCCGATCGCTTCGCCCTCGACGCGTACGGCCTGGACGAGAATGACCGCGCCAAGCAGGATCAGCACGATCGCCAGGACCAGCGGAAAATAGCCTGGCCCCATGCGCAAGGCGGTGCCGATTTCGAGACCGAGCGATTGCAGCGCGAACCATGCGCCGAAACCGATGAACAGGGCGGCGCACAGGCCGTTGGCCCTGTCGATCGCGAAAGGTTTCATGATGGTTCTCCAAGCCCGCACTGGGGTAGCGATGCCGAGCGGAATAGGGGCGCTGGTGGCGCCCCTATTCAAACCTCAGTCGGCGTACTGGCCGGCGGCTTCGATGATCGGCTTCCAGCGCGCGATCTCGCTTTCCAGCTTGGCCTTCAGTGCGGCGGGCGTGGCATCGGCCTCGAGCGACGGCTTGGTGCCGAGTTCGGCGAAGCGGGCGGCGACGTTCTGGTCCTTCAGCGCGACCTGCAGCGATTTCGACAGGCGTTCGGTGATCTCGGCCGGCGTGCCCTTGGGTGCATAGAGACCATGCCAGATGCCGACCTGCACATCGGGAAGGCCGCCTTCCACCGCCGTCGGCACGTCCTTCAGCACATCGAGGCGTTCCGGCGAGGTGACGGCATAGGCCTTGATGGTGCCGCCCTGGATCTGCTTGGTGGTGTTGGTCGTCTGGTCGCACATGATGTCGACCTGGCCGCCGAGGAGATCGGTCATGGCCGGGCCGGTGCCCTTGTAGGGCACGGTGACCAGCGGCGTCTTGATGGCGCTCATGAACAGCATGCCGCATAGATGCGAGGCCGCACCGATGCCGGCATTGGCGACGGTTATGGAATCCTTGTTGGCCTTGGCGTACTCCACCAGCCCCTTGAGGTCGGTGGGCTCCAGGTCCTTGCGGCCGACGATGGTCATCGGCACCTCGGTGACGAGGCCGACATATTCGAAGGCGTTCAGCGTGTCGTAGGCGAGCTTTCTGTACAGCGTCGCACTTGTCGCCATGCCGATATGATGGAGCAGCAGCGTATAACCGTCCGGCTCGGCGTTGGCGACGCGGCCGGCACCCAGCGTGCCGCCGGCGCCGCCGACATTTTCGACGATGACCTGCTGGCCGAGATCCTTCGACATCGCTTCGGCGACGAGGCGCGTGACCGTGTCGGTCGGGCCGCCGGCTGCAAACGGCACCACAACGGTGATGGTGCGTTCAGGATAGGTCTGCGCGCCGGCAGTGAACCCATAAAGCGCGACGGCCGCAGCAGCAGCCAGAGTGGTGACAAATCTTCTCATCGTGATCTCCTCCCAATACGTAAATCTCCAACCGCTGCGCGGGGTCCTCTCAACACCCTGCAGATGGAGCAACAACTAGCGCAAATTAACAGATTGCAACCGGACTCAAACGGCAAACTGCTGATGGGCGCCATCCTAATAGCCGTAGCCACGCGCCATCGCCGCGGCGAAGACCGGGATGAGCAGGAAGATGAAAGCTTCGGCGCGGATGTAGGTCTTCACGGACGCAAGCTCGGCCGCCGGCACCTGAAACGAGGCATTGCCGCTCGCCTGCCTGCTCCAGGATATGAAGCGGACGGTCGGGATGATCGACAGCAGGCCGACCACGACGAACGCCGCTATCTTGGCCCAGAACACCCAATTGTGGACGTAGAATTCCCAGCCCTTGAGGCCATAGAAGACGCGGCCGATGCCGACGACGATGATCAGCGTGGCAATGATGCCGTAATGGCGGTCGATGCCGGCGAGCCTCTTGAGCGTTGCAGCGCCCAGATCGCCGCGGATCAGGACGAATTCGGCGCCGATGATTCCCGCCAGCGAAAACACCAGCAGATGATGGAAGATCGCAAGCACAAGATCGGTGGTGTCCATGCTCTTTCCCTGGGGTTTGACGGCACCGCCCAGCGCCTGAAAAAAGGTCGCGCTGGCAGGTGTTGAATCAGCCTGCCGTGAAAAATAGCACCGTCGCGCAAAATTCCCATAGCGGTGGCTGGATGATGGGCCGTGTTGCCCTGGCCCCTTGCGCAGCACCGGCGATTTGCTAAGCGCTGACGATCCGTGCGAGGCAGATCCCATGAACAAACCACAAGCGACCAGCGCTCCTGTCATCGAAACGAAGCGAACCATCCTGCGGGCACACCGGCTGGACGATTTCGACACCTATGCCGCGATGTGGACGGATCCCGTCGTCACCCGCTTCATCGGCGGCAAACCGCGCACGCGCGAAGAAAGCTGGATGCGCTTCCTGCGTCACGCCGGCCTGTGGTCGCTGCTCGGCTATGGCTTCTGGGCGATCGAGGAGAAGGCGACCGGACGCTTCATCGGCGAGGCCGGGTTTCACGACCTGAAGCGCGACATGGAACCATCGATCGAAGGCATTCCCGAGGCCGGGTGGGCGCTGGTTCCGGCCGTGCACGGGGCGGGCTTCGCCACCGAGGTGGTTGGCCGCATCCTGGCGTGGAGCGAAGAGATTTTCGGGCGCGAGAAGACCGTCTGTATCATCGATCCGGAAAACGGCGCGTCGCTGAGGGTGGCTGCGAAGTGCGGTTACCGGGAAGTGGTGAAGACCACCTATCACGACACTCCGACCATCCTGCTGGCGCGGTGACCTGAGCCGCGGGCTGACAGCTGCCGGCGCCGGCATGATGGCGCCTGTCGCCAGCAATGATGACGAGGCGGGCCGCGCCAAGAACCGCTGTGGCCTGGTCAAATTGACTTGAGCGGGGCTTCCAACGAGGACGTGTTCTACGGCATGGCGTCCGCTGCCAGGCTTGCCCGCTCGAGCATGGAGGCGTCCTCGCCGAAGGCGCGGGTGGCGCGGGCCGCCGCCTCGAGCAGCGGACGCTTCATGCGCTGCAGAAATGCCGCGTCGACGCGCGTGCTGGGTCCAGCCAGGGTCAAGGCGCCGAGCAGGACGCCTCCCGGGCCGAACACCGGCGCCGACACGCCCCCCGTCTCAGGGTCCCGGTCGCCCACGGCGAGGCAGTTGCAGGTCTCGCGGATGGTCTCGTACGGTTCGCCCTGCTGGCCCGAAAACGCTGCGAGCACGCGGCCTCCCGAGCCGAGCAGCAAAGGCAATACGTCGCCTTCGCGTATCGTGTAGCGGATCGGGTGCTTGGATTCGACGCGGTAAAGACAGGTGCGGACATCGCCCGAGCGAACATAGAAGGCAACGCTCTCCCAGCTTCGCTCGGAAAGATCGCGCATGATCGGCAGCAGGATATCGACCGCCACGACCGAACGCTGGTAGAGCGCACCGAGCCGAAAGGTCGCGGGTCCGACGCGGTAGCGTCCATTGTCGAGGCGCTCGAGCAATCGTCCGCGCATGAGGGAATTCGCAAGCCGCAGGATGGTGCTCTTGTAGAGGCCGGTGCGCGCCGCGATTTCGGCCAGGCTGAGCGACCGGTCATCCGTGGTGAAGGCATCGAGGATGGCAATGGCCCGATCAAGCGCGGCAACACCGTCCGCCGAGGTGCGATCTATTTCCCCATCTGCCGATTTGCTTGGCGAGTCCATGGTGGTTCCAGTTTGAAGAAAGCCGAGCGACGCGACTCTGTCGCGCCGCCAAATCGTTCTGTCCAGTAGAATATCGTTTCCGTTGACAGAACTCCGTAACATCTGCTTGAAATCGATGACGGGTCTGGATGCAGGCGCGTTTTGGCGGGCACCGGAGGAGGTGTCGTGATTTGGAGGAATCCCCATGCTGAACAGACGCAGATTTTTGATGAGCACCGCAGCCGTGGGTGCCGGGCTGATGACGTCGCATCTTTCTCCCGCTTACGCCGAAGGCGCGCCCCAGATACAGCTCTTCGTGCCTGCCGCACCGGGTGGCGGCTGGGACCAGACGGCGCGCACGATCGACCAGGTGCTGCGCAGTGAAAAGCTGATCTCGGGTTCGCAGATCACCAATGTCGGCGGCGCCGGCGGCACTGTCGGGCTGCCGCAATTCATCAGCCAGTGGAACGGCAAAGGCAATTCCCTGATGGTTGCCGGCATGGTCATGGTCGGCGCCATCATTGCCAACAAGGCCGCGAACAATCTGACGCAAGTCACCCCGATCGCCCGCCTCACCGGCGAGTTCGAGGCCCTGGTCGTGCCGGCGGAGTCACCGTTCAAGACGGCCGCTGATTTCGTCGCCGCGCTCAAGGCCGATCCGACAAAGGTTCCCGTCGCCGGCGGCTCCGCCGGCGGCTCGGATCACATCTTGTTCGGCTTGATTGCCAAGACGGTCGGCGTGCCGGCGACAAACCTGTCCTACGTGCCGTTCGCCGGCGGCGGTGAGGCGTTGTCGGCGCTGCTCGGCAACCAGGTCGCGGCCGGCATCTCCGGCTTTGGCGAGTTCTCCGAGCAGGTCAAGGCGGGCGCGCTGCGGCTGCTCGCCATCTCGGCTGACAAGCGTCAGGACGGCATCGACGCACCGACGATGAAGGAAGCCGGCATCGATGTCGAACTGTTCAACTGGCGCGGCGTCTTCGCACCGCCCGGCGTTTCCGACGCCGACAAGGCGGCGATGGTCACAATGATCGAGACCATGGCCAAGAGCGATGCATGGGCAACCGAATGCAAAAACCGCAACTGGACGCCCATCCTTTTGACTGGCGACGACTACGCAAAATTCCTCACCGAGGACACGGCCCGCATCACCGCGATCCTCAAGGATCTCGGCCTCGCCTGATGTCTTCAGGGGGCGGTTAGAGTGCCGCCCCCTTCCCATCTCGCCTGCCGCATGGACATATGATGCGGCGAAACTGCGGATGCGGCCGGCTGGAGGATGCCGGCCATCTTGGGAGGATACCGATGAGCACCAGCGACCAGCAGGCGGCGCCGTGGCGCCTTGCCGTGCCGGAATTGTTGATAGGCATCGGGCTCCTGGCCTGCGCCGGCGCCGTCGCCTGGCAGACGCTGGCAATCCCGGTGTCGCCGCTCTACTCCAAGGTCGGCCCGACCGTCTTTCCCTACCTCACCATGTTCGGCCTGGTGGTTCTTTCGCTGTTGCTCATCCTTGCCGCGCTTCGCGGCGGCTGGCAGCCGGAGGAGGAAAAGGAGACGCCGACCGACTGGAAGGCGATGGGCTTCGTCGTCATCGGCCTGATCGCCAATCTGCTGCTCATCCGGCCGCTCGGCTTCACGGCGGCATCCGTCATCATGTTCGTTCTGGTCTGCTACGGCTTCGGCAGCAAGCGCACGCTGCGTGACGCAGTGCTCGGCCTGATCCTGGCGCTGGCCGCCTATTTCGGCTTCGCCAGGGCGCTTGGCGTCAACATCGGTGCCGGTTTCATCGAGAACCAGCTGAACACGGTCATCGATGCGTTCATCACCATGTTGAGGGGCTGACGCCATGGAAACGCTCGGACATCTCGCACATGGCTTCTCGGTTGCCTTCACCCCGGTCAACCTTCTGTGGTGCCTGCTTGGCACCACACTCGGTACCGCCATCGGCGTGCTGCCCGGTCTTGGGCCGGCGCTGACCATCGCGCTGCTTTTGCCGATCACCTATCAGGTGGCGCCGGAGGCATCCTTCATCCTGTTCGCCGGCATCTACTACGGCGCCATGTATGGTGGTTCGACGACGTCGATCCTGCTCAACACGCCCGGCGAAAGCGCCACCATCGTCACTGCGTTGGAAGGCAACAGGATGGCGCGTTCCGGGCGCGGCGGCGCGGCACTCGCCACTTCGGCGATAGGCTCGTTCGTCGCCGGCACGATCGGCACGATGGGCGTCGCTTTCCTGGCGCCGGTGGTGGTCAAGTTCGCATTGGCCTTTGGTCCGGCCGAATATTTCTCTTTGATGGTGCTGGCCTTCATCACCGTTTCGGCGGTGCTCGGCTCGTCTTCCGTACGCGGCCTGACCAGCCTGTTCGCCGGCTTCGTCATCGGCATGATCGGCGTCGACCTGCAGACCGGCCAGCCGCGCTTCACCTTCGGCACGAACGAACTGCTTGATGGCGTCGATGTCATCATTGCCGCGGTCGGCCTGTTTGCCGTCGGCGAGACGCTCTACATGGCCTCGCGCCGCTATGCCGGCAAGGACGAGATCGTGCCGCTGAAGGGCTCGCTCTACATGACGGCGGCCGAGTGGGGGCGTTCGTGGAAACCCTGGCTGCGCGGCGCTGCGATCGGCTTCCCGATCGGCGCCATGCCGGCCGGCGGCGCCGAAATCCCGACCTTCCTGTCCTATGCCATCGAAAAGAAGCTGTCGAAGCACAAGGAGGAGTTCGGCACCGTCGGCGCCATCGAAGGCGTTGCCGGCCCCGAGGCTGCCAACAATGCCTCCGCCGCCGGCGTGCTGGTGCCGATGCTGACGCTCGGCCTGCCGACTTCGGCGACGGCGGCGATCATGCTGTCGGCCTTCCAGAGCTACGGCATCAATCCCGGGCCGCTGCTTCTCACGACCCAGGGCGACCTCGTCTGGGGGCTGATCGCCAGCCTGTTCATCGCCAACGTCATCCTCGTCGTCCTCAACCTGCCGCTGATCGGGCTGTGGGTGCGGTTGCTGAAAATCCCGGCGCCGCAGCTTTATGCCGGCATCCTGGTGTTCGCCACGGTCGGCACCTATGGCATTTCGCAATCGCCCATCGACCTCGTCATCCTCTATCTCCTGGGGGCCGCCGGCTTCCTGATGCGGCGCTTCGATTTCCCGACCGCGCCCGTCATTATCGGCATGATCCTTGGACCGCTCGCCGAAACCCAGTTCCGCCGGGCGATGACCATCTCGAATGGCGACTGGTCGGTGTTTTACACCCACAAGCTGTCGCTGACGCTGCTGACGCTCGCCTTCATCGGCCTCGCCGGCCCGCATATCTGGGCCTTCATCGAGCATCGGCGTCGGCGCGGACCGGAGCATGTGCCCGGCGATGCCTGATCGATCCATGACGCCATGACAGAATTGCTTTCCGGTATCCGCGTCCTCGACCTGACCAACGTCCTGGCCGGTCCCTACTGCGCCTATCAGCTGGCGCTGCTCGGCGCCGATGTGATCAAGGTCGAGGCGCCGCAAGGCGGCGACCTAGCCCGCCAGCTCGGCGGCTCGCCAAAGCTGAACAGCGCCGGCATGGGCGCATCGTTCCTGGCGCAGAACGCCGGCAAACGGTCGGTGGTGCTCGACCTCAAGCAGCAAGCCGATCGCGAGCGCTTTTTCGATCTGGTGGCCAGCGCCGACGCCCTGGTGGAGAATTTCCGCCCGGGCGTGATGGATCGGCTGGGGCTTGGTTACGAGGCGCTGAAGACGGTCCGTCCAGGCCTCGTCTATTGCGCGATATCGGGTTTCGGCCAGACCGGGCCGATGCGCGACAATCCCGCCTATGACCAGATCATCCAGGGCCTGTCGGGGATCATGAGTATCACCGGAACACCGGAAACGGCGCCGCTGCGGGTCGGCTATCCCGTGGCCGACACGCTTGGCGGACTGGTCGGCGCGTTCGCCATTACCTCGGCGCTGGTGCGGCAGAAGACGAGCGGCGAGGGTGCCTTTCTCGACGTCTCGATGCTCGAATGCACACTTTCCGCGCTTGGCTGGCCGGTTTCCAACTATCTGACCGTAGGCATCGACCCCAAGCCGATGGGCAATGAGAACATGACGGCGGCACCCTCCGGTACGTTTCGCACCGGCGACGGGCTCGTCAACATCGCCGCCAACAAGCAGGAGCAGTTCGTGGCGCTGTGCCGGCTGATCGGCCGGCCGGAACTGGCCTCCGATGTCCGCTTTGCCGAGCGCGAGACGCGCAAGCGCAACCGTGCGGCGCTTAAAGTCGAAATCGAGGACGCCCTGGCGGGCGCGCCGGCCGCGGCCTGGGAAGAGATGCTCAATCGCGCCGGCGTGCCTGCCGGCAGGGTGCTGACGATCCCGCAAGTGCTGGCCGAGCCGCAAGTGCTCGAACGCCGGGTGACCGCGAATTTTGATGATGTGGCCGGCATGGACAAGCCGCTGACCGTTCTGCGCGGCGGCTTCATGGTAGATGGCGAGGCGCCGTTGCCGACAAAGCCGCCGCCGGCGCTCGGCGAACATATGGGCGAGGTGTTCGCCGACCTGCCACCCCGCGCCAAGACAAAGGCAGGCGCATGAGCGACACGGAGAAGACGGGCCGTGAGCGCGGCGAGGAATGGTGGCAGACCGACATCATCGAGATGCGGCCTGGTGTCATCCGGCTGCGCGGCTACGAGATCCAGGATCTGATCGGCCGCGTCAGCTTCCCGGCTGTCATCTGGCTGATGCTGCGCGGCGAACTGCCCGGCGAGGACCAGGCAGAGTTGCTCGGCATTGCCTTGGGAGCCGCCGTCGACCACGGACCGCAGGCGCCATCGATCGCCATCGCGCGCATGGCCGCAACCTGCGGCGTCGGTATCAACAGCGCCATGGCCTCGGCCATCAACGTTCTCGGCGACGTGCACGGTGGCGCCGGCGAGCAGGCGCTTTCCTTCTATGGTGACATTGCCGTGGCAATCGATGCCGGGATGACGCTGAATGAAGCGGTCTCGACACGGCTCGACCGGTTCTTCGCCGAGGAGAAGGGCTATGTGCCGGGGCTCGGACATCGCTTCCATCCCGTCGACCCGCGCGCGCCGCGCTTGCTGGAACTGACCCGCGAATTTGCCGCACGCGGTGCCGTCAACGGACGTTTCGTCGATATTGCAGAAGCGATCGAGGCGGACGTCGCGCGACGCAAGAGGAAAAAAATACCGCTCAACATCGATGGCGCTACCGCCGTCATCTATGGCGAACTCGGTTTTCCGCCAGCGCTGACGCGAGGGCTTTTCGTGCTGTCGCGCTCGGTCGGCATCCTTGCGCATGCCTGGGAGCAGTCGCAGCAGGCCGAGCGAAACAAAGGGCCGCTGCCGCGCGAATGGCTGTGGACCTATACCGGCACGCCGGTGCGGCCGTTTCCCGAAAGCGATGAGCCCGGCGAGTGAGGCTTTACGCCTGGTCCACCTGCAAAGGCTGAGGAAGCTTCAGCGTCTTCACCAACGTTGAAAGATCAGGCTCGTCGATGAGCATGGCTGCGTCGGCTGGCGCCAGCCAGGCCCGCTGGCGTCGTTTGGCTTCCTGCCAGTCGGCCAGTTCCTCGCTCACCTCGAGCAGATAGACGATGACGTCGACGCGGACAAAGCGATTGGCCAGCCGCTTCCAGTAGGAATAGGTGCCCGCCGGCTGCTTCAGCGTCTTGCCGAGCACGCCGGCTTCCTCCTGTGCCTCGATGGTGGCCGCCTTGCGTCCGCTCTTGCCCTTCATCGGCCAGCCCTTGGGGACGATGAAGCGCCTGGTGGTACGCGACGTGACCAGCATGACCTCGATGTCGCCGCGCGCGGTCAGCCGAAAGGGAATAGCCGCCACCTGGCGGATCCTCTCGCCCTTTTTTGCCTTGCGTACGGCCTTTTTCTTGGTGGCTGCCATTCGTCAATCCAGTCGATGCAATGCCGCATAGCGCGACAAGGCATCGTTGCGAAACCAAAACTTTCGCATGTGCCGAAAGACACTCGAAATACCTAAGTCGGCTAAATAAATGAAAAACGCCTTGATGTCAGCGGCAATTGCTCACGGCGGTGGTGCCGATTATCTGGGTCTGGCAGCTTGGCTTGAGCTGCTGCACGACCGGGGGCGGCTGCTGAACGATCTGGCGGTCCTGGGCGCGGTACTGCTGCTGTTGCTGCTGATATTGCTGCCGTTGTATCCTGTTTTGCAGGATTTGCAGGTCGTTCTGCCGGATCAGCGCATTGTTGCCGGTAGCGGAATTGAGCGCTTGCGCGGAAGCCGGCAGGCAAACGCCCGCCAGCACTGCCGTGGCCAGCATTGCCACTGTGAAGATCGTTGATGGCCGAAGTGCCGACATTCGCTCATTCCCGCGCAAAAAACTCTGCCCACTGATATAGGACGTTTGCGCGGCGATGCCATGGCCAGCGGGTCGAGCATCACGAAATCGGGCAGTCCGATCGCTTTGTTCTGCGATTCCAGCAGTGAACCGCAGATAGTCGTCATATGACGACTATGAAACGTCAGCGGCTTTAGTCAGTGTCCGCACGTAAATTTTCGGTTTCATCCGGCATAAGTTAATGTATTCTAATTGAGTCAGAGCTCCGCAAGTGGGAATGCGGATGCTCTGTTTTAATGCATTGAACCTTATTGCGCAGTGCCGGCATCCTTATTGCAATTGCATGAGCATAGCGGTGGCGTCGCCTTAAGCAGGCATTGAGGCGCGCCCCCGTAAAACGGGGGGTAAGTGCATGGCTTTGTTTTCAAAGCGTGGTGGCTTTGCCATCAAACGCGCATTCGCGGTTCCGGGTTCCGGTATCGACGCTGCCAATGCCCATGTGGCAGAGGTATCCCAGCAAGCAGGGCTTGCCCGCCAAGCGCTGCCCGGCAGTTCGCCTTGTTCGCTTCGTGCGGCGCAAGCGTGGACTTTGTTCAAACTTGGACCGGTGGCACGTGCGCAAGAAGCGTCTGGCTCGGGTCGCCGTCGCCGGCCAGGTGTGATTGCCGGACGGTTGATGGTCCTCCTCGGCGCCACCGCGCTGGTGGGTTTTCCGCCGATACCGGCGGCGCATGCTCAGTTCGTCATAGACGAGAACGGCCCGGATGCTCCGGACAGGGGACCTGGTGGCTTTGACGCAGATGGCGATAATGGCGATCCCGGCGGATCGATTACAAATGCGACCCCTGGAGCCGTAAACAACGTTCCGCAGATAAACGTCAACGCATCTGGATTTGGCGGCACGGCGAATGGCGGCGATGGCGGCGACGGCGGCGAAGGCCTGGCTGGAACGCCCTTTGAAACCAATGGCGGTGAGGGCGGCAATGGCGGCGTTGGCGGATCCGTCGATGTTCTCAACAACGCCACGATTTCGACCATCGGCTCGGGCCATCATGGACTCATAGCTTCCGCGGTCGGCGGCGATGGCGGCAGTGGCGGTGGCGCCCTTCCGGCGATCGTGAACCTTGGCGGCGACGCCGGAAGCGGCAACACCGGCGGCAGCGCCAACGCGGTTGCGTCTGGCACCAGCGACATCACGACGACGGGCGACTTTTCCTACGGCATCTTTTCCAACGCCAGCGGCGGCAATGGCGGCCAGGGCGGTGACAACATCGTCAGTCTCGGCGTCGATGCTGGTGACGGCGGTGATGGCGCTTCCGGCGGCACCGCATCGGCAAGCAACGCCGGCAAGGTGGAAACATCGGGATTGGCCTCTTATGGCATGCTGGTGCGGTCGGCAGGTGGTGTGGGTGGCAATGGCGCCGATGGCGTCGGGGTCGTCAGCGGCGGCGGCAATGGCGGCGGCGCCACTTTGGGCGGAAATGCCACGGGCAGCAATTCGGGCGGCATCATAACGCATGGTGATTTCGCCAGCGGCATGGCCGTACAGTCGGTCGGCGGCGGCGGTGGTGGCGGCGGCGACGCCTTCGGCCTGTTCGGCGGCGGTGGCACCGGCGGCGCAGGCAATGATGGCGCCAATGCAACCGGTACCAACACCGGCAACATCACCACCAATGGTCGGGGTGCTATTGGCATGCTGGTCGAATCGATCGGTGGCGGCGGCGGCGATGGCGGCGGCGCAGCCGGCATCGTGTCGATCGGCGGCACAGCCGGCGGCGGCGGCAAGGGCGGGACTGTCATCGCCAATGTCGGCGGCACGATAACAACTGGCGCTGACGGCAGCGGCGACGGCGCGCATGGCGTTCTGGCTCAGTCGGTCGGTGGTGGTGGCGGCAATGGCGGCTTTGCCCTGTCGGTCGCCCCGGCAGTCGCTGTCGCGATCGGCGGCGGCGGCGGAACCGGCGGCAATGCCGGAGCCGTCAACGTCAACCAGGCCGCGACCGGTCCGACGGTCGACACCAACGGTCGTTCGGCCATCGGCATCCTCGCACAGTCTGTGGGTGGCGGCGGCGGCAATGGCGGTGGCGCCTTTGCGCTTGGCGGCATCGTGTCTGTTTCGGTGGGCGGCAGCGGCAGCGCGGCCGGCAACGGAGACGAGGTCACCTATAACATCGCAAACGCCAAGGTCACGACGCGCGGCACCGATTCCATCGGCATCCTCGCCCAGTCGGTGGGCGGCGGCGGCGGCAATGGCGGCTTCGCTCTCGGTGGCGCGGGTCTCGTGGCTGTCGGCGTCGGCGGCTCGGCTGGTTCAGGCGGCTTCGCCAGGAAAGTCGACGTCACCACCGGCGGCTCGGTCGAAACCCTGCAGGACCGGTCGGCAGGCATCGTCGTCCAATCGCTTGGCGGCGGCGGCGGCAATGGCGGCTTTGTCGTGGAAGGCGCCCTCTTCGGAGCGAGCGTTGGAATCGGCGGCAAGGGCAGCGGCGGCGGCGATGGCGGCGACGTGTTCTTCCGCACCGCCAATGGCGGCCAGCAATCGATCATCACGCGCGGCACCGACTCGATCGGCCTCGTCGTACAGTCGGTCGGCGGCGGTGGCGGCAATGGCGGCTTCGTCGGCACGTTTGGCGCGATCGCCAATCTGGGCATCGGTGGTGGCGGCGGCGCGGCAGGCGCGGGCAAGGCGGTCGATGCGACCTATAATGGTTCGGTCGAGACCTTCAAGGAAAGGTCGGCCGGTATCATCGTGCAATCGATCGGCGGCGGCGGCGGCAATGGCGGCGGCGTCATCGGTGTCGGCCTTGGCTTGACCGTCGGCATCGGCGGCAGTGGCGCCGGCGGCGGCGCCGCGGGCAAGGTCGTCTACAACTCCACCACCACGAATATCACAACCCACGGCGCCGACTCCGCTGGCCTGATCGTTCAATCGATCGGCGGCGGCGGCGGCAATGGCGGCTTTTCCTTCAATGGCGCTATCGCTGCGACCATCGGCATCGGCGGCAAAGGCGGAGCGGCCGGCGAGGCCGAGACGGTCAGGGCCACAATTGGTGGCGGCTTGATCCATACGATCGGCGATCGCTCGACGGGTATTGTCGCGCAATCCATCGGCGGTGGCGGCGGCACGGGCGGCGGTTCCGCAGGACTGAACCTGGGCCTCGGCATCGGGATCGGTGGTAAGGGCGCCGGCGGTGGCGGCGGCAAGACCGTTGATGTCATCAACGGCGCCGTCGTCCAGACCGAAGGTATTCAGTCGCACGGCATCATGGCGCAGTCGGTCGGCGGCGGCGGCGGCTCCGGCGGCTTTGCGGTGACGGTCGGCGGACCTTCCTTCTCGCTGGGCGGCAATGGCAGTTCCGGTGGTGGCAGCCAGAAAGTCTATGTCGAAAATACGGCTCGGATCACCACTGACAGGGACCTCTCGATCGGCATCTTCGCGCAGTCGGTCGGTGGTTCAGGTGGTGATGGAGGCTTGGCGGGCGCCGGTGGTGCCTTTGCGGCCGTCGCTGTCGGTGGCCAGGGCGGCGCTGGCGGGGCAGGTGGCCAGGTCGAGGTCAAAAACACCGCAAACATAACCACCAAAGGCGCGCTCGCGCACGGCATCCTGGCGCAATCGGTCGGCGGCGGCGGCGGCAATGGCGGCAGCGCCGGTGCGGTCGCGGTTGGTATATTCGGTGCGGCTGGCGTCGCGATCGGCGGCGGCGGCGGCGATGCGAACCTGAGCGATCAGGTTACCGTCACCCACAAGGGCGACATCCACGTCGGCGGCGCGGGCGCGAAGGCCATCCTGGCGCAATCGGTCGGCGGTAGCGGCGGTAATGGCGGCAATGCCTATTCCGGAGCCTTCAGCGCCGGTTTCTACGCATCGGCAGCTGTCGGCGTTTCGGTTGGCGGCGAGGGCGGCGATGGCGGCCCTGGCGGCAAGGTTACGGTCAGGGCGGACGGCAACATCATCGCCGACACCGACGCGGTCGGCTCGGGCGGCATCGTGGCACAGTCGATTGGCGGCGGCGGCGGCAATGGCGGCCGTGCGGCCACGATGGCCGGCTCGGTCAGCAACGGCGTCAATGTCAGCCTCGGCGTTACGGTCGGCGGCTGGGGCGGCGACGGTGGCAGGAGCGACCTGGTGATCGTCGATACCGGCCTCAGCGGCGGCGGCAGCATCGTCACCAAGGGTTACCAGGCTGGCGGCATTCTTGCCCAGTCGGTTGCCGGCAGCGGCGGCAATGGCGGCGATTCCTGGGCGGCGGCTGGCGGTTACGGCGTCAATGTCAGCGTTAACGCGACCGTCAGCATCGGCGGCGGCGGCGGCGACGGCAATGTCAGCGACGATGTGCTCGTCCACAATGCCATGACGGTGCAGACGGATGGCGACATGAGCGCGGCGATCCTTGCGCAGTCGATCGGCGGCGGCGGCGGCAATGGCGGCTCGACCAACGGTGCGACCGCCGATCTGGGCGGCGGCCAAGGCGTCAACGTTGCGGCCAACGTGACCGTCGGAGGCGGGGGCGGCACCGGCAATATCTCCGGCGCGGTCGACGTGATCAACACCGGCAATTTGACGACCAAGGGCGATTTCTCCTCAGGCATCGTCGCGCAATCGCTGGGCGGCGGCGGCGGCATGGGCGGATCGAGCAACGCCAAGGCGTTCCACCTTGGCGGCACCAGCGAGACGAGTGTCACCGTCAATGTCGGCATTGGCGGTTCGGGCGGCTCCGGCAACGATGCGGCGTTGTTCCGCCTGGATGACGGCAACAACGTCATCGGCGCCGGCGTGCATGTCGACAATTCCGGGGTAATCCGGACCCAGGGCTTCAATTCCATCGGTATCCTGGCGATGTCGGTCGGCGGCGGCGGCGGCGGCGGCGGCGCGGCTTCGACCGACGAGGAGATCGTTGGCGGAGGCAGCGAAGGCGAGACGTCCGTCGGCATCGGCGCGGCGATCGGCCTCGCCGCGGGTGGTGCCGGCAATGGCGGCACGGTCTCTGTTACCAACCGGAGCCTGATCGTGACCGACGGCGCCGATTCGTATGGTATCAGCGCCAACTCGATCGGCGGCGGTGGTGGTGTCGGCGGCTCGGCGACATCGGGCGTATTGGGTAAATATGCGATCGGTGGGGCGCTTGGCGGGGCAGGCGGCGGCGGTGGCAGCGCTTTCCAAGTCGACGTCTTCAATCTCGCCACGGCCGGCATCTGGACCCAGCAGGAGCGTTCCATCGGCATCTTCGCACAGTCGGTGGGTGGCGGCGGTGGCGCCGGTGGCGCCGGCGAAAGCACCGGTCACACCGATGAATCGGAAGTCAGTGTCAACCTGTCACTGGGCGGGTCCGGCAACGTTGGCGGTAACGGCGGCAAGGTCAATGTCGAAAACAGCGGCTGGATCCAGACCGAGAAGGCCTATTCGCACGGCATACTGGCGCAGTCGATCGGCGGCAGCGGCGGCGTCGGCGGCGCTTCGGGCACCTCGGCCAAGGACTCCAATGTGGCCATAACCTTGAGCCTCGGCGGCGCCGGCGGCACCGGCGGCAAGAGTGGCGAAACCGTTCATGTGACTAATTTCGGGTCGGGCGAGATCCTGACCAAGGGCGATAATTCGCACGGCATCTTCGCGCAATCGGTGGGCGGTGGCGGTGGCGCGGCGGGCGCCGGCTCGACCGAGACAGGCAGCGCGGAAACGTCGGTGACGCTGGCGATCGGCGGGCTGGGCGGCGGGGGCAGCAGCGGTGGCGACGTAATCGTCGACAATCATGGCAAGATCACCACGCTCGGCTATCTTTCGCACGGCATTTTCGCGCAATCGGTAGGCGGTGGCGGCGGTGCTTCGGGTGCCGCGGCCAACGCTTCGGAGGCCGACATGACGATCGGCGGCGCGATTTCTCTGCCGAGCGGCGACGGCTCCAATGGCGGCCATGTCACGGTCAACAATGACGGCATCATCGAAACCTGGAAGGATGGAGCGCTCGGCATTTTCGCCCAGTCCGTCGGCGGCGGCGGCGGTTATGGCGGCGTGGTATCGGCCGACACGGCGGGAGACGAGTCGGTTGCGCTGCAGCTTGGCGGCTTCGGCGGCAATGGCGGCAATGGCGGCAAGCTCGATGTCACGGTTTCCGGCACCATCATCACCCATGGCGAGCGCGCGCATGGCGTGGTCGCGCAATCGGTCGGCGGCGGTGGCGGCTATGGCGGCGACGCCAAGGGCAAGAGCTCGAATGCGTTGGCCATTGGCGGTCTCGGCGGCAATGGCGGCGATGGCGGCGATGTTACCGTCATCCGCACCGGCACGATCACGACGACGGGCAAGGATTCCATCGCCATCATCGCGCAGTCGGTCGGTGGCGGCGGCGGCATCGGTGGTGCCGGTTTCGGCCGCTTTGGCGCCGACGACGACGGCGGCGGGCCAAACGCCATCGGCTTCAACACGCCTGGTGGCACCAAGGGCACCGGCGGCAAGGTAACCATCATCCAGTCCGGCGCCATTGAGACCGATGGCGACCGTGGACACGGCGTCGTTGCCCAGGCGGTGGGCGGTGGCGGTGGCGCCGGCGGCATGGATTCGCTGGCCATGGGCCAGTCGGCGGCCGGCTCGCAAGGTGGTATCGGCGACGCTGCGGCGTCGGCCGCTAGCACGGACAGCCAAGTCTGGGTCAAGGGCGCAAGTTCGTATGCGATGTTCGGCCAGAGCGCGACAGGCGACGGCAATGCCCATGCGGTCGATCTGACGGCGGGTGACAGCCTGTTCGCGCAAGGTGCGGATTCCGTGGCTGTCTATGGCGAGAGCACGGCCAAGGGCGCCAAGGGCAACATCACCATCAACCTGAATGGCCAGTACACGATCGGCGGTGCCGGAACCGGCGTGGCGGCGATGCTTGTCGGGGGCGCAGACAACACGCTGAACAACCACAGCCTGCTCTATGCGATGGGGGCAACGCCGAGTTTCACCATCCAGGCGTCGCAATTTCAGGCATTCCAAGCCTTCCTGTTGGCGCCCGGTCCCGTCGTGCCGACGAATGCGATCCTGGAATCGCTTCTGGACGATTTCAGCCCACTGGCTATCACCGGCACATCGGGCGATGACCATGTGGAGAATTCGAAGAGCGCCGACACGCTCGGACGGGTGATCGGCAACATGGACCTCGGCGGCGGCACGAACAGCTTCCACAATATCGCCGACGCCTCGATGGTCGGCCTCAAGACCATCGATCTCGGCGGCGGCAAGTTCACCAATGACGGGCTGTTTACCAATCAGGGCATCGGCGTCGTGGCCAAAGTGGATGTCACGGGCGGCTTCACGCAGATATTCTCGGGCGACTTCGTCACCGACGTCGATCTCAACAACCAGATCACGGATGCCCTGGCACTAACGGTGGCCGGAGACTTCGATGGTGAAGCGCCGTTGAATTTCCTGTCGATCGACAAATTGTTCGCCGAATATGTGCTGGCCACCGGATCGGCGATGACCGATTCCGGCATCACGCCCACGACGCTGCATCCGGCGGTCGGCTTCAATTTCCTGACCAAGGTGGTCGGCGGAACGGATCTGGTTCTCTATGCCGACAATCCGACTTTCCTGGAGTTGGCACAGGATCCTAACTCCGGCACGACCGATCCCGGCGTCTTCCAGATGGCGCAGTATCTCGATGATGTCGAGGCTTCTTCGAGCCCAGACAATCCGATGGCGCTGTTGATCAACATGCTGCGCTTCCTGCCCGATGAAATGGAGCTCGGCTCGGCCCTGACGCGGCTGACGCCGCACTATGCCGTGCACACATTCGAGATGATCAACCGCTCCACGGACATCATGCTGGAGGCGGCGCGCGAATGCACCGGCGTTCGCGCCTACAAGGATCCCGACGGACGCTGTGTCTGGGCGTCGATCAGTCCGCAAGCCGAGTACAGCCGCGACGCTGAGGCCGGCACCACCAGCCGAGACGACGTCATGAAGACGATGTCGCTTGGCGGCATTGGCGAGGTCAGCCAGCACTGGTCGCTCGGCGCAACGATAGGCCGGACCGAATTCGACTCGAAGATCGATTTCAACGGCGAATTGCTGTCGGCCACGACAGGCGAATCCTGGCAGGCGTATGCGCTGGCGAAATATGCCGACAAGAACTACTTCATCGACTTCGCAGTCGGCGGCGGCACCGGCTCCTTCAAGGGCGAGCGCGATACGCATCTCGATCAGGTGGCCTTCATTCCGGGCGAAACGCTGATCGGCGATTATCTGCCGGAGGCATTGCTGCCTGGCATCGGCAACAGTGTCACCTACACGCAGAAAACCGCCCAGTTCGGCGGTTCGGCGCGGCTCGGCATAACGCAGGAGATGGGTGCTTTCTACCTGCAGCCGACCCTGCAGTTCGACGCGCGCTGGCTGCGTGTTTCCGGCAAGGAAGTGGGCTCGGTTGCCGCCTTCAACTTCGACGGCAGCGCCAACATGTATTATTCGGCGACGCCGGCTTTCGAGATCGGTACCGACATTGCACTCAGCGACATTGCCAGCCTTCGCGTCTACGGCAAGGCTGGCGTGGAGTTTTCCGACAAGGAGTGGGAAATCGAAGGTCGCTTCGCGGCGGCGGAGAATCTGCCTGGCAACCCCGCATTGCACTTGACGGAGGCCGTCGATTCGCCGCTCTATCGGGTCGGCGCCGGCCTTGAGCTGAACGGCGTCAATGGCGTCGGCATGTCCGTCAGATATAATGGCGCCTTCGGCGAAACGGTTAAACAGAACGCGATCAGCGCGTCTCTCAAGGTCAGTTTCTAGCTGGCCCGAGGCGGAGCCGGGCGGGAGGGATCTTGATGAGGAAGTACGCGTATTTCGTGGCGATGCTGGGTGTTGCCTGCACCGTCGGCGTGGCGGCCGTGGCGGCGCAAACCAAGAGCGACAAGGCGGTCGCGGCACCCGCTGCCGCGGATGTGCCGCAGTTGCCCGGCGGCGCGTCGGCACTGTCTGAAACCCACGGCGACTGGACGGTCAATTGCCAGATATCGGGCACGGCCAAGACCTGCAGCCTGTCGCATCAGCAATTCAACAAGCAAAGCAATCAGCGGCTGCTGGCGATCGAGCTGTCGAGCAAGACCGGCGAGGATGCCATGGGCACGCTTGCGTTGCCGTTCGGCCTGGCGCTGGCCAAGGGGGTCAGCCTGACCATCGACGATCAGAAGCTGGACGGCAGCCTGGCGTTCAACACCTGCCAGGTCGTCGGCTGTCTGGTGCCGGTGGTGTTCGATGCGACTGTCACGCCGCTGCTGAAATCAGGCACCACACTGAAGATCGACGCTTTCGCGGCAGATACCGGACAAGCGGTGAACTTTTCCATTCCGCTCAACGGCTTCGCCGGCGCGCTTGCCCGGACCGCGCAGCTTTTGACCAATTGAGGTAGAGCCGCAGGACTTAAAGCGCTGCCTGAATGTCGTCTCGCGGCAGGGCAGTGCGTCACTGCCTCAGAACGTCTCTGCGTCGGTTCAAACGATGATGGTTTTAAGCCTTTCGGCGATCAAGGCGGCGAGCCGCGCCGCCACATCGTCCTTGCTCATCTCCGGCCATTCCTCGACGCCAGCCTTTGACACGATCCGCACCCGGTTGCGATCGCCGCCCATCACGCCAGAAGAACCGACGCCGCTTCCCTGCGACACGTCGTTGGCGACGATGAGATCGGCGCCTTTTTTCTTGAGTTTGGCCTCGGCGTTGCGCAGGAGATCCTGCGTCTCGGCGGCGAAGCCGATAATCAGGCCGGGTCGCTGGCTGTGATGGCCGACGCCGGCGAGAATGTCGGGATTTTCGACCATGCGCAGCACCGGCGGCCCTTCGCCGGCCACCTTTTTGATCTTCTCACCGGCTGAATTTTCGGTTCGCCAGTCGGCAACGGCGGCGACGAACACCGCCGCGTCGGCAGGCAGGAGCTGTTCCACCGCGTCGCGCATCTCTTGCGCACGTTCGACATGGATGGTCTTCACGCCAGCCGGATCGGCAATGCCGACAGGACCGGAGACGAGGTGCACATCGGCGCCGAGCCTGGCCAGTGCTGCCGCTATGGCATGGCCCTGCTTGCCGGACGAACGGTTGGCGATGTAGCGCACCGGGTCGATCGGCTCATGCGTGGGGCCGGAGGTGACGATGATCCTGCGCCCCGACAGCGGCTTCGGGCCGACGTCGAGCAGTGCGTCGATCGCGGCGACGATCTCCAGCGGCTCGGCCATGCGGCCTTCGCCCGCTTCATTGCTTTCGGCCATCTCGCCCCTGACCGGACCGACGAAGATGACACCGTCTTTCTGCAGCGTCGCGCGGTTGCGGCGGGTGGCCGGATGCGCCCACATCCTCGGGTTCATGGCTGGCGCCATCAGCACCGGCTTGTCGGTGGCGATGAGCACCGTGGAGGCCAGATCGTTGGCGTGGCCATTGGCGAGCTTGGCCATCAGGTCGGCGGTGGCTGGCGCCACCACCAGCAGGTCGGCCTCGCGCGACAGCCTGATGTGGCCGACATCGTGCTCGTCCTGGCGGTCGAACAGTTCGGTAAAGACATGGTCGGCGGAGAGCGCGCCGGCCGACAGCGTGGTGATGAACTCCTGCGCGGCCGATGTCATGACCACCCGAACGCCGGCTCCGCGCTCGCGCAGCCGGCGGATGAGATCGAGCGCCTTGTAGGCGGCGATGCCGCCGCCGATGATGAGCAGGATGCGCTTGCCGGAGAGGCTCATGCCCAAGACCAGTTCTTATCGAGTGTCATGCCGGCTTCAGCGCCGGTTCGATATCGGTATGGATGAAATCATTGCCCTTGAAAAGCAGCGGCAGGTTTCGCGTCCTGGCGAGGGCGTAGGAAAAACAGTCGCCCATGTTGAGTTTGGCGGGATGGCCAGTGCCGCGGCCATAGAGGGCATAGGCTTCAATGCCGGCCTGTGCATGTTCGGCAGTGAGAGCGACGATCGTGACTTTCAGTCTTTCTAGAAGGCCTCTCAACTCAGCTGTGCCGGCCGCCCCATAACGTCCGACGACGACCGTGCCACATTCCATCAGGGTCGCGGCGCTCATAAACATCAGCTGATTTCCGGCGAGGCGCTGGGCTATCACCGGTGCATCAGGCTCCTGCTTGAGGATGGCCAAAATCGCGGAGGTGTCGATCACCACAGTCAGTCCTCCTCGATGAAGGACCAGAGCTCATCCGTTAGTTTTTTCTGATCGAAGTCCACTTTTCGCAATCGTCGACCGAATTCGAGGATTTCCTCTGCCGTGACGACATCGTCGTCGTGCTTGTTGACTGCCGCTACATCCTTCAACAACAGGGTTCTTGCCTCCTGCTCCATTGACACGCCATGTCTGGCGGCCTGCTCGCGCAGCCTTTGCTTCAAATCCTCGTCGAGATTGCGGATCGTCAGGGTGCCCATGGCTATTCCTGCATTCTTGCGATTGATTGATCCTTGGGTTTTTCCCCAGATGCCAAACCCGTTCGGTCGAACCCTTTTGTGGTCGGCAGCCCAACGGATGCGGCGAGCACGTCCCGCGCTTCCTGCTCCATGGAAACGCCCCGCGCGGCGCCGCGCTCGCGTAGCCGCCGCATGACATGGTCTTCCAGATTGCGGACGGTAATCCTCGCCATATGCACACTCCTACGTAGAATATAGCGATCTCGATTTCCGACTGCAATGACAGCATTGCTGTCATTGCCTGCACTCAGATGATCTTCCAGGCGATATAGACCAGCGTCAGCGCAATTACCCAGAGTGCCCAGCGGCCGGAGCGGCTGTAGCGCGCCTCGGCCTTGCCGATGGCGTCGGCGGTGGTCTCGTCGAAGCGCAGGCCGTGCTCGGCCATCAGGTCGATCTCGCGCGACAGCCGGTCGGTGCGCGCCGCAAGCTCGGGAATCTGGCGGGCCAGGGTGAGCAGCGCCCGGGCGCCGTCACGCGCATCGATCATCATGCCACGCGGCCCAAGATTGCCTGATATCCAGTCGCCGACCACCGGCTCGGCCGTCTTCCACATGTTGAAGGCCGGGTCGAGCGTGCGCGCCACGCCCTCGACCACCACCATGGTCTTCTGCAACAGGATCAATTCGGGCCGCGTCGCCATGTCGAAGAGTTCGGTGACCTCGAACAGCAGCGTCAGAAGCTTGGCCATCGAGATGGTCTCGGCCGGCTGGCCATGGATCGGCTCCCCGATCGCCCGGATCGCCTGCGCGAAGGCCGCGACATTGTGCTGGCGTGGCACATAGCCGGCCTCGAAATGGACCTCGGCGACACGCAGATAGTCGCGCGTGATGAAGCCGTAGAGAATTTCGGCGAGGAAGCGGCGCTCCTTCTTGCCGAGCCTGCCGGCAATGCCGAGATCGACGGCAACGATGGTGCCGTTTGCCTCGACGAACAAATTGCCCGGATGCATGTCGGCATGGAAGAAGCCGTCGCGCAGGGTGTGGCGCAGGAACGACTGGATGAGATTGGCTGCGATCGCCTTCAGATCGTGGCCGGCGGCCTCCAGGCCGGCAATGTCGTTCATCTTGACGCCGTCGACCCACTCCATGGTCAAGACGTCGCGGCCGGTGCGCTCCCAGTCGACGGACGGCACGCGAAAGCCGGGGTCATCCCTGGTGCTTTCGCCGAGCTCCGAGAGAGCCGCCGCCTCGAGGCGAAGATCCATCTCGATCTTGGTGGTCTGCGCCAGCGTCTGGGTGACCTCGACCGGCCGCAGCCGGCGGGACGAGGGGATGTATTTCTCCTGCAGGCGAGCGGCGAGGAAATAGCTTTCGAGATCCTGGAAGAAACGGCGGCGCACGCCGGGACGGATCACCTTGACCGCCACCTTGGTGGCAATGCCGTCATGGACAGCGTCGGCGGCATGGACCTGGGCGATGGAGGCGGCGGCGACCGGGTCGCCGAATTGCGTATAGAGATCGCCGATCTTGCGCCCGAGCGAAGCCTCGATCGCCGCGATGGCCTCGGCCCGGGGGAAGGTGTGCATCTTGTCCTGCAACGTGGCGAGATCGAGCGCCATGTCGTTGCCGACGACGTCGGGCCGTGTCGCCAGGAACTGGCCGAGCTTTACATAAGATGGACCGAGCCGGACGACCGCCTTGGCCAGCCGGTCGCTGCGCTCATAGGCCAGCGCGCGGCGGCGGGTGAACAGCCGCGCCATCCGCCATCCGAACTTCGGCAGGCCGGACAGTTCCTCACCCGGCAGAGCGGCGACGACACCCTCGCGGACCAGCACCCAGCCGGCCCTTACGAGCCGGAATCCTGCACTGACATTGCTCATGGCAGCGCCAATCCTGCCGGCTCTTTGAACCGGCATAGCACGCGTCGGTTGTGAGAAATGCGGCCCGGCCTCAAAGCTTCCAGCCCGAATGAAGTGCTGCAATACCGCCGGAGTAGTTGCGGAAGGAAACGCGGTCGAAGCCGGCGCGGGAAATCATCGTCGCGAAATTCTGTTGATTGGGAAACCTGGCGATCGATTCGACCAGATAGGAATAGGGTTCGCCGTCGCCAGTGACCATCTTGCCGATCTTTGGAATGGCGTTGAACGACCAGGCTTCGTAGGCCTTGTCGAGAAGCGGCATCTCGACCTCGGAAAACTCTAGGCACAGGAAGCGCCCGCCGGGCTTCAGCACGCGAAACGCTTCGCCCAAGGCCACCTCGATGCGCGGCACGTTGCGGATGCCGAAAGCGATGGTGTAAGCGTCGAATGTGGCATCGGCAAAGGGCAGTTCCTCGGCATTGGCCTCGACGAAATCGGTGTTGCCGGACAGGCCCTTCTTTTCGGCCCGGTCGCGGCCGACAGCCAGCATCGAGCCATTGATGTCGAGCACGGTGGCATGGGCATTGCCGTGGCTGGCATCGACGATGCGGAAGGCGATGTCGCCGGTGCCGCCGGCAACGTCCAGCACGCGCCAGCCGATCCTTTTGGGAGGATTGAGCCAGGTGACCATGGCGTCCTTCCACAGCCGGTGCAGGCCGGCCGACATCAGATCGTTCATCAGGTCGTAGCGGTTGGCGACCTTGTGGAAAACATCGTTGACCAGGGACTGCTTGTCGCCAGCCCCTACACGCTTGAAACCATAGGAGGTTTCCATGCCGCCCGCGGCCGTGGTTCTCTCAACTGACATTTTTTTGATCCGTCATAAAACCGGCGGGACCATAGCCGATCGATGGTGCGGGCGCTATTGTTTAAGGCGCGGTGTTCAGCCGCGCTTCCAGGTGGCGGGTTTTCGAGACCTGGACGGACCGACGGGATGGTTGAATGCCTTTGAAAGCGGAACTGCACTGCCACATCGAAGGGGCAGCGGCGCCCGAACTCGTCATCCGCCAGGCGCAGAAATACGGCAAGGACACCTCGCCCTATATCCAGAACGGTTCCTTCGTCTGGCATGACTTCACCTCCTTCCTGGCGGCTTATGATTTTTCCGCCGATCTGTTCCGGACCGAGGAGGACTATGCGCGGCTGGCCGACCATTATCTGACCAGTCTCGCTCGCGACGGCGCCATCTATTCCGAGGTGTTCACCTCGCCGGACCACGCGAAAAAGGCCGGCCTGTCGCCCAAGGCCTATACCGATGCGCTCGGCGAAGGCATGGCCCGCGCCAAGGCCAAGACCGGCATCGAGGGCCGCATGATCGTCACCGGCGTGCGCCATGTCGGCGTCGAGTCGATCGAGCAGGCGGCGCGCTTTGCGGCGCGCTGCGGGCATCCGCTGGTCACCGGTTTCGGTGTCGCCGGCGATGAGCGCATCGGCGATATGGAGGACTATGTCAGGGCTTTCGAGATCGCCCGCGAGGCCGGGCTCGGCATCACCATCCACGCCGGCGAATTGACGGGCTGGGAGACCGTCCAGGCGGCGCTCGATCATATCCGTCCGTCCCGCATCGGCCATGGCGTGCGCGCCATCGAGAACCCGGACCTCGTCCGGCGCATCGCCGACGAGGGCGTCGTGCTGGAATGCTGCCCCGGTTCCAACATCGCGCTCAAGGTGTTCGACAGTTTCGCCGATCATCCATTTCCGGCCCTGCAGGCGGCCGGCTGCAAGGTGACGCTCAATTCCGACGATCCGCCCTATTTCTGGACCTCGCTGAAGCGGGAATACGACATTGCCGCCGAGCATTTCTCGATGAACGAAAAGGCGCTGGCCGCCGTCACCCGCACCGCCATCGAAGCCGCTTTCGTCGATAGAAAGACGAAGACCGCGCTTCTTGCCCGGTTGAACAGCGCGGCACGCTGATTTCCGCCGACAAAGCTGTGGTCGGTGCGGGCCAAGCGGTTCCTTGACCGGCGCATTGCCGCTAGGGTTCGCTCAGGCAGCTTGAAGCGCGGCGCGTCCGAAAGGGCCATGCGCGCATTTTCGGGCGCAGGCATCAGGAGAACACCATGCAGGGCGTCACCGTCGTCGACCACCCGCTTGTCCAGCACAAGCTGACCATCATGCGCAAGAAGGAAACCTCGACGGCCGGCTTTCGCCGGCTGCTGCGCGAAATCTCGCTGCTGCTCGGATACGAGGTCACCCGCAACCTCGAACTGACGACGACGACCATCGAGACGCCGATGGAAACCATGGAAGCGCCGACGCTTGAGGGCAAGAAGCTGGTCTTTGCCTCCGTGCTGCGCGCCGGCAACGGCTTGCTGGAAGGCCTGCTCGACCTGGTTCCGGCGGCCCGCGTCGCCCATGTCGGTCTCTACCGCGATCACGAAACGCTGGAAGCGGTCGAATATTTCTTCAAGGCGCCGAGCGATCTCGCCGACCGGCTGGTGATCGTCGTCGATCCGATGCTGGCCACCGCCAATTCGGCGATCGCGGCGATCGACAAGCTGAAAGAGCGCGGCGCCACCAACATCCGTTTCCTTTGCCTGCTGGCGGCGCCCGAAGGCATCGAACGCTTTCTCAAGGCGCATCCGGACGTTCCCGTCTTCACCGCTTCGATCGACCGCCAGCTCAACGAGAAGGGCTACATCATGCCCGGCCTCGGCGACGCCGGCGACCGCATGTACGGGACCAAGTAATACCAGGCAAAGTCACCTGGTGCGATTTACCAAACGTTTACGCAAAGGCGCGGTTTTGGCGCGCGTTAAAGCGGCAAACACCATCCGGGTCTAACGATCGGCTGTCACTACGGCGCCGCGCGTCCATTTCGGACGCGCAAAGGACGCTGTAGCATTTTGATTTGCGCGTGAGCCTTTCGGAAATCGATCCCGATTTCCGGGGTCATGCGGCGAGGCCGATCCATGCTGCGCAAACTTCTGATCCTCGCCGTTTTCGCCGGTTCATCGGCATCGATACCGATTGTGTACCAGTCCAATCCGCAACTCGTCGAAAACCTGCTGAGGTCGGCGGTGCCGGGCAAACAAGCGGTCGAAGCCCAACCAGACGTCAATCTGGCATCGGTGCCCAACAAGCCCGCGGCACCGCTGCCGATGGGCCGCAAGGTGGTCGTCGCGGCAGACGAGCGCGGACATTTCTCATCGGCTTTCAAGTTCAACGGGCGCCAGGTCGACGGCATGATCGACACCGGCGCCACGCTGGTCGCCATCAACATGTCGACGGCACGCCGAATCGGCTTGTCGCTGAATGCTTCGGACTTCAGCCACGAGGTCAACACGGCCAACGGCACCATCAAGGCGGCCGTGGCCATGATCGACCGCCTGCAGATCGGCAACATCACGGTCAATGACGTCCAGACCATCGTGCTCGACGACAGGGCGCTGCGCACCAATCTGATCGGCATGAGCTTTCTCAACCGGCTCGACAAATACCAGGTCGAGAACGGCACGCTGCTGCTCGTCCAGTAAGGCTATTCGTTTTCCGCAATTTCCAAGGGAAAGCGCTATGCGCTTTCCCGGGAAAACCGGTCCACCACTTTTCCTGGAATTGCTTCAGCCGCGCGGCAGAATCCGCCGGATGACCGACTTGTCGGCGGGCGGCTTCGAGGCGCCGACCGTATAGGCCGAAAGCACGGTAGCCGCGGCGGCCTCGGCATCGGCCGATGAGCGGGCATGGATCAGCGCCAGCGGCTCGCCGATCCCAACCTCCGCACCGACCGGCAACAACCTGGTGATGCCGACCGCGGGGTCGATCTTGTCGTCCGGCCGCGTGCGCCCACCTCCCAGGCCGACCACGGCGAGCCCGATATCGCGGGTGGCGATGCCGGTGACGAAGCCGTTTGCGGTCGCGTTGACGGCAAATTCGATCGCCGCCGCTGGCAGATACTTTTCCGGTTTCTCGATGAAATCGGCGGGGCCGCCAAGCGCGGCCACCATGCGTGCGAAGGTGGCGGCGGCGCGGCCGCTGGCGAGTGTCTCGGTGGCGCGCCGCATGCCATCCTGGTTGGACGACACCAGCCCGGCCGACTGCAGCATTTCGGCGGCCAGCGCCAGCGTCACGTCCTCGAGCCGACGGTCACGATACCGGCCGGTGAGGAAATCAACGGCGTTGCGCACCTCGACGGCGTTGCCGGCGGCCGACGCCAAGGGCTCGTTCATGCCGGTGATCAACGCCGAAGCCTTTAGTCCGGCGCCGTTGGCGATCTCAACCAGGCTGTTGGCGAGTGCGGTGGCGTCGCGCGATTTTTCCATGAAGGCGCCGTTGCCGACCTTGACGTCGAGCACCAGCGATTGCAGCCCGGCCGCCAGCTTCTTCGACAGGATCGAAGCGGTGATCAGCGGCACCGATTCGACCGTGCCGGAGACGTCGCGGATCGCGTAGAGCCGTCGATCGGCGGGCGCGAGGTCGGCGGTCTGGCCGATGATGGCACAGCCTGTTTCGAGCACCGCCTTGCGAAACAGCGCTACATCGGGCTGGCTGATGTAGCCGGGAATGGCATCCATCTTGTCCAGCGTGCCGCCGGTGTGGCCAAGGCCGCGGCCCGAGATCATCGGTACATAGGCGCCGCAGGCGGCGACGATCGGCGCCAGCATCAGCGAGACATTGTCGCCGACGCCGCCGGTCGAATGCTTGTCGGTGACCGGGCCGGGCAGGTCCGACCAGTCGAGCACATCGCCGGAATCGCGCATCGCCAGCGTGAGCGCCACGGCCTCGTCGCGGTTCATGCCGTTGAAGAACACCGCCATGGCGAAGGCGCCGGCCTGGCCATCGGTGACGGCGCCCGACGTCACGCCCGCGACGAAGCCGGCGATCTCCTCTTCCGACAGCCTGAGGCCATCGCGCTTGCGGCGGATGATTTCCTGGGGAAGCATCAGATCTCCAGCAGTCCGTCGCGGAACACGCGTTGCAGGATCGTCGCCAGCCGCGCGCCACCGACCGGGGCCATGTCCTTGGTCTCCTGGTGCGAAAGCTCGGCCCCGGTCATGCCGGCGGCCAGATTGGTGATGACCGAACAGGCGGCGACGCGCAGTCCTAGGAAGCGGGCGAGAATGACCTCCGGTACGGTCGACATGCCGACCGCATTGGCGCCCATGATGCGCGCCATGCGGATCTCGGCCGGCGTTTCGAAGCATGGACCGGAGAACCACATATAGACGCCCTTGTGCAGGGTGGTGCCGGTCGCATTTGCCGCCCGTTCGATGGCCTGGCGGATGCCGGCATCATAGGCTTCAGTCAGGCCGACGAAACGCCGGTCGCTTGGTTCGCCGATCAGCGGATTGGTGCCCGAGAAATTGATGTGGTCCGATATCAGCATTACCGAGCCAGGCGGCATGTCCGGATCGACCGAGCCGGCGGCATTGGTGAGGATCAGTTTCGTGATGCCGATGCCGGCAAGCACTTCCAGCACCGGCCGCATCGCCGCGGCGTTGCCGTGCTCGTAGTAATGGGCGCGGCCCGACAGCATCAGCACCGGCACGCCGGCAAACAGCCCTGCCACCACTTCGCCGGCGTGCCCGGTGACACCGCTTCTGGGAAAACCGGGCAGGTCGGCATAGGAGATGCGGATCGGGTCCTCGATCTGGTCGACCAGACCGCCGAGGCCCGAACCGAGCACCAGGGCCGTGGCCGGCGCCAGGCCGTCCAGCCTTTCGACGAGATGATCCAGGGTTTTTTCCGTCATCGCTGCCAGCTGTTCATTTGAGCCCGTTGTTCATTTCAAAATATCGCCGCGGAAACCGTAAGGCAGCATGTCGCCCATGGTCACGGTCTCGGCCACACCTGCATTGTCGCAGAGATAGAGCTTTGTTTCCGGCCGGCAGAATTCGGCCAGCCGCTGCCGGCAGCCGCCGCAAGGCGAGCATTTCGCCATGCGTTCGGCGATGACGGCGATTTCCACGATCTTGCCGCCGCCGCCCATGATGTAGTGGCCGAGCGCCGTGGTCTCGGCGCACCAGCCTTCCGGATAGGAGGCGACTTCGATGTTGGCGCCGGTAAAGACGCGCCCGTCCTCGGTGCGCAAGGCAGCGCCGACCGGAAACTTAGAATAGGGCGCGTAGGCCTTGGCCATGGCGGCCTTGGCGGCCTCGAACAGATCATGCGACATTCAGGTGTTCTCTCCGATGATCGTGTTCAAAACCCGGCGCAAAGCCGACCTGCCGCTCAACGTTCCTTGACATAAGGTACGCCGCCGGCGCGTGGCGGGATTGCCTTGCCGATGAAGCCGGCGAGCAGGATGACGGTGAGGATGTAGGGCAGCGCCTGCATGAACTGCGCAGGCACCTTGCCGATGATGGGCAGCGGTGATCCCTGCAGGCGGATCGACGCCGCGTCCAGGAAGCCGAACAGAAGGCAGGCGAACATGGCGTTGACCGGCTTCCACTTGGCAAAGATCAAGGCTGCCAGCGCGATATAGCCCTTGCCGGCGGTCATGTCCTTCACGAAGCCGCCATTTTGCACCATCGACAGGTAGGCGCCGGCAATGCCGGTGAGGATGCCGGTGCAGATCAGCGCCCTGTAGCGCAGCCAGGCGACCGATATGCCGGCAGTATCGACGGCGGCCGGGTTCTCGCCTACGGCGCGCAGCCTGAGGCCAAAACGGGTGCGAAACAGCACCCACCAGGTGAACGGCACCATCAGGAAGGCAAGATAGACCAGGATCGAGTGGCCCGACAGGAGCTCGGCATAGATCGGTCCGATGATCGGAACGCCGCGGATGGCCTCGGCGCCCGGCAAGGTGATGGCCTCGAAGCGCTCGCCCGGTTGCAGCGCCGGCGTGCGCCCGCCCTGCTGGAACCAGGCCTGGCCGAGGATGATGGTCGAGCCGGCGGCGATGAAATTGATCGCCACGCCGGAGACGATCTGGTTGCCGCGATGGGTGATCGAGGCAAAACCGTGGATCATGGCAAAGGCGACCGAGATCAGGATCGCCATGCCGAGGCCGAGAAAGGCCGAATGGAACACGGAAGCGGCGGCCGCACCGGCGAAGGCGCCGACCAGCATCTTGCCTTCGAGACCGATGTCGAAGATGCCGGCGCGTTCCGAATAGAGGCCGGCGAGGCAGGCAAGCAGCAGCGGCACCGAAAGGCGGATGGTGGAGTCCAGTGTCTGGATGATCGCGTTGAACACATCCATCTCAGGCACCTTTCCCCTTGACCGCTTCCATGCCCACCGATCGCGGACTGAACGAGGCGAACAGCGCCTGGATGTAGGGCCGGAACATGTGCTCGAGGGCACCGGCAAACAGGATCACCAGGCCTTGAATGATGACGATCATGTCGCGGCTGATCGCCGGCATCTCGAAGGCGAGTTCGGCGCCGCCCTGGTAGAGCATGCCGAACAGGATCGCCGCCAGCACGATGCCGACAGGGTGCAGGCGGCCCATCAGCGCCACGGCGATGCCGACGAAGCCGGCGCCGGAAACGAAGTCGATGGCGACATTGTGCTGATCGCCCATCACCGGATTGAGTGCCATCATGCCGGCCAGCCCGCCCGAGATCATCATGGCGGTGATGATGATGCGGGTTTCGGAGATGCCGGCATAGCGTGCCGCTTTCGGGCTGTGACCGTAGGTGCGCATTTCATAGCCGAGCTTGGTGCGCCAGATCAGCAGCCAGACCAGGAAGGCCATGACCAGCGCCAGCAGGAAGGTGACATTGAGCGGCGCCGAACGGATCTTGGCGCCGAACAGCTCGATGATCCAGTTGAGCTTGGGCAATTCCGCGCCGGCGAGGAAGTTACGCGTCTGCGGCGCTTGCGAGGCGGCTGGCTTCAACGGGCCGACCAGCAGGTAAACCATGATCGAGGCGGCGATGAAGTTGAACATGATGGTGGTGATGACGATGTGCGAGCCACGCTTGGCCTGCAGATAGGCCGGGATGAGCGCCCACAATGCGCCGACCGTCGCCGCAGCAATGATCGCCAGCGGGAAGGTCAGCCACCATGGCAGTGTGCTGTCGAAGCTCAGGCAGACGATGGCGATGCCGAGGCCGGCGATGTAGGCCTGCCCTTCGGTGCCGATGTTGAACAGGCCGCAATGCGCGGCCACCGCCACCGAAAGCCCGGTGAAGATGAAGGTGGTCGCATAAAAGAGGGTGAAGGCGATGCCTGTGCCTTTGCCGAAGGCGCCCTCGACCAGGATGACGGCTGCGCGCAGCGGATTCTCGCCGACCAGAAGCACGACGAAGCCGGCGACGACGAAGGCGACGAACAGATTGATCAGCGGGATCAGGCCATAGTCGGCCCAGGCCGGCAGTTTGGCGTAGGGCGCGCTCAAAGTGCTGCCTCCTGGTGCTCGATGCCAGCCATCAGCAGGCCGAGCTCGCCCTCGGTCGCTTCGGGGCCGCGTTCGCCGACGATGCGGCCCGCAAACATCACCAGGATACGGTCGGACAGCGAACGGATCTCGTCCAGCTCGACCGACACCACCAGCACCGCCTTGCCCTGGTCGCGCATGGCGATCAGGCGCTTGTGGATGAATTCGATGGCGCCGACATCGACGCCGCGTGTCGGCTGGCCAACGATCAGAACACCAGGGTCCTGTTCCATCTCCCGCGCCAGCACGATCTTCTGCTGGTTGCCGCCGGAGAAATTGGCGGTCTTCAGCCGGCAGTCGGCCGGCCGGATATCGTATTTGGCGATCTTGTCCCTGGCATCGTTGCGGATGGCATCGATGTTGAGGAACGGCCCCTTCAAATAACGGGGATCATCGTGATAGCCGAGGATCGAATTCTCGTTCTCCTCGAAGGCCAGCACCAGCCCGACGTGATGGCGGTCCTCCGGCACATGCGCCAGGCCGCGGTCGCGCAGTTCGCCCGGGTCGGCGGCGCCGGTCAGGTCGATCGGCTTGCCGTCGAGCATGACCGAGCCGGACACCGCACGCCTGATGCCGGAAATCGCCTCGAGCAGTTCGGATTGTCCGTTGCCGGCGACACCGGCGATGCCGACGATCTCGCCGGCCCTGATATCGAAGGAGATGTCGTCGACCATGGTTACGCCGCGCGTATCCTTCACCGTCAGGTTCTTGACAGCGAGCTTGACGGCGCCGGCCTCGGCCTCGCCCTTCTCGACCCGCAAGAGCACGCGCCGCCCGACCATCAGCTCGGCCAGTTCCTCGACAGTCGTCTTCCTGGTTTCGCGCGTCGCCACCATCGTGCCCTGGCGCATCACCGACACGGTGTCGGTGATGGCCATGATCTCGCGCAATTTGTGGGTGATCAGCACCACCGTCTTGCCCTGGTCTTTCAATTGCCCGAGGATGCGGAACAGGTGGTCGGCCTCGGCCGGCGTCAGCACGCCCGTCGGCTCGTCGAGGATCAGGATCTCGGCGCCGCGATAGAGCGCCTTCAGGATCTCCACCCGCTGCTGCAGGCCGACCGGCAATTCCTCGATGATTGCATCGGGATCGACTTCCAGCCCGTATTCACGCTCCAGCCGCTCCAGTTCGGAGCGCGCCTTGGCGATGCTCTTCTTCAAGAGCGCATCGCTTTCGGCGCCGAGGATGACGTTCTCCAGCACCGTGAAATTGTCGACCAGCATGAAGTGCTGATGCACCATGCCGATGCCGAGCGCGATGGCGTCATTGGGGGTTTTGATCGAGGCCGACTGGCCGCCAACGCGGATCTCGCCGCTGTCGGCCTGGTAGAAGCCGTAGAGGATCGACATCAGCGTCGACTTGCCAGCTCCGTTCTCGCCGACAATGCCGTGGATCGTGCCGCGACCGATCTCAAGGTTGATGTCCCGGTTGGCGCGCACCGCACCAAAACTCTTGTTGATGCCGATCAACTCGATTGCGGCTTGCGCCATGCAGCCTGTCCCACTCTTATTTTTTTATCGCTTGGTCAAAACGCCTAGCATGACGCTCCGCCCGTGCCAATTGGCGGAGCCGGTTCACTCTCGACAAATCCCGGTGCGCTTGTCAATTTGCAACGTGGCCGGGGCCTTCACATTCGCTAGTATGACGGCGCCGAAATTCGCATCACGGCGCAAGACATCGCGGTGAACGACATCGCGGTGAGACTGGGGAATTCACATGATCACGCCCGCCGACCGGCTGACGACGCTGGAAATACGCGCCGCCGAGCAGGAGAAGATCATCGAGGAACTGTCCGGCCAGATCGCCGAGCAGTGGAAAGTGATCGAGCGCATGCAGCGCAAGCTGGACGCGCTGACGGATCGCTTCCTGGCGCTGGAGGAGCAGACAGGAGATGAAGTGCCGGTAACCAAGCCACCGCACTGGTGAGGAAAAAGGGAAGGTGCACGCCTTGGTCAGTGAAAGCGATCGCATCGCGCGGGCCGGCGAATATGTGCTCGGTCTTATGAACGACAAAGACCGCGAACGGGCCGAACGTGACCTGGAGGTCGATCCCGCCTTCCGCGACGCGGTCGCGCGACTTGCCGAGCAGATGTATTTCTTCGACCGTTACGGAAAACGCGACCTGCTGCCTGGCAGGCATTGGGAACTGGTTACCCAACGCCTAGCCGAGTTACCTCAGATGCGCAGCGTCGAGCTCGGCGGCAATGAGGTCAAACCGCGCACGGTGATCCGAAGCCTGTCCCGGCCACCATACGGCATTGGCGTGCACGCGCTTGGCGGCCGGCGCGGAGTTGTCGTTGCCGCCGGGCTGATGGTGGCGTTCGCGCTGGGCTGTCTCGTCGCGAAGCTGCTATAGGCGAGGGCGGCGCGACATCAGCGCCATCTTCTCGCCGTCCGAGCCGCTTATCTCAACGGTATTCCAGCCGAGAGCCGCGTAGAAATCACGCGCATCCCATGTGTAGAGATGGAGCATCTCGACGCCCCGTGACGCCGCATGGGCTTCCGTTGCCTTGACCAGCGCGGTGGCGATGCCTCGGCGTCGATACCTTGCATCGACGACCAACCCGGCCAGCCATGGCGTCAGATCATGTACGGGCTCCAGCTCGTGGCGGACCAGCAGGCATGTCCCGACCGGGGTGTCGCCGATCCGGGCAACGAATGCCGCCTCGAAGCCGTCACCGGCGATCAAGCCACGAAGCCCTGCCGCATCTTCCCCGAGCGTCCTTCCGGTTCCCTCGAAAAACGTGGCCAGGCGCAGCTGGGCTACCGCTGCTACGTCGTGCTCGCCGATGGGTGCGATCTTTGGCTGCATCTGTATCCCGAAACGGTGGCCGGCACGGAGCGAACGTTTCGCTCGATCCGGTAAAGACAAAACCGCCGGGCTGGCGCCCGGCGGTTTGCAGATCATGTCTGTGTGTTCGTGCCGCTCAATAGGGGCAAGCGTTGTCAGCCGTATAGTCGTGCACTTCGGTCTTGCCGGCAATGATGTCGGCCTTGGCCTTTTCGACGGCCGCCTTCATCTCGTCCGTCACCAGCGCCTTGTTGTTGTCGTCCATGGCGTAGTCGACGCCGCCTTCCTTGAGGCCCAGATTCTCGACTCCGCCCTTGAAGGTGCCGTTCTTGCCGTCCATGAAGGCGGTGTAGACGGCGACGTCGACGCGCTTCAGCATCGAGGTCAGCACCTTGCCCGGCTGCAGGCCGTTCTGGTTGGAATCGACGCCGATGCCGAGCTTGCCGGCATCTGCCGCCGCCTGCAGCACGCCGACGCCGGTGCCGCCTGCCGCGGCGTAGATCACGTCGGAGCCCTGGTCGATCTGCGTCTTGGCGATCTCGCCACCCTTGGCCGGATCGTTCCAGGCAGCCGGCGTGTCGCCGGTCATGTTCTGGATGACATCAGTCGCACCCGCCGACTTGGCGCCGCCGACATAGCCGCATTCGAACTTGCGGATCAGAGGGATATCCATGCCGCCAACGAAGGAGACCTTCTTGGACTTAGAGGCCATCGCCGCCAGGATGCCGACGAGGTAGGAGCCCTCCTGTTCCTTGAACTTCAGCGACCGCACGTTCGGCAGATCGACCTGGTCGTCGATGATGGCGAAGTTCAGGTCGGGATATTCGGCGGCGACCTTGGTCAGCGCGTCCGTCCAGGCAAAGCCGGCCATGACGATCGGGTTGCGGCCGTCCTCGGCGAAGCGGCGCAGCGCCTGCTCACGCTGCGAGGCATTGGAGACCTCGAATTCGACGTAGGCCGTGCCGGTTTCCGTCTTGAATTTCTCGGCGCCGTTGTAGGCAGCCTCGTTGAAGGATTTGTCGAACTTGCCGCCGAGATCATAGAGGATGGCCGGCTGGACATCCGCGGCGAAAGCCGGAAGAACCATTGCGGTTGCGGCCAGGAGGCCGAGAACGATACGTTTCATGTGATCCACACCCTGTCGGTTATTTTTTCCGTTATGCACCGCATGCCTGCCCGGTTCTCCGGCAGGCATACGACGTCAGCCAGGAGTGTACTCCCTCCCGCTCGGCGGCAATCTGGCATGGCCCGAAACAAAATTCACGCGGAATTTTGACCTTTTGGAAAAGCTTGGTGCGGACAAGCCGCACCGCAGCTTGTCCTTGCGCCAAGTGTCAGGCGGAGGCGGCGGCAGGGATGGCGCAAGCGACGCCGGTGCCTTTGAGGTTGCACGTGCCGTAAGGGTTCTTCGCCAAATATTGCTGGTGATCGGCTTCGGCGAAGTAGAATTCGGCCGCCGGCGCGATCTCGGTGGTGATCCTGCCGTGGCCGGCACCGCGCAGCGAGGTCTCATACGCATCGCGCGAGGCGCTCGCCGCCCGCAATTGCGCCTCGTCGCTCGTGTAGATCGCGGAGCGATAGGCGGTGCCGACATCATTGCCCTGGCGCATGCCCTGCGTGGGGTCGTGGCTTTCCCAGAACAGCTTCAGAAGCCCAGCATAGGAGACGATCTCGGGGTCATGGACCACCAGCACCACTTCGGCATGACCGGTAAGCCCGGTGCAGGTCTCCTGATAGGTCGGATTGGGGGTGAAGCCGCCGGCATAGCCAGCCGCGGTGACCCAGACGCCTTCGATCTGCCAGAACAGCCGCTCCGCACCCCAGAAGCAGCCCAGTCCGAACATCGCCGTCTCCAGCCTCTCGGGATAAGGACCCTTGAGCGATCTTTTCAAGACCTTGTGTCTGGATGCGGTCGGGATCGCCCTGGCGCGGCCCGGCAGGGCCTGGGAGGGCTTCGGCAGATTGAGCTTCTTGTTCAGCATGTCGCTGAGAAAGAACATGCGCGGCTCCTCTCCGGGTGAAACGCAAGAAGCCGCATGACGGCGGCTTTGTTTGAGCATCGGATTCCCAAAACCGGCAACCGCTTTTGGGTCCGATGCTCTAGGTGGCGGCGAACTGCCCAGCACGCGGCGGCCGCCTGTAGCCTATCGCATAGAGCAGGAAAGCCAGCACCGCGAACACGGCGAAGCCCGGCTGGTTCAGCACCCAGGCGACGGCGCCGTCCCACAGCAGCGGGCTGGCCTTGGTTCGGATGAAGGTTTCGAAGGCGGCCCTCGTGTCGGGCGAGACCGCCAGCCAACTGGTGTTGAGCGGGGTCAGCACCAGCACGGAGGCCGCCACGGTGCGTGTCGCGTCGAGCACCGCCATGATGACGGAAATCGACAGCGCGATCATTGCGGCAAGACGAAAGACGAAGCGAAACATCAGAACCCTCCTCCGGGCTGGTCCCCTCCCGAGGGGCCTTTCAGAGATAGAATGCGCATGGCTGGATCGCAATCGCCATACGCGAATTTGCAGACTCCAAACTCAGGTCAACAGAAGGCCGGACGACAGTCGGTCGGGTGGCTTTTCATTGACATGTGAGGGCAGCTATGCTAACAATTTCAGCAGGGTGCTGATTTGCGCCGACGACCCGCCGCACAGGCGGGTTTTTGCGTTTGGTGCCTCGCAAACCGACGTGCCGGCCAAGTCTTCAAAGACCGGGTGAACCCGGATTCGTTGCCCTGCGCGAATTATGCGGCCGGCTTCCTTTTGCGCCGATGGACACGCCAGACGGCAAAAACGCCGCCGCCAATGGCGCCGATCACCAGGCCGGCCAGGCCGGTGAACACGGCGAAATAGCCGCAGG
The DNA here is from genome assembly GCF_024518615.1 of Mesorhizobium sp. SEMIA396. Classification (NCBI taxonomy): domain Bacteria; kingdom Pseudomonadati; phylum Pseudomonadota; class Alphaproteobacteria; order Hyphomicrobiales; family Phyllobacteriaceae; genus Mesorhizobium; species Mesorhizobium sp. SEMIA396. The sequence continues at coordinate 160,440 of NZ_JANIFC010000005.1, forward strand.
CGCCCTCGAAACAGCTCATCTCGGTGGCATCAGCGATCACCGAGCCGATGGCGAATCCGCCCACGGCGCCGATGACCGCGCCCAGGACGATGCCGAGCAGCGCGGCGACGACCGAGACGAAGACAGGCGGGCTTTCGGTTTCCGGATTGACATAAACGGCATCGGCTTCGGATCCACGGCGCAGCAGATAGATGCAGAGGACCCCGATGGCGAGTTGAGCAGCGGTGATGGCAAGCGCCTGGCCCGAAAAGACGAAATCCGAAATCGTCAGTGCACAGGCCTGCCAGGCCACCAGCCAGATGATTGTGGCGACCTGCCAGATGGTGAACTGGCGCGGGAAACGGGCCGAGCGGCCGAAGGCGAGGCCGAGCAGGTAAAGCCCCCACAGGATGGTGATGATGTCGACGGCGAGCCCGCCATAGACAAGGTAAAACACGCTGTCTGGCAGGCCGGTGGCGCCGACCGCGGGCCAGACGGAGATCAGGCCGTAGACCGACCACGCCATGACGAAGACGAGCCAGCCCACCGGCACGAAGGAAAGCCCGCTGTCCGGCCGCCTGACTGGCGTCTGTCCATTGCTCGATGTCATGTCCGCACAATGCCCCCGCAAAGCCTCGGCACCCGACAGGCAACTCCGGGGGAAGTCAAGGGCGGCCGGCCCGGCGGTCGTGCCTGTGCACACCATTGCAGCGGCGGCGCCCGTAAAAACGGGCATGCCGGCGGCCTTGCGAAACACTGTATGGCCGGCAAAGCGAATAGACTGCTGATATGGCTTGGCATTCGGCGCCGGATCGACTAGATGAGCCCCGCGCCTGTTGCTTCGACGGCTCAGGTGCGGGGAAGGGCGTTCGCTGGTTGGCGGCGCCGATGGCGGAAGTTCCGCCTTGCCCCAAGGGAGGTGCATCTCCCCAACCCGCGCGGCAAAACCGGCCGACGCGACATGCATGGACGGAGAGGTGGCCGAGTGGTTGAAGGCGCACGCCTGGAAAGTGTGTTTACGGGAGACCGTAACGCGGGTTCGAATCCCGCTCTCTCCGCCAGCTTGCACCTAGGTGTGATCAAGATCGGCGCGCCCCAGGCAATATGATCTGGCGCAGGCTGCCGACGCTCATCGCGATCTCGAGGCCAGGAGGACAACCGGGGCGCTTGTGCTTGGTGCAATCTCGAACACGACCGACGTCCCGTGATGAATTGCTTCGCCAAATCAAAACGGGGTGGTCGATCGTCTCGCCCTAGATCACCGCTTCCTCGAGGAACGGCTCGTTGCGCTCTATGCGCTCGTAACAGAATGGCGACAGATCGAGCGTCTGGAAAGCCCCGTGAACGATAAGTTCTGAAACTCCCCGGCCCACGGCTGGCGACTGTTGCAGCCCGTGCCCCGAGAAGCCGTTGGCAAACATGAAATTGGTCACCTGCGGGTGGAAGCCGACGATGCCGTTGTGGTCGAGCATGTTGTACTCGTAGTGGCCGGTCCAACTGGTCTGGACCTTGAGTGCGTCGAAAGACGGAATGCGGTGCCAGAGTGCCGGCCAGATGTAGTCGTCGAACTCTTCATGGTGCATTTCAAAGTCGTCGTAGCCGGCCGGTCCGTCGCCCTGCGGCGTGTTGCCGGTGAGAAAAAGTTCGCCTTCCGGGCGCACGAATGTACCGGAAAGGTCGATGACGTTGGGCATCCGGCCGGGGATCGGGTTGGCGCTGGCAAAGACGAAGCTGTAGCGCTTGTAGGGCGCGACCGGGATCGACAGGCCGGCCATGGCTGCGACCTGCTGCGCGCGCGGACCCGCGGCGTTGACCAATGTTCCGCAACGAACCGTCTGGCCGGTCGCGAGGCGCACCGAGATGACCCGTCCATCGGCAATATCCAGCCCTGTCGCTGCATTGTCGATATACTCGACGCCGCTGGCGCGGGCGGCGCGGCGGAAACCGTTCATCAGCCCCACGGAGTCGAACCAGCCCTCTTCCCTAGCCCCCCAGGAACCGCCACCGAGATCCTCCACATTGAGCCAGGGGAAGCGATCCTTCAGCGGGCCCGGCTCGAGGAACACTGTGTGGGCCCCAAAACTGCGCTGCAGATCGACGCGCTCGCGGGCCGCTTCGACGCCGTCGGGTGAACAGCAGTAAAGATATCCATGCTCCTTGAAGCCGAGGTCGGGCGCCGGTTCGTCCTTGTAGAAAGGTGCCATACGCTCCTGGAAGGTGCGGATGATCTCGATGCCGAACTGGCTGATCTTCACATTGATCGGATTGGAATATTGCTGCCGGATCGCGCTGGTGGACAGCGCCGTCGATGAAAACTCGTAACTGCTATCGCGCTCGACCACGAGGATCGAGGCACCGCTGCCCAGCGCCTGGCTCAGCCAGTAGGCCGTGGACGAGCCGACAACCGCTCCGCCGACGATGACGATGTCGTAGGCGTTGCGCGATGGCGCTTTGTAAGGCGGGATCGCCATGGCTCCGACTCCAAGCTACTGGTTGAACAAAGCGATCAGGGCATCCGAGCCCCGCGCAAGAAGGCCAAGGTCCGAACCGACGGCAACCATGGTGAAGCCTTCGGCAAGGTAGCGGTCGGCATCGGCCTTCGCCGGCGCCAGGATGCCGCTTGCCTTGCCTGCCGCCGTTGCGGCCTGGCGCACGGACGAGATTGCCTCCTGGACATGTGCCGCGCCGGGATTGCCCATCGCGCCCATATTGGTGGAAAGATCGCCGGGACCGACGAAGAGAACGTCGACCCCGTCGACCCCCGCGATCTCGGCGGCATTCGCCACGCCCAATTCATCCTCGATCTGCACGGCGAGAAGCTGCTGCTCGCGCGCCTTGGCGTGGTAGCCGGCGATGCGGCCGAAGCCATTGGCGCGGTGACCGACCGAGAAGCCGCGAAATCCGCCGGGCGCATAGCTCATGGCCGCGACGATGGCGCGGGCCTGATCGGCGGTTCGTACATTGGGGATCATCAGGCTGCGTGCGCCGATATCCAGCGCCTGCTTGATCAGATTGGGATCGTCGGAGGGCAGCCTGACGACAGCCTCGCTGTCGAAGCCGCCCATCACCTGAAGCTGCGCCATGATGCTGCGCAGATGGTTGGGGCTGTGCTCGCCGTCGATCAGAACCCAATCGGCTCCGGAGCCGGCGACGATCTCCGTGGTGAGCGCCGAAGCCAGCGAGCACCAGATGCCGATGTGAGCCCGGCCAGCCGCGGTGGCGGCTTTCAGCGTGTTGAGGCGTTCTTGCATCTTGCGATCGTCTCCAATCATTTGGTTGAAATTTGTATGATGTCCTATATCATATGGCTACAAAACGCTGCAAGATGCGATGTAGGGACTTTCGAATGGGAGCTGGAGAATGAGGATCGGGTTCATCGGGCTTGGCGTCATGGGAGCACCGATGGCGCGCCACCTGGCCGATGCCGGGCATGAGATCGTCACCGTTCTCAATCGCTCCCCTCTACCGCAGGGCCTGACCGCATCGGTCGTCGCGTCCGCCGCCGAAGTGGCACGGCGGTCCGAGATCGTCGTCACCATGCTGCCCGACACGCCTGACGTCGAACGCGTCCTGTTGGGCGAGGACGGCGTCCTGGAAGGACTGTCAGCCGGCAAGCTGGTCATCGACATGAGCTCGATCAGCCCCATCGCCACGGCGGCGTTCGCGGCGAAACTGCGAGAGAAGGGAGCCGGCTACCTCGACGCCCCGGTCTCGGGCGGCGAGGTCGGCGCCAAGGCGGCAAGCCTCACCATCATGGTCGGCGGCCCGGCCGCCGAGTTCGAGCGGGCGCTGCCGATCTTTGAGACACTCGGCAAGAACGTCACTTTGATCGGCGAGCAGAATGGCGCCGGGCAGACCTGCAAGATCGCCAACCAGATCATCGTCGCGCTCAACATCGAGGCCGTGGCCGAAGCGCTTGTCTTCGCCAGCAAGGCCGGGTGCGACCCGGCGAAGGTTCGCGGCGCCCTGATGGGTGGCTTCGCCGCTTCCCGCGTCCTGGAAGTGCATGGCCAGCGCATGATCGACCGGACCTTCGCCCCAGGCTTTCGCATCAAGCTCCACCAGAAGGATCTCAACCTGGCGCTTGACAGTGCCCGCGCCCTTGGCGTGGCGCTGCCGAACACCGCCATGGCGCAGCAACTGATGAATGCCTGTTCGGCCCATCCAGGTGGCGCCGAGGCCGATCACTCGTCTCTCGTCCGGGCGCTGGAGATCCTCAGCGGCCACGAACTGTCAAAAGAAAAGGAGTAAAAACCGATGCGCGGAACCGGCAAGGCCGAGATCTTCGTGATGCTGGCCCATCCCGTGGCCCACGCCAAGAGCCCCGGCATATTCAACGAGATCTTCGAGCAGAAGGGCCTCGACAGCCTCATGGTGCCCTTGAGCTGCCGCCCGGAGGATTTTGAGACCTTCTGGGCCGGCATCACGGCAGCCGAGAATATCAGGGGCGTGATCATCTCGGTGCCGTACAAGGTTGCGGTCTACCACAAATGCTCCGCCGCGCATGACCGCGCCGCGCGGGTGGAAAGCGCCAACTCGGTGCGACGGCTGCCGGATGGCAGCTGGTATGCCGACAATTTCGACGGCGTCGGCTTCATCGATGCGCTCAAGGCGAACGGGCATCAGATCGCCGGCCGCCGCATTCTTCAAGTCGGTGCCGGTGGCGCCGGTGCTTCGCTCGCCTATTGTCTCGCGGAAGCCGGCGCCGACGAAATCCGCCTTACCGACATCGATACGGCGCGCGCCGGGAAACTGGCGGCGCTGGTTGGCCGCGCGTTCCCGAAATGCCGCATCCAGGTCGGAGAGGCCGAGCCTTCCGGCATGCATATGGCGATCAACGCCACGCCTGTCGGCATGCATGCCGGCGATCCGCTGCCGCTTGACGTCAGCCGGCTGACCCCGGATATGACGGTCGTGGACATCATCATGGAGCCTGCGGAAACCGCTCTGCTGCGGGCGGCCAAGGGGATCGGCTGCCGCGTTCAACCGGGACGCCCGATGATGGATTTCCAGGTCCGGGCGATGTCCGAATTCTTCGACATCGAAGGCAAGGACCGCGGCCATGGCTGAGACACCGACTGCCGTCGTCATCGGCGGCACCTCCGGCATCGGACGCGCTATCGCGCAGCGCTTCGCAGAAGACGGTTATCATGTGGTCGTCTCCGGCCGGGATGCGACGAGGGGCAATGAGGCGGCCGGCTCCTGCCAGGCGGCGGGCGCGCCGCGTGCGCTGTTTGTCCAGACAGATGTCGCAGATAGCGGCTCAGTCGAGGCTCTGGCACGGATTGTCAGCGACGGGTTCGGCACGCCTCACGTCGTCGTCAACTGCGCCGGCATCTTGCAGAGCGGCAAGTACGTCCTTGATCAGGATCTGGACGAGGACGAGAAGATGTGGCGGGTGAATTATCGCGGCACGCTGTTGGGGTGCCAGGTGTTTGGCCGGCTGATGTCGGCCGCCCGGCGAGGCGCGATCCTGAATGTCGGCTCGCTCGCCTCTTTCGCGCCGCTGTCGCTGCCCGCCTACACGCCGGGAAAGCATGCGGTCCTGGCCCTGACCCAGATCCTCGCCGCCGAACTCGGCCCGCATGGCGTTCGCGTCAATGCGGTCGCGCCCGGCTATACACTTTCCGATGGTCTGAAGACCAAGATCGCCAGGGGTGAACGCAACCCCGAAGCCATACAGGCCACCACGGCGCTGCGACGCTTCGTCGAGCCGCGCGACGTCGCCGAGGCGGCATTGTTCCTCTGCTCGGAGCGCGCCGCTTCGATTACCGGCGTCACCTTGCCGGTCGACGCCGGCTGGCTGGTTCAGGCGCCTTACGCACAATATCTGCAGGGAAATCCCATCCGGCAAACGCCGGCTATCTGACAAGGATAATCCAGTGATCAATATCTCGCCAGTGAGCGACATCCAGCGCTTCGACTTCGATACCCGCATACACCATGGCGTCATCCATAACGGCACGCTCTACCTCACCGGCCAGGTCGCGAGGCCCGGCCAGTCCGCGGCCGACCAGATGCGCGAGGTGCTCGGCAAGATCGATGCGCTGCTTGGCAAGGCGGGCACGGACAAGACCCGCATCCTTCATGTGCAGATGTGGCTGGACGACATCAGGGATTTCGACGAGGTCAATGCGGTGTGGGACGCCTGGATGCCCGGGGAGCACGCACCGGCGCGCTCATCGGGCGAAGGACGGATGGCGAAGCCCGGAATGCTGGTCGAGCTGATCGTCACCGCGGCGGTTTGAATGGTCCTGCCGGTTCGGGCATCATCCCGAATCTGGCGAGAGGGAGACTGATGACGAAGCGCAAGCCGCTTTCCACCGTCGTGGCGGAGAGCCTGTCCGAGAAGATCCGCTCCGGACAGCTGCTGCCCGGCGCGCAATTGCCGACTGAGGCGGAGCTTTGCGCCGAGTACGATGTCAGCCGCACCGTGGTGCGGGAAGCTGTGGCGCGACTGCGTTCCGAAGGCCTGGTGGTGCCGCAGCAGGGGCGCGGCATGTTCGTCAGCGAGACGCCGGCGCCGCGCAACTTCTCGATACCGGACGAAGCGCTCAGGACCTTGCCGGAAACCATTGCGCTGCTCGAGCTGAGGTTGAGCGTCGAGGTGGAGTCGGCGGGATTGTGCGCGGAACGGCGCACCGATGCGGAAGCCAGCGCGATCCGCACCTTGATGGAACAGGTCGACGCCCAGCAGGCCGATCCCGCCGTCGTCCAGATCCACTACGACTATGATTTCCACCTGGCGATCGCCAAGGCGGCACGAAATGAATTCATCCACGGTTTCCTAAGCTATCTCGGGCCGATGATCGTGCCGCGCTTCCAGCTCGGCTATCTGGTCACGCCCGAACTCAAGGACAGCTATTACGCGCGCATACACAGCGAACATAAGACAATCGTCGACGCCATCGAAAGGCAGGATGGCCGCGCCGCCCGCCAGGCCATGCGCAAGCACCTGCACAACAGTCTCGGGCGGGTGCGCGCCCTGGCCCGAGCCTCTGGCGTGGAGGCAATCGAAGCCGAGCAGAAGGCGGCGGCGGCCTCACTTTTCACCGACATGAAAAGGCCTGCCTCGACAGGCGGATGAGGCCTCGCGAATTCGATCGCATCGGCGCGCCTGAGCTGAAAATTAGACATCCGTTGCGAAAGCCGTGTTTTTTGTTCCGTCACCGGCTGCGCGGGTTTCCCAAGGGCTGAAGGCGCCAGCTTGCCAGCGTTTCCCTGGGTTTTCGGCTGCTGCGGTTATCCGAACACCCCAAGGGATTTTGGAGGCATCCGAAATTTTCGAAAGTTTATCTTTCCTTTTTGCTGGTTTTCTTGGTTTCGCGGCATCGGCCCGGGCCGCAAACTGAAAACAGACAATCAGGAAAGCCCACGTGACGACAGCCTTCATCACCGGTGCGACGAGCGGCATAGGGCGGGCCATAGCGATCGCGCTGAGCGACGCCGGCTACGACGTCTATGCGGTCGGGCGCAGCCAGGCCGCGCTCAAGGAGCTGCAGGCACAGCGGCCCGGCATCGTGCCGATTGCCGTCGACGTCACCGACCGCGAGGCCCTGGAAGCGGCCCTGGCGGATCTCACCATCGACGTGCTGATCAACAATGCCGGGGTCATGCCGCCGCTCGGCAACTTCGCCGATATGGAGATCGCTGACATCGACACCACGCTCGAGGTGAACCTCAGCGCGGCAATCCTGCTCACGCGCCTCGTCGTCCCGCAAATGCGCGAGCGGCAGTCCGGGCATGTATTGTTCACCGGCTCCACAGCGGGCCACGCGGCATACTCCAACATTGCCGTCTATTCAGCGACCAAGGCGGCGATATCAGGCTTTGCAGCAGCGCTGCGCGCCGACCTCTCCCCATCGGGCGTACGCGTCACCGAGATCGTTGCCGGCCGTGTCGAGACGCAGCTCTACCAGGACATCCTCGACGCCAACGCGCGCGCAGCCATGTACGCCAGCAAAGTGGTGCAGCCGGATGACGTGGCCAGGATGGTCGTCGCTGTGCTTGGGCTCCCCGCGTGGGCCGACGTTACCCGTTTCGACATCATGCCGACTTGGCCAACCTCGCCAAGCGGTACCAAGTAAGGAAAACTGGGATGAAAGATCTTTCCGTTCTGATCGTTGGCGGTGGTGCCGGCCTCGGTGCCCTCTTAGCCGAGATGGCTGTCGAGGCCGGAGCGGCAAAGATCGGCATCATCGACATCAACCAGGAAGCCGCCGAGTCCGCGCTGGCGACCGCGAAGGCCAGCGGACTGCCTACCGCGACCGCCCTTTGCGACATCCAGGTAGGCCCACAGTGCCACGCCGCATTCGAGGCGATCGTTTCGAAACTCGGGCGCGTCGACACGCTGATCAATTGTGCCGCGATCTACCCTCGCCGCCCGCTCCTCGAAATCACCGACGCCGACTGGGATGCCTCCAACGGCATCAACATCAAGGGCACCTACCACATGATGGTGGCGGCGGTTCGCCACATGCAATCGCAGGAGCCGAAGAGCCACGTCCGCGGCCGGATCGTGAACCTGACCTCGGTCGACGCCTTCAAGGCGCATCCGCAGAACGCTCACTATGCGGCGACCAAGGCCGCCGTCGTCAGCCTTACCCGATCCTTTGCCCATCACGTGGCGAAGGACGGCATTCTGGTGAATTCGGTGGCGCCGGCCGGCATGGCGACGGAGAAGGCGAAAGCGCTCGGCTTCCTGGAGGAACTGGCCAAGGCGAGCCCGCTCGGCCGCGGTGCCGAGCCAAAGGAGATTGCCGAATGGGTGCTGATGACGGGCAGCCCCAAGAACACTTACATGACCGGTGAAAACGTAATTGTTTCAGGTGGTTACATATACGCCTAAGTCTCTTTCGCCGCGGGCGACTGAACTCTGGCAGTGCATGACCGAGGCAGTGCATGACCGACCGGGCCACAAGCAGGGAAAGGAACGGAATTTCGATGACCGGCAAGCTGCGCCTTCCCTCGCTGAATGCTCTGCGCGTGTTCCACGCGGTCGCGCAGCACAAGAGCTTTCGGCAGGCGGCGGATGAATTGCTGGTCACGCCGCAGGCCGTCGGACAGCAGATCAAGCTTCTGGAGGATACGCTCCAGGTAACGCTGTTCGAGCGTAAGGGCCGGTCGATCGAACTGACCGAGTCGGCCATTCTTCTGTCGCACTATGTCAAAGCCGGCTTCAACGAGTTTGCCGAAGGCGTTCGCCGCGTCACCAAGTCGAACTATCGGGACCGCATCAACCTGAATGCGAGCCCATACTTCGCCACGCATTATCTCCTGCCGCGGCTTTCGTTGTTCCGGGAAATCTTGCCGGGCGCGGACCTGCGCCTGACGACCATGGTCGACCTGCCCGATTTCGGGCGCGACGATATCGATATGACGGTCCAGTGGGGCTACGGCAACTGGTCCGACTATGAAACCACGTTGCTGGTGCCGGATCCGAAGATCATCTGCTGCACGCCGGCGATCGGCGAAAGGATCAAGTCGGCGCATGATCTGACACAGTTCACGTTGCTCGACACCGTCAAGTCGAAGCGTCTGTGGCCGGACATATTGCGCCACCTTGGCGTGGAACTGACGGATGGCGACCGCAGCATCAGCTTCGACGACGCCGCGACCATGCGCCGGGCGACCTTGCAAGGCATAGGTGTGGGCTTGGTTTCCGTCATCGATGCCGAGGAAGATTTCCGGGCGGGCACGCTGGTCGCGCCGATCGGCCGCGACGCCATTGCCGACATGAAGCCGGAGGAAGTCCCGGGCTTCTATCTTGTCGTCCCACGCGGACATCTGCGCGTGAAGGCGGTCGCGGCACTTCACCGATGGCTGGCTCAGCAGGATTGGCGCGGCGACCTCACGATTTCCTCGTTACCGAAACCGGCCCCGCTTTCCGACTAGAAGCGGCTTCGAGACCGAGGCCTGAAAGACGCCTTTCGGGCCTCCAACAACAAGAAACCAAACAACCTCAAACAGTGGAGACGGAACATGAAAATGATGAAATGGGGGGCTTCGGCCCTGGCCCTTGGCCTCGTGCATTTTGCGGCGCCGGCGGAAGCCGCCGGCGGCAAGACGCTCGAAACCGTCAAGGCACGCGGCATGCTGAACTGCACCGGCCATGACGGCTCCTATCTCGGCTTCGCCGAGGTGGACGACAAGGGCAACTGGAAGGGCATGGACATCGACCTCTGCAAGGCGGTGGCCGCGGCCGTGTTCGGCGACCCTGCGAAGCTGAAAGTCGTTCCTATCAGCTGGGCCCAGCGCTGGCCGGCCCTGCAGTCCGGCGATGTCGACATCATCGTCAAGGCCTCGGGCGGCACGCTCAGCCGCGACACCGAACTTGGGCTGCAGTTCTCCATGTCCTACTATCTCGGGACCACCAAGGTGATGGCGCACAAGGAGCTGAACCTCAAGTCGCTCAAGGATGCCGCAGGCGGCACGATCTGCATTCCCGCCGGCACCTCGCAGGAACAGCAGGTCGCTGCCTATACTGCCAAGCTCGGCATCAAGCTCGAACCGGTGCTCATCGAGAAGACCGAGGAGCTCGAGCAGGCCTATTTCTCGGGACGCTGCGATCTTTATGCGCAGTGGGGTCCGACACTGGCCATTGCGCGCATCGCCAAGAGCAAGGTCGACGACCATGTCATCCTGCCCGACGTGCTCGCCGTCGAGCCTGAAGTCATGATCATGCGGCAAGGCGACGACAACTGGGTCGACATCGCCAACTGGACGCTGAGCACGCTGATCTTTGCCGAGCAGGAAGGCATCACCTCGAAGAACGTCGACGAGATAAAGGCCAAGCCGACTTCACCGCAGGTCGCCAAATTCCTCGGCGTCACGCCAGGCATGGGCAAGGGTCTCGGGCTCTCCGACGACTGGGCCTACAAGGTGATCAAGAACGTCGGCAACTACGGCGAAATCTTCGATCGCGATCTCGGCAAGGACTCGCCCTACAAGATGGATCGCGAACTGACCAATTTGTGGAACAATGGCGGTGTCCTGTTCCCGCTGGTTGTTGATTGATCCGTTCTGAACGCATCCCGCTCCAGGTCCCGCCCGGCTCCCGCCGGGCGGGACCGCGCGGCAATTCGGGAAGGATTTCTGAATGGTCAGCCTGCTGAGAAATCAAAAAGTCCGCAACGCACTGTTGCAGATCCTGTATGTCGGCTCGATCGCCGCGATGGTGCTTGCCGGCATTGTGATCGCCAGACAGAACCTGGCGGCGCAGGGGATCACCTCCGGATTCGACTTCCTGTTCAAGTCGACGGGCTGGGACCTGAACTTCTCGCTGCTGCCCGCCACGGCCAACGACCCTTATTGGTGGTACTTCCTCATCGGGATCATCAATACGCTGTTTCTGGGAACCGTCGGCCTGACGCTGGCGACGATCGTCGGAACGATCGTCGGCCTGGCGCGGACATCCTCGAACGAATTGGCCCGGCTGCTCGGCCGCACCTATGTGGACATCTTCCGAAACATCCCGCTGATCCTCCAGGTTTTTTTCTGGTATGCCGTCATCACCCATCTGCCGACGCCGCGCGCCGCGCATGAGGGATGGGGCTTTCTCCTCACCAGCCGGGGGCTTTACATCCCGTTCCCCAATATCAGCAGCGCCGCGCTCGCTGCGGCGACATTGGCTGTGATTGCCGCCATCGCGCTGCCGATCTGGCTGGGCAGGACATCGCGCCTCAGCCTGCCGGTCGGCCAGCGTGGCGGCATTCAGCTTGCCGGCACGGCGGCGGCACTTGCCTGCGCGGCCATCGTTCTGGTGGCCGGCCGCCTGGCCGACTCGCCGCTACTCGATTTTCCGGCGCTGCAAGGTCTCAATCTGCGAGGCGGCCTGCGCATTCCGCCGGAGTTTGCGACACTGGCCATCGCGATCGCCATCTATGGCGGCTCCTACATCGCCGAGATCGTGCGCGGCGGGTTCAAGGCTGTCGGCAAGGGCCAGGTCGAGGCGGCTCTTTCCCTGGGCCTCGGCCCGTGGCGGGTCTTCATGCTGGTGCGGCTGCCGCTGGCACTACGCGCCATGCTGCCAATCCTCGCCAACCAGTATGTCTGGCTGATGAAGGCGACCACAATGGGCATCGCGGTGGGCTTCACCGATTTCTTCATGATCGTGGCGCTGACGATCAACCATTCCGGCCAGACAATCGAAGCGATCGGCATCCTGATGGCTGGCTTCCTCGTCATCAACCTCAGCCTCGCCGCCATCTTCAACCGCATCAACAAAGCAATCGCCCTCAAGGGCAACCAGTTGAGGGGGTGAGGGATGGAAATGGTCGTTGTCGCCCCTCCTGCCATTGGCAAGATCGAGGATCTGAGGCGGCGCTTCTTTGCGACGCCCCTGCAGGCATTGCTGTCGCTGGCTTCCCTGGCGGTCATGGTCTTCCTGGCCTGGAAGCTCCTGAATTGGGCGGTTTTCTCGGCCGTCTTCACGACGAGCGGCGGACCCGAAGCCTGCCAAGCGGCGGCGGGAGCCTGCTGGTCGGTCATTGCCGCGCGATGGCGCATCATCCTGTTCGGCCTCTATCCCTATGACGAGCAGTGGCGGTCGGCCCTGGCTTGCCTGATCGTCGTGGTCATGACGGTGCTAAGTTGCGTTCCAGCCTTCTGGACGGGTCGCCGCATCGCACTCGTATGGGGAGCCGGAACGGCGCTTTTCTACGTGCTGATGAAGGGCGGCGTGCTTGGTCTGCCCTATGTCGGCGAGGAGGCCTGGGGCGGACTGGCGCTGACCCTGTTCATCTTCGTGACCACCTGCCTGATCGGCTTCCCGCTGGCGATCTGCCTGGCGCTGCTGCGCCGCTCCGGCCTGCCATGGATTTCCCGCACCACTGGCCTCATCATCGACGGGGTGCGTTCATTGCCTCTGATCTCGATCCTGTTCACCTTCGCCATCGTGCTGCCGTTCGCACTGCCGCAATGGCTGGTGGGCGACAAGCTGTACCGGGTGATCCTGGGCTCGGCCCTGTTTTTTTCCGCCTACCAGGCGGAGATCGTCAGGGGTGGGATGCAGGGCGTTCCCAGTGGGCAAGAAGAGGCAGCCATGGCGCTTGGCATGCGCTATTGGCAGCGCGTCGGCCGCATTCTTCTACCGCAGGCCATGCGCAATGCGCTGCCGGCGACGATCAACCAGTTCGTGATCTCGTTCAAGGAAACTTCGCTGGTGATCATCGTCGGCTTCTTCGAGATCCTGGCCTCCGGCAATGCCGCCTACGGCACCGGCGAGTGGCGCTTCGCCTATGTCGAGGTCTATGCCTTCATCGCCTTCATCTACTTCATCTTCGTGTTCAGCCTGTCCCGCTATGGCGCTTTTCTCGAGCGCCGTATGTCGGTCGGCGAACGATAGGGGGCGTTTACGTGATTTCAGGAAACTCGCCCCGATCCAGCGGCCCCGCGGTGCTGATCGAAAATCTCGACAAATATTACGGGACATTCCAGGCGCTGCGAAAGGTGAGCTTGTCCGTGGATCGCGGCGAGAGGATCGTCGTCTGCGGCCCGTCCGGCTCCGGCAAGTCCACCATGATCCGCTGCATCAACCGTCTGGAGCAGCACAATGGCGGCCGGATCACCGTGCTCGGCACCGAGCTCAACGACGATGTCGGCAACATCGACGGGATCAGGCGGGAAGTCGGCATGGTGTTCCAGCACTTCAACCTGTTTCCACACATGACGGTGCTGGAGAACTGCATGCTCGCGCCCATGATCGTACGCAAGGTGCCGCGCGCGGATGCCGAGGCGACCGCCCGGCGCTATCTGGAGAAGGTACGCATTCCCGAACAGGCGATGAAGTATCCCGGTCAGTTGTCCGGTGGCCAGCAACAGCGGGTCGCGATAGCGCGTGCCCTTTGCATGCAGCCCGAGATCATGCTGTTCGATGAGCCGACCTCTGCGCTCGACCCGGAAATGATCGCGGAAGTGCTCGACGTCATAGTCACGCTCGCCTCCGAAGGCATGACAATGATCTGCGTCACGCATGAGATGGGTTTTGCGCGCCGGGTTGCCGACCGGGTAATTTTCATGGATGGAGGCGAGATCGTCGAACAGGCGCCTCCCGATGAATTCTTCACCTCCTCCCGCAACGAGCGCACGCGGCAGTTCCTGTCGCAGGTGCTTGGTCACTGATCGATGCAACGATCCCGCGTCAGGCCGCAGCCATGTCCGTGACTGATCCCGTCACCGCCTTGCGCGATATGCTCGGACCGAAAGGATGGCTTTCGGGCAGCGATGCCAGGCCCTATCAGCGCGATTGGCTCGATCGCTACGGCGTCGCGGCTCTGGGCGTGGCCAGGCCTGCGGACACCTCCGAAGTGGCCAGTGTCGTAAAGACATGCCACGCGGCCGGTCTGGCGGTCGTGCCGCAAGGCGGCAACACCGGGCTTTGCGGCGGCGCCGTCGCCGATCGGCCGGATGCGGTGATCGTTTCGCTTTCGCGCATGACGGCGATCGGCAAACCGGACTTGGACAGCGGCTCGATCCTCGTCGAGGGGGGAGCCGTGCTTGCCGCGCTGCACGAGGCGCTGGAACCGCACGGCCTGATGTTTCCGATGCATCTCGGCGCGGAAGGCAGCGCCAGGATCGGCGGCCTGGTCGGCACCAATGCCGGCGGCAGCCAGGCATTCCGGTATGGCATGATGCAAGACCTCGTGCTTGGCCTGGAGGTCGTGACCCCTGATGGGGCGATATGGAACGGGCTGCGCGCGGTGCAGAAAGACAATGCCGGCTACCAGTTGCGCAAGCTCTATTGCGGCGCGGAAGGAACGCTTGGCATCGTGACGCGCGCGATCCTGCGGCTCTACCCGATGCCGCGGCGGCAGGCGAGCGCGCTTGTCGTCATGTCCGATTTCGCCGCGGCGATTTCGTTTGGCACCTTTCTGCGGGGCGAGGTGGGGGAATTCCTGACCGGGCTCGAGTTCTTCTCCGACATCGGGCTGGGACTGGCCCTCAAACACCTGCCCGACCTCGCCTACCAGTTGGAGGCACGCGGCGAGGTCTATGTGCTGGTCGAACTGGCATCGGGCGCCCCCCGCGTTCCGCTCGACGAGATACTGGCTTCGGCGCTGGAGTGGGGCATGGAGCAAGGCCTGGTGCTGGACGGAGCATTGGCGGCGACGGGCGCGCATCGCGCACAATTCTGGCGGCTGCGAGAGGAGCAGCCGGAAGGACAGAGGCTGGAAGGAGAGCAGCTGAAGCACGACATCTCGGTGCCTCCGGGCGCTATCGCCCGTTTCGTCGAGGCCGGCGCAGAGATCTGCGACGACATTCTTCCCGGCGTGCGGATAAACCCGTTCGGGCATCTCGGCGACGGCAACATCCACTACAATCTGTCGCCGCCGGAAGGCCGCGCCGATTTTGACGGCAAGGCCGAGCGGTTCGCCGAGGCGCTATCGTCGCTCGCCACGCAAATGGGCGGCAGTTTCGCGGCCGAGCATGGACTTGGCCGCGCAAAGGTCGCCATGGCCGACCGAAACCGCAGTCCATTGGAACGCGAACTCATGGCGCGGCTCAAGGATGCATTCGATCCACGGGACACGATGAATCCGGGCGTGCTGGTGCGCGCTGCCCGGCAAAGAAAAACTTTCGAATAGACGGCATTTCTTGATTTCGCCCCGAACCGCCTGCGTGCACCTATGAACCGAAGGCAGGCTCGATCGACCTGCCGCCAAAGTGAGGATGTCGAAGCATGATCCGCAATGGCGGCCGCCTTCTCGTCGAGTGCCTGATCGGGCTTGGCGCGACCAGGAGCTTCGGCGTGCCCGGAGAAAGTTATCTGGCCGTCCTGGACGCGCTGCACGACACGCAGGGAAAGCTGGACTACACGCTTTGCCGCAATGAAGGCGGCGCGGCGTTCATGGCCTCGGCCTACGGCAAGTTGACCGGCTCGCCAGGCATCTGTTTCGTGACGCGCGGCCCAGGCGCCACCAACGCCAGCATCGGCGTTCACACGGCCATGCAGGACAGTTCGCCGATGATCCTGTTCGTCGGCCAGGTCGGCACCGACATGAAGGGCCGCGAAGCGTTTCAGGAAATCGACTACCGGTCGGTGTTCGGCACGGTCGCCAAATGGGCGGTCGAGATCGACGATGTCGCGCGCCTGCCCGAGATTGTGGCGCGGGCATGGACGACCGCATTGACCGGACGACCTGGTCCCGTCGTGGTCGCGCTGCCCGAGGACATGCTGACCACCATGACCGAAGCGGCTCCGCTCAGCGCACCGGCGGCCATTTTCGAGCCGGCGCCGGCGCCGGAAGCGATCGCTTCGGCCTTCAGGCTGCTGGCCAAGGCCGAGAGGCCGGTCCTGCTCATGGGCGGCGCCAACTGGACCGTGGACGGACGCGCGGCGCTACAGGCTTTCGCAGAGGTTTCCGACATCCCTGTCGTGGCGGCCTTTCGCTATCAGGACCAGTTCGACAACCATTCGCCGGTCTTTGTCGGCGAGGCCGGCGTCGGCATGGTGGCGCATGTCAAAGCCCTGCTCCGCGACGCCGACGTGATCCTGGCCGTCAATGTGCGTTTTGGCGAGATGACCACGGACGGCTATACGCTGCTGTCCGTGCCGGTGCCGCGCCAGAAACTGATCCATGTCCATGGCTCCGATCGCGAGATCGGCAAGACCTATGTGCCGGCTATCGGTATCCATGCCGGGCCGAACGCTTTTGCCCGGGCGTTGACGCCCGTCAAAGGCGGCTGGGCGGACTGGCGCGCCGCGGCCCGCAAAGCCTATGAAGGGACATTCGGCGCGCCCGTCCAGCCCGGCCCGGTGGACATGGTGGAGGTCAGCGCCTGGCTGCGCGCAAACCTGCCTGCCGACGTCATTCTCACCAACGGCGCCGGCAATTTCACCGTCTGGCCGAACAAGTTCTTCAAGTTCGGGCCGGACGCACGGCTGCTCGCCCCGCAGTCTGGCGCCATGGGCTACGGCCTGCCGGCGGCAATTGCCGCCAAGGTTGCGTTTCCAGAACGCACGGTCGTCTGCTTTGCCGGCGACGGCGACTTCCAGATGAATTGCCAGGAACTCGGAACCGCTATGCAGGCTGGCGCGCAGCCGATCGTGCTGATCCTCAACAACGGCATCTACGGCACGATCCGCGCCCATCAGGAGCGCCACTATCCGGCGCGCGTTTCGGGCACGTCGCTCGAAAACCCTGATTTCGTGACACTGGCTAAGGCCTATGGCTTCCATGCCGAGCGGGTCGAGGCGACGCGCGATTTCGCGGCGGCGTTCGATCGGGCGCTCGGATCCGTGACGGGAGCGGTCCTCGACATCGCCATATCTCCCGAAGCGCTGACGCCCCGACAGACCCTTTCCCAGATGCGTGACGCCGCGCTCGCTTCCCAGAAGGCCAAGGCATGACCTCCAAAGACGACATCCGTCTCGGCGCGGACATCGGCGGCACGTTCACCGACGTCGCGCTCGACCTCAGGGGAACGATCTTCTCCACCAAGGTATTGACCAATTACGCGGCGCCCGAGCAGGCGATCCTGGACGGCATTGCCGTCGTCACGCGCGATGCCGGTATCGCGCTTGCCGAGATCGGCATCATCATCCACGGCACGACGCTGGCGACGAATGCGCTCATCGAACGCCGTGGCGCCAAGACCGCACTGGTCACCACCGAAGGGTTCCGCGATGTCATCGAGATGCGGACCGAAAACCGTTTCGAGCAGTATGACCTCGACCTGCAGCTGCCGGCGCCGCTAATCCCGCGCGAGCACCGTTTCACGGTAAAGGGCCGGATCGGTGCGGAAGGCCAGGAGCTTCAACCGCTCGACGAAGCCGCCCTGGAAGGCATTGCCGACCGGATCGCGGCCGGCGGTTTCGGCTCCGTGGCGATCGGCTTCATCCATGCCTACACCAACCCTGATCATGAGCGCCGGGCACGCGCTATCCTGTCCCGCAAGCTTACCATCCCGATTTCGATCAGCGCCGAAGTCTCGCCGCAGATGCGCGAGTTCGAACGCTTCAACACGGTCTGCGCCAACGCCTATGTGCGGCCGCAGATGGCGGACTATCTCGCGCGTTTCCAGACTCGCTTGAAGGAGATGGGCGCCGAGTGCCCGGTCTTCATGATCCATTCGGGGGGCGGTCTGATCTCGGTAGAGACGGCCTCGGAATTTCCCGTGCGCCTCGTTGAGTCCGGCCCGGCCGGCGGCGCCATCTTCGCCGCCGACATCGCCAGGCGATTCGGCCTGGAAAAGGTCGTCTCCTATGACATGGGCGGCACCACTGCAAAGATCTGCCTGATCGAGGATTATGCGCCGCGCACCGCCAGAACCTTCGAAGTGGCGCGTACCTATCGCTTCTGCAAAGGTTCCGGCATGCCGATCTCCATTCCCGTGATCGAGATGATCGAGATCGGCGCCGGCGGCGGCTCGATCGCCTGGGTCGACGCCATGGGCCGCATCCAGACCGGTCCCGAAAGTGCCGGATCGGAACCTGGCCCGGCCTGCTACGGCCGCGGCGGCAGGCGCCCGGCCATCACAGATGCCGACCTGGTGCTCGGCAAGCTCGATCCCGACAATTTCGCCGGCGGCGCCATCAGGCTGGACTCGCCCGCATCCGAACAGGCGATCCTGCGCGATGTCGGCGAACGCCTGTCGCTCGATGCCATGGCGACGGCCTTCGGCATCTGCGAGGTGGTGGACGAGAACATGGCCAATGCCGCCCGCGTCCATGCTGTCGAAAACGGCAAAAACATTTCCGACAACGTGATGATCGCCTTCGGTGGCGCGGCCCCGCTTCACGCCGCAAGGCTTTGCGAGAAACTCGGCATCGACCAGTGCATCGTCCCCAAGGGCGCGGGCGTCGGATCGGCGATCGGCTTCCTCAAGGCTCCGTTCGGCTACGAAGCCCTGGCATCCCGGCTGACGCGGCTGTCGCAGTTCAAGCCGGCCGAGGCCAATGCTTTGCTCGATGACCTCAAAGTGTCAGCCGAAAGCTTCGTGCGGGCAGGGGCCAACGGTACGATCACATGCGAAATCACCGCCTTCATGCGCTACGCCGGCCAGGGCTGGGAAATCCCCGTGCCGCTGCCGGACGAGCCGTTCGGCAATGATGCCGCAACCACGCTCGAGGATTTGTTCCAGGCGAATTACCAACGCTTCTTCGGCCGCGCCATCGAAGGACTTGGCGGCCTGGAAATCGAGATCGTCACCTGGTCCGTGAAGGCGACGGATGTCCGGCCTGCTGTCGCCAGGCACGAGCTGATCACCGGCAAGCGGACCACTCAGCCGGCAACAAGCCGCGCGGTGTTCGATCCGGCCAGCGGTGCGCCACGGACCTATGGCATCGTCGAACGGGAGGGGCTGTGCACCGGCGATCGGGTGGCAGGCCCGGTCATCATCGTCGAACGCGAGACGTCCACCGTCGTCACCACGAGCTTCGACGCCGTCATCCAGAGCGACGGCGCGATCCTTCTGATCCGCAAAGGCAGCCAGGCATGAGCGACATCAGTGAAATCCGCATGCAGGTCATGTGGAACCGGTTGATCTCGGTGGTCGAGGAGCAGGCCCTCACCTTGCTGCGCACGGCTTTCTCGACATCGGTGCGCGAATCCGGCGATCTGTCGGCAGGCGTGTTCGATCCCCGCGGCCAGATGCTGGCACAGGCGGTGACGGGAACGCCCGGCCATGTCAACACCATGGCCGAGGCGGTGCTGCATTTCATGAACGAAATCCCGCGCGAAACCATGTTCGAGGGTGACACCTACGTCACCAATGACCCCTGGTTGGGCACGGGCCACCTGCACGATATCACCATGGTGTCGCCGTCGTTCCTGAACGGCGAATTGGTTGCGTTCTTCGCCTGCACGGCACATGTGGTCGATGTCGGTGGGCGCGGCTTCGGCGCTGACGGCAAGTCGGTCTACGAGGAAGGCATCCAGATCCCGATCATGAAGTTCGCGGAGAAGGGCAAGGTCAATCTCGATCTCGTCAGGATCCTGCGCGCCAACGTCCGCGAGCCGAACCAGGTCGTCGGCGATTTCTATTCGCTCGCCGCCTGCAACGAAGTCGGCCACCGACGCCTCGTCGACATGATGAAGGAGATCGGCCTGGCATCGCTGGACGGGCTTGGCGAGTTCATCTTCTCGCGCACCCGCGACGCCTTGGTCGAACGCATCAAGGCGATGCCCAAAGGCAGCTGGTCGAACGCGCTGGTGACCGACGGCTACGACGAGCCGGTGAAACTCGCGGCGACGGTCACGGTTAGGGACGCCGGCGTCGAGGTCGATTTCACCGGTACCGACCCGATGAGCCGATGGGGCATCAACTGCCCGATCATCTACAGCAAGGCCTATGCCTGCTACGCGTTGAAATGCGTGGTGGCGCCCGATATTCCTAACAATGCCGCGTCGCTCGCCTTCTTCACCGTGTCGTCTCCGGTCAACATCCTGAACGCCGTGCGGCCGGCGCCGGTGGCGCTCAGGCACATCTTCGGCCACATGGTTCCCGATCTGGTGCTCGGCGCGATCGCCAAGGCGATGCCCGGCAAGATCCTTGCCGAGGGCGCCGGCGCACTGTGGAACATCCATATCTCGGTTCGGCCGGTCTCCGGCGGTTCGGGCCGCCGTGCCGAGGTGCTGATGTTCAATTCCGGCGGCATGGGCGCGCGCCCCGGTCTCGACGGACTGTCGGCGACGGCCTTCCCCTCCGGCGTCCATACGATGCCGATCGAGGCAACGGAGCACACCGGGCCGATCGTCATCTGGCGCAAGGAGCTGCGGCCCGATTCCGGCGGCGACGGCGAGTTCCGCGGCGGGCTCGGGCAGGTTATCGAAATCGAGGCGATCGAGGGCCATGAATTCGACTTCTCGGCCATGTTCGACCGCGTCAATCATCCCGCCCACGGGCGCAACGGCGGCGGGCCTGGAGTGGCCGGCGTGGTCAGGCTGGACGATGGCACGCAGATGCGACCCAAAGGCTGGCAGCATGTTCCGGCCGGCCGTCGGCTGATCCTCCAATTGCCGGGCGGCGGCGGCTATGGCGATCCGTCCAAGCGCAGCACCGAGGCGCGGGCGAACGACCGCTCCAAGGAATACATTTCGGAGAACGGCAAATGAGCTACATTGCCTCGCGCCTGTCTGCGGTGAAGCCGTCGGCGTCCATGGCTGCTTCGCAGGCAGCCAAGGCCCTGCGCGCCAAGGGCGTCGACGTGATCGATCTTGGCCTGGGCGAGCCGGATTTCCCGACACCGAGCCATATCATCGAAGCGGCGCATTTCGCCGCGAAGGCCGGCCAGACGCTATACACGGGTGCCGCCGGCACGGCCGAGGTGCGCGAAGCCGTGGCCGGCAAGTTCCGCCGCGAAAACGGACTGGACTACACGGCGGACGACGTCGTCGTGGCCAATGGCGCCAAGCAGATCATCTTCAACGCGCTGATGGCGACGCTGGAGTCTGGTGACGAAGCGGTCCTGCCGGCGCCCTACTTCGTCTCCTATCCCGAGATGGTGAAGCTGCTCGGCGGCAGGCCTGTCGTTATCGAGTGCCCGGAAACTTCCGGCTTCCGGCTGACGCCGGAGCTGCTCGAAAAAGCCATCACTCCAAGGACGAAATGGCTGTTCCTCAACATGCCCGGCAACCCCTCCGGCGCCATATATTCGCAATCGGACCTGCGGGCACTCGGAGCGGTTTTGGCAAGGCATCCGCAGGTGCTGGTGCTTTCCGACGAGATTTACGAGCACATCCTGTTCGACGGACGCGACTTCGTCTCCTTCGGCAAGGCTTGCCCGGAACTCAGGGACCGCACCCTGATCGTCAACGGCGTCTCCAAATCCTATGCGATGACCGGGTGGCGTGTCGGCTATGCCGCCGGGCCGGCGCCGCTCACCAGGGCGATGGCGATCATCCAGAGCCAGTCCTGCACGTCCGTCTGCTCGATCGCGCAAGCGGCGACGGTGGCCGCGCTCAACGGCCCCCAGGACGAGGTGGCACGCTTTCGGCAGGCGTTCGAGGCGCGCCGCGACCTTGTCGTCGACGGCATCAGGCGGATCAACGGTCTTACGCTTTCGCCACCGGAAGGCGCCTTCTATGCCTATATCGGATGCGCCAGCCTGATCGGCCGCAGGACCCCAAAAGGCGTCGTGCTCGAGGACGACACGGCAGTGGCGAATTATCTCCTGAACGAAGGGCGCGTGGCCTCGGTGCCGGGCGCCGCCTATGGACTTTCCCCCTATTTCCGCATCTCGACCGCGACCGGCGAAGAGGTGCTGACCGAAGCGATCGCGCGCATCAACGCCGCCGTCGCGCAAGTGGAGTAAATCATGCCGCATTACGAACGCATCCTGATCACCGGCGCGGCCGGCCGCCTCGGTTCGGAACTGCGAAAGGGGCTGGTGCCGCTGGCAAAAACGATCCGCCTGGCCGGCCGCGAACCGTTCGGCGATCTTGCTCCACACGAGGAAGAAGCGGTCTTCGACCTCGCCGATATGGAGGCGACGTTTGCCGCCACCAAGGATTGCGATGCGATCGTGCATTTCGGCGGCGCACCACTCGAATGCGAATGGCAAACCATCCTGGATTCCAGCATCCGCGGCTCCTATCACATCTACGAGGGCGCCCGGAAACACGGCGTGAAACGAGTCATCTATGCCTCCTCCGTGCATGCCGTCGGCTATCACGAGGTCGAGGCGCATATCGGCGTCGACGCGCCGGTGCGTCCCGACAGCCTCTATGGCGTGTCGAAGAACTTCGTCGAGAGCCTGAGCCGGCTTTACTGGGACAAGTTCGGCATCGAGACGGCGTGCCTGCGCATCTTTTCGTCCTTCCCCGAACCGGCGGACCGTCGCATGCTGTGGTCATACCTCTCCTTCGCCGATTGTGTGCGTCTGGTCGAGGCAGCTCTCACCGCGCCGCGCGTCGGCCATACGATCTCCTTCGGCCTTTCCGACAACAAGGTGAAAACGGTCGACAACAGCGGCGCCAACCATCTGGGGTTTTCTCCGCAGGATAGTGCCGAGCCGTTCCGCGCCGCGGTCGAGGCGAAAACGCAGGTTCCGGATCCCAAGGCGCCATCGGTGAAGTATCTGGGCGGGTGGTTCTGCGAGCTTGGCCATCCGGACGACAAACAGGCGTAGCTGCCAATCCGCTCGATGGCGCAGAGCGGAAGCCGAGATGCGGCAGGCGACGGATTCACGCGTGGTGGCGGAGATCGAGGAGGTTGTCGGCGGCGCCGGCTTCGATGTGCCACGCCGACCACGGTCATGGATCAGATCTGGCAGCGGTACCTGCAGACGATGCCGGACTTCCCCCAAGCGTTCATCCACCTTGGGCGTCGAAGACTTGCCGGTCGTCATCGGTTTTGGGATTCTCATCTGATCTGGTAGTGGGATCCAAATCACAGGAGATGGCATGCCGAACGATGTAATCGTGCGCGACAGCAATGGCGCTCAATTGAATGACGGTGATTCCGTAACGCTGATCAAAGACCTCAAAGTCAAAGGCACTTCGGAGACGATCAAGCGCGGCACGTTGGTGAAGGCCATCCGCCTGAACGGCAATCCCGGCGAGATCGAATGCAACACCAAGCAAGTGAAAGGCCTGGTGCTCAAGACCGAGTTCGTGAAGAAGGCGTGAGCCTCAAGGCGGCAAGCGATCTCGATGGCTCCTTCGGGATTTTGGAGAGCCTGCCGTCGCCAAGGGGGCTGCGGAGCCGTTGAGCGTCCGGCACGCGATCGTTGCGCTGTGAATTGATAACTTCGCCGACCAGGCACAATCAAAAAAATCGCCAAGTCCCAAGCTGGAACCTCCGGCCTCATTGCGCGTTTCACGGCGTCCCGTTCGCGGACCCGCCCGGATATCTCTCCAAGCGCGCGAAAAACCAGGAGCCCGCTTCATGCACGACAAGCTGTTTCATTCACCGGTCGCACTGTCGGTCGGCCTCGGCTTCAAGCGCGAGATTGCCTCGCTGGCCGAAATGCACGATTTCCTCACCAATTGGACGACCTCCCGCCGCGGCCCGCTTTACCGAAACGCGGTGGAGACATGTGATCTGGCCGTTCCAGGTTATGTGAGCGTCGAGCAGGCGCGCCGGGCGTTGCTCGAATTCGCGCAAGCCGCCGGCATCCTGTGGCCGGACCTCGAGCCGGTGGCGGGCGTGCACGCCGTTGCGCGTGGCTATGGCGGCTACGCCGCCTGAAGATTGATGTTCTCCGTGGCGGCTAAAGCCACACCACCATAGAAAGCCCGGCTGGCCCCCAGCCGGGCTTTCGCGTTTCCGGCAGCTCGCAAGGAAATCGCCATCCTGTAGCCGTGTGTCTTGGGCGACAATCCCTGCGTGGAGTGTCGGGAAGAGCCCGAGCAAAAATCTTTATGAAATTCCTATTTCTTTCTACTGCGCCCCGTCTCGAACCTTTATGGCGATCGGGTCCATATTCCTTTTAGAAAATACAACCGGCTCCGTCGCCAAAGGTGCGACGGGACACTTTCGAGATATTGCGAACTCTCTTGTCAAATTCGCAAAGTACAAAAGAACAAAAGGAATAAACACAATGGATATGGCCGTTATCGGAATCGGAATTTTGTTCTTTGCCCTTTGTTTCGCCTACATAAAAGCTTGTGACGCGCTCTAGAGCGAGGCTGAAAAAATGATCGTCGACTATATTCTCGGTGGCGGCGTTACGCTGTTCCTGCTCGCCTACCTGACATACGCCCTCGTTCGTCCAGAACGCTTCTGAAGGCACGGAAAGCCACACCCATGACACTGAACGGTTGGATACAGATCCTGGTCTATTGCGGGATCGTCGTTTTGCTGGTGAAGCCGCTCGGCGGCTACATGCACCGCGTCTTCAACGGCGACCGCACGCTGCTTTCGCCGGTCCTTCGCCCGCTTGAGCGTGGGCTTTATCGTATTTGCGGAACCAGCGAACGCGAGGAACAGCACTGGACCACCTACGCGGTCGCCCTGCTGCTCTTCAACCTCGCCGGCTTCCTGGTGCTTTATGCGCTGCAGCGCCTGCAGGGCAGCCTGCCTTACAACCCTGCCGGCATGACAGCGGTTGAACCAGGGTTGGCCTTCAACACCGCCGCCAGCTTCATGACCAACACCAACTGGCAGAACTATGGTGGCGAGAGCACGATGTCCTATCTCGTGCAGATGGCCGGGCTGACGGTGCAGAACTTCGTTTCGGCGGCCACCGGCATTGCCATCGCCATTGCGCTGATCCGCGGCTTTGCCCGGGCGTCCGGCAAGTCGATCGGCAATTTCTGGGTCGATATGACCCGCTCCACACTCTATCTGCTGCTGCCGTTCTGCATCGTGCTGACGCTGGTCTATGTCTGGCTCGGCATGCCGCAGACGCTCGGCGCCTACGTCAACGCCACGACGCTGGAAGGCGCGCAGCAGACCATCGCCGTCGGCCCGGTCGCTTCGCAGGTGGCCATCAAGATGCTCGGCACCAATGGCGGCGGTTTCTTCAACGCCAATGCCGCGCACCCGTTCGAGAACCCCGACGCGATCTCCAACCTGATCCAGATGGTGTCGATCTTCGCCATCGGCGCCGCCTTGACCAATGTCTTCGGCCGCATGATCGGCAACCAGCGCCAGGGCTGGGCGATCCTCTCGGCCATGGGCGTCATGTTCATCGCCGGTGTCGCCATCTGCTACTGGGCGGAAGCCGCCGGCAACCCGCTGGTGCATGCGCTGGGCATCGACGGCGGCAACATGGAGGGCAAGGAGAGCCGCTTCGGCATCGCCCTGTCGGCGCTGTTTGCCGTCATCACCACGGCCGCTTCCTGCGGCGCCGTCAACGCCATGCACGGCTCGTTCACCGCGCTCGGCGGCATGATCCCGATCATCAACATGCAGCTTGGCGAAGTCATCGTCGGCGGTGTCGGCGCCGGTCTCTACGGCATCCTGATGTACATCGTCGTCGCCGTCTTCGTCGCCGGCCTGATGGTCGGCCGCACGCCCGAATATCTGGGCAAGAAGATCGAGGCCAAGGAGGTCAAGATGGCTATGCTGGCCATACTGTGCCTGCCGCTGGCGATGCTGATCTTCACGGCCATCGCCGTCGTGCTGCCGACCGGCGTGGCGTCGATGGGCAATGCCGGCCCGCACGGCTTCTCCGAGGTTCTGTATGCCTACACTTCGGCGGCGGCCAACAACGGTTCGGCCTTTGGCGGCCTCAGCGGCAACACGCCCTGGTACAACATCACGATCGGCATCGGCATGCTGATGGGCCGCTTCCTGGTCATCATCCCGGCGCTGGCCATTGCCGGCTCGCTGGTGGCGAAGAAAACGGTTCCGGCTTCCGCCGGCACCTTCCCGACCGATGGCCCGCTGTTCGTCGGACTGCTGGTCGGCGTCATCCTGATCGTCGGTGGCCTCACCTTCTTCCCGGCGCTCGCCGTCGGGCCGATCATCGAGCACCTGGCGATGGCTCACGGGCAGACCTTCTGAGACCGTCATGTCCTGGTTCAATGCCATGCGCCGCAAGGTCGGCCACAGGGACGATCACCGAAAGGAGGAGAGACCTCCTCCTTTCCCGACCCTGTCGACGTTTCTCGGCCTTGCGGCAGTCATGCTCGTCCTCTGGCTGCTGGCCTACGGGCCACCGCATTTCCTTTCGGCATCCAATCATCGGGTGCCGTCCAACAACACCGAAGCCGGAGCTTCAAAATGAGCAACTCGAAATCAGCAAGCATCATGGATGCACGCATCCTAGTTCCCGCCATTGGCGGCGCCTTCCGCAAGCTCGATCCGCGCACGCTGGCCAGGAACCCGGTGATGCTCGTCGTTGCCGTCGTCTCGGCGCTCACCACGGTGCTGTTCGTGAAGGACCTGGTCACCGGAGGCGGCAATCTCGGCTTTACGCTGCAGATCATCATCTGGCTTTGGTTCACCGTCCTGTTCGCCAACTTCGCCGAAGCGGTCGCAGAAGGCCGCGGCAAGGCGCAGGCGGATTCGCTGCGCAAGGCACGCACAGAGACCCAGGCCAAGCTTTTGACCGGTGAGGACCGCACCAAATACAAACTCGTGCCCGGCACCAGCCTCAAGGTCGGCGATGCCGTCCTGGTCGAGACCGGCGACATCATCCCGTCGGACGGCGAAGTTGTCGAGGGCGTCGCGTCGGTCAATGAGGCGGCGATAACAGGCGAATCGGCGCCGGTCATCCGCGAATCCGGTGGCGACCGTTCGGCGGTCACCGGTGGCACCCAGGTGCTGTCAGACTGGGTCCGCGTCCGCATCACCGCCGCCTCCGGCCATACCTTCCTCGACCGCATGATCTCGCTGGTCGAAGGTGCCGAGCGCCAGAAGACGCCGAACGAGATCGCGCTCAACATCCTGCTCGTCGGCATGACGCTGATCTTCGTGCTGGCCACCGCGACGATCCCGAGTTTTGCCTCCTACTCGGGCGGCTATATCTCGGTGACCGTTCTGGTGGCGCTGTTCGTCACCTTGATCCCGACCACGATCGGCGCGCTGCTTTCGGCCATCGGCATCGCCGGTATGGACCGCCTGGTGCGATTCAACGTGCTGGCCATGTCGGGCCGCGCCGTGGAGGCCGCAGGCGACGTCGACACGCTGCTGCTCGACAAGACCGGCACGATCACACTCGGCAACCGCCAGGCGACGCAGTTTCGCCCGGTCAAGGGCGTCACCGAACAGGAACTGGCCGACGCGGCTCAGCTAGCCTCGCTCGCCGACGAGACGCCGGAAGGCCGCTCCATCGTCGTGCTGGCCAAGGAGAAATACGCCATCCGCGCCCGTGACATGGCAACGCTGCACGCCACTTTCGTGCCCTTCACAGCGCAGACCCGTATGAGCGGCGTCGACATCGATGGTTCGTCGGTGCGCAAGGGCGCCGTCGATTCCGTGCTTGCCCATGTCAACCAGTCGGCAGCTGCCGCCCATGGCACGCGCCCAAGCAGCGAATCCATCCGCGATCTCCAGTCCATCGCCGACGAGATCGCCAAGTCCGGCGGCACGCCGCTGGCGGTCGAACGCGACGGCCGCCTGCTCGGCGTCATCCACCTCAAGGACATTGTCAAGGGCGGTATCCGGGAGCGCTTCACCGAACTGCGCCGCATGGGCATCCGCACGGTGATGATCACCGGCGACAATCCGATGACGGCAGCAGCCATCGCCGCGGAAGCCGGCGTCGACGACTTCCTCGCGCAGGCCACACCGGAGGACAAGCTGAAGCTGATCCGCGACGAACAGGCCAAGGGCAAGCTGGTGGCCATGTGCGGCGACGGCACCAACGATGCACCCGCCCTTGCACAAGCCGATGTCGGCGTCGCCATGAACACCGGCACGGTTGCCGCCCGCGAGGCCGGCAACATGATCGATCTCGACAGCGATCCGACCAAGCTCATCGAGATCGTCGAGATCGGCAAGGCGCTCTTGATGACGCGGGGTTCGCTGACGACCTTCTCGATCGCCAACGACGTGGCCAAGTATTTCGCCATCATTCCGGCGATGTTCGCCGTCTTCTACGTCGCACCGGGACAGACGACCGGCCCGCTGCAGGCACTCAACGTCATGCATCTGGCGACGCCGCAAAGCGCCATCCTGTCGGCCATCATCTTCAACGCACTGATCATCATCGCGCTGATCCCGCTGTCGCTGAAGGGCGTCAAATATCGCGCCATTGGCGCCGGGGCGCTGCTCAGCCGCAATCTGCTTGTCTACGGCCTCGGCGGCCTCATCGTGCCGTTCGTCGGCATCAAGGCGATCGACATGATCGTCACCGCGCTTGGCCTCGCTTAACTCTTTGTTTTAACGCAATTCCGGACGGAAACCCTGGAATTGCTTTGAGGAACATCTCCATGCTCACCCAGATAAGACCCGCGATCATCATGATCGTCTTCTTCACGGTCCTGACCGGCCTGATCTATCCCTTGGGCATGACCGGCATCGCCCAGGCGATCTTCCCGCGCCAGGCCAATGGCAGCCTGATCGAGAAGGATGGCAAGGTCATCGGCTCCGAGCTGATCGGCCAGGGCTTTGCCAGCGACAAGTATTTCCATGGCCGCCCCTCGGCCGCCGGCGACGGCTACAACGCCGCCGCCTCGAGCGGCAGCAATCTCGGCCCGACCAATCCCAAGCTGATCGACCGCATCAAGGGCGACGCGGAAAGATTGAAGGCGCAGAATCCGAACCAGCCCGTCCCGATGGACCTGGTGACGACGTCCGGCAGTGGCCTCGATCCCGATATCAGTCCCGAAGCAGCCTACTTCCAGGCCGCCAGGGTGGCCAAGGCCAGGGGGATCGATGAAGCCAAGGTCAAGGCGCTTGTCGATGCCCAAGTCGAGGGCAGGGAGCTTGGCTTCATGGGCGAACCGGTGGTCAATGTGCTCGGTCTCAACCTTGCGCTGGACGCCGCGAAACAGTGAATGGTGCGGGCCGGGGATCGACAGTATCCCCGGCGCCATCCATGATCGATCCCGATGCCGGACGACAGAAGCAACGACGCTAGACCTTCTCCCGACGCACTGCTTGACCATGCCGAGCGGGAAGGTCGCGGCCGGCTGCGGATATTCCTGGGTGCCGCTCCCGGCGTAGGCAAGACCTACGAGATGCTGATGTCGGGCCGCGCCAGGCTGACCGACGGCGTGGATGTGGTGATCGGTGTCGTCGAGACGCATGGGCGCAAGGAGACACTGGCCCTGGTCGAGGGCTATGAGGTCATTCCCCGCCGCAAGGTCGACTACAAGGGGCGCATCCTCGACGAGATGGATATCGACGCCATCCTCGCCCGGCGCCCGGCGCTGGTTCTCGTCGACGAACTCGCCCACACCAATGCGCCTGGCAGCCGGCACCCCAAGCGCTATCTCGATGTCCAGGAAATCCTGACGCACGGTATCGACGTCTACACGACGCTCAACATCCAGCATGTCGAAAGCCTGAACGACGTCGTCGCCCAGATCACCAAGGTCAGGGTTCGCGAGACGGTCCCCGATTCCATCATCGACCAGGCCGACGATGTCGAGATCATCGATCTCACCCCCGACGACCTGATCAAGCGGCTCGAGGAAGGCAAGGTCTATTTCCCCAACACCGCGCAGCGCGCGATCGAGAACTATTTCTCGCCGGGCAATCTGACGGCGCTCAGGGAGCTGGCGCTGCGCCGCACCGCGCAGCGCGTCGACGACCAGTTGCTGATCCATATGCAGGCCCACGCCATTCCCGGACCGTGGGCCGCGGGGGAAAGGGTTCTCGTCTGCGTCGACGCGCGTCCGGGCGGGGCGGCGCGTATTCGCTATGCGCGCAGGCTGGCCGACCGGCTCCGTGCCCCGTGGACGGCGCTGCATGTCGACAGCCCTCGCTCGGCCAGCATGCCCGAAGCGGACAAGGATCGGCTCGCTACGAACCTGCGGCTTGCCGAACAGCTCGGCGCCGAGGTGACCACCATTCCCGGTCAGAACATCGCGCAGGACATTGTTCGCCATGCGACGGCGAACAATTTCACCCATATCGTGGTCGGCAGGCCGACCCGGTCGCGCTGGCGGGAATTGATCGAAGGTTCGCTCACCTACGATCTCATCCGCAATGCCGGCGACATCAGCGTCCATGTCATTTCAGGAACCGAACGCAATGCCGAGGTGACGTCGAGGAGTGTCAAGGCGGCGGACGAGCAGTGGCAGTTCGAGATCTGGCCCTATCTCAAGGCCACGGCCTTTGTCATCGGTTCGCTCGCCTTCGCCGTCGTTCTCGACCAGTTTCTCGACGTTCGCAACCTGGCGATCATTCTTCTCATCGGCGTACTGGCATCGGCGGTAACGGGCGGTCTGTGGCCGGCTCTGTACGCTTGTTTCGCCAGCGCCCTTGCTTTCAATTATTTCTTCCTGGAGCCTCGCTATACGCTGACGATCCGGGATCCGGAGAGCATCGTCGCGCTCGGCGTCTTTCTCGTCGTTGCGGTCATCGCCAGCAATCTGACGGCGCGCGTGCAGCGCCAGGCGGTCGCCGCCCGCTCGCGGGCGCGGGCCACGGAAGACATCTACCTCTTTTCAAAGAAGCTCGCCGGCGCCGGCACGCTCGACGACGTCCTTTGGGCTACTGCCTTCCAGATCGCCTCGATGCTGAAGCTGCGGGTGGTGCTGCTTTTGCCGGAGGACGGGACCATCACCGTCAAGGCCGGCTATCCGCCCGACGACACGCTGGCCGAGGCCGACATCGCCGCCGCCCGCTGGGCCTGGGAGCACAATCGTGCCGCGGGTCGCGGCGCCGACACGCTTCCGGGCGCCAGGCGCCTCTATTTGCCCTTGCGCACGGGGCGCACGGCCATCGGGGTCGTCGGCCTCGACAACGACAAGCAGGGTCCGCTGCTGACGCCCGAGCAGCAGCGGCTGCTTGACGCACTGGCCGACCAGGCGGCGGTCGCCATCGAGCGTATTCAGTTGGTTGCCGACGTCGACCGCGCCAAGCTCGCCGCTGAGGCGGACAGGCTGCGCTCGGCGCTGCTCACCTCCATTTCCCATGATCTGAAAACGCCGCTCGCCGCCATCATGGGCGCGGCCGGCACGCTGCGGGATTTTTCAGCAGCGCTTCCCGAACCGGACCGGGCTGAACTGCTGTCGACGGTGCTCGACGAATCCGAGCGGTTGAACCGCTTCATCGCCAATCTGCTCGACATGACCAAGATCGAGTCCGGCGCGATGGAGCCGAACTACGCCTTTCACTATGTCGGCGACATCGTCGGCTCCGCCTTGCAAAGGGCCAGGAAAATCATTGGCGAGCACAAGATCGAGACCGACATCCCCAGGGATTTGCCGATGTTGAAGGTCGACCCGGTGCTGTTCGAGCAAGCGTTGTTCAATCTTCTCGACAATGCGGCGAAATATGCCCCGGCAAGCTCGACGATTCGCATGCAGGGTTGGACCGACAATGGCTCCGTCCTGCTGCAAATCATGGATGAAGGGCCAGGCATTCCTCCCGGCGATCTGGAACGGATTTTCGACACGTTCTATCGAGTGCGCAAGGGCGACCAGATCCGCGCCGGTACGGGGCTCGGCCTGTCGATCTGCCGCGGCTTCGTCGAAGCGATGGGTGGCACCATCATGGCGGCAAACCGGACCGACGGTTCGGGCGCGGTGTTCACCATCAAAATGCCCAGGCCGGCAAATCCGCCCAATTTCGACACTTCGAATACCGACGACCACGACGTGGGTGACCTGGCATGACAAACTCGAACGTCAGGATATTGGTCGTCGATGACGAGCCGCCGATCCGCAAGCTGCTGCGCGTCGGGCTCGGCAGTCAAGGTTATGCGGTCAGCGAGGCGCCGAACGCGAAGGTGGCGATCGAGCTGATGGAGGCGGAGAAGCCGGACCTCGTCCTGCTCGACCTTGGGCTGCCCGGCATGAGCGGTCATGAGTTGCTGCGCAAATGGCGCGACGATGGTCTCGACATTCCAGTGGTCATGCTGTCCAGCCGAACCGACGAGGCCGGCATCGTCCAGGCCCTGGAACTCGGCGCCGACGACTATGTCACCAAACCTTTCGGCATGAACGAGCTGGTGGCGCGCATTCGCGTGGCGCTCCGCCACAAGTTCCAGCAAAAGGGCGAGAAGCCGATTTTCCAGACCGGCGATCTCAGCGTCGACCTGGTCAAGCGCATCGTCAAGGTCGAGGGCAAGGAGGTAAAGCTGTCGCCGAAGGAATACGACATCCTGCGTATGCTGGTGCAGCACGCCGGCAAGGTGCTGACCCATCATTTCCTTTTGAAGCAGGTCTGGGGCGATTCGACCGATGTGCAGTATCTCAGGGTCTATGTCCGGCAGCTCAGGCAAAAGATCGAGAAGAGCCCCGACCAGCCGCGCTACATCACCACCGAGACCGGCGTCGGCTACCGCCTGCGCGAGGCCGAATGAGCAGGCCAGGTTTTAGCCGATAGCTTCCCGTGGCTGGCCAAGCGGTCTGGAAACCCGCAAAGCCGCGAGGCAGCCAACAATGCCGAGCGGCACGAAGGCAAGAAACAACCACGACGCGACATTCGCCGCCGCGTCGTGGTTCAGGCCTTGCGAAAAGCCGCTGGCGTTGGCGACGATGCCGGCGAGTGCGGCGCCCACGGCATAGCCGATGCGCTGCATGGTCGGCACCGCCGCCGAGGCGATGGTCTGCTCGCCCTCCGGGGCGGAGGCGACGATGACGCGCGTCAGGAACGGCCAGGCGATGCCGAAGCCGCCGCCCTGCAACAGGGCACATATCAGGATCAGCGGGACGGAGCCCAGGGGTATCGCATACGCAAAGCCGGCGATGCCGGCCGCGATCATCACTGCGCCGCCGACGATGATCAGCCGCTCGCGCTGCGGCGGCGCGTTGGCGACCAGGATCGAGAGGATCGACCAGGCTATCGATTCGGCGGCGATGATGTAGCCGGTGGTCAGCAGCGGAATGTCGTGAAGGCTGGTCAGCAACAGCGGTCCGTAGACGCCGAAGGAACAGGTCGCCACCGAAAAGGCGGCAACCATGGTCATGCCGGCGCCGACCGGCGTGCGCCATGAGAACAGCCGCGCCGGGAACAGCCGCGAACGCGGCTTCAGCGCGTCGATGGTGAAGAACAGCACCAGGCCGATGAGGCCGAAGGCCATCAGCAGCGAAGAGCGCAGCAAGGCGATGTCGACGCCGGCCGAGGCGATCAACACCACGGCGACGGCAAGGCAGCCAAGGGCCGCGAACGGGAAGGGCGGCGCCTTACCCGTGCTCGTCTTGGGTTTCGTCGCCTGCGGCGTGTCGAGCACGAGGAAGCTTGCCAGCGCCATGGCGGCGCCGCCGAGTGTGAAGATGCCGAAGGCCCAGCGCCATGACAACAGCTCGGTCATGATCGCGCCGAGCAATGGTCCGCTGAAGGCGGCGACGCCCCAGATCGCCGACATGATGCCGAAAAGCTGCGGCCAGATGGCGCGCGAGAACAGTCGTTCGACCGAGACGAAGGCCAGCGACACCAGCGCACCGCCGCCAAGTCCTTCGATCAGGCGGCCGGCGAGGAACAGTTGCATGGAAGGCGAGGTGGCGCATATCAGCGCGCCTGTTGCGTAGAGCAGCGCGGCGACCACCATGTTGGTGCGCAAGGGGACATAACTCACCAGTCGTCCGGCGGCCGCGCCGGCAACGATGGCGCCGAGTTCGTAGATCGCCAGCGACCAGCCGACGAGCTGTACGCCCGCCAGTTCGCCGACCATGGCCGGCATCACCGTTGCCACCATCGTTTCGTTGGTGGCGTGCAGCAGGATGCCGAGGCTGATGAAGCAGAAGCGCGCCAGGTCGCCGCTTGCCCACAATACGCGCCAGTCGACCCTGTTCGTGCTGATCTCGGTCATTTCCACCCCCGTCTTGCATATCTCGACGCCAGCGCAGGACGCCAGAAGCCAGTACGGGTTTCCGGCAGGACCATGCGGATCGACAGCGCTGGATCGAGGCGTTGTTGCGCTCGGGGCAGGCTTGTAAAACCTCAACCGGGGTTGAGCTCAAGCGTTTTTTTGAGGGCCGTTCGCGCGGATGCCCCTTCGGTTGGCGGGCTTCGTTGCGCGATCAATTCTCGGTGCTGCGCAGCTGGAATTGGCTGACGCCGATCGCGAGGTTCATGCCGGTCTGCGTCTGCAAGCTGAGCGGCTGCAAGGTGAAGGCCTGAGAGGAGCCGCCGACCAGCAGATTGGCGCCGGCGCCGACGGCGGCCGTCACCTCCGCGCTGGCGCCGATATAGTCGCCGGCCAGCGCACCCGGCGCATAGATGTTCTTCAGCGGCGTCAGCACGATCCACTGCATGACCGTCTGCTTCGTCGTGCCGATGTCGAGGCCGTATTTGTTGACGGCGCCGAAATAGGCTTCCGGCGCGAAGCTTTTGTCGGCGGGGTTGAAGGTGCAGCTCAGATCCTTGCTCGAGCCGAAGATGAAGCCGGTGCCGCCGCCTATGGCGCAGTCAAGCGTACCGACTTCCATGCCTCGGTCCTGCGCCTGCACCGCTCCGGATAGCGTCGTGAACATGGCGGCAGCTATGGCTGTCTTCAGCATGATGGTTCCCCCCCAAAATCAAACGGCGCGAAACCATCCTATCTGGTTCCGCGCCGCGGGGTGAGGGGTCATGGAGCGCACGGCTCCATGCAATCACTTGAATGAGTGGATCAGCTGGAGCGAGGTCACGGCCACGGCAAGGTTGACGCCGGTCTGCGCCTGGACGCTGAGCGGCTCCAGCATGACGGCGCTGTCCAGGCCGCCAACCAGCAGATTGGCGCCGCCGCCGGTCACCACGCTCGCCTCGGCGTTGACACCGTAGTAGCTGCCGGCGAGATCGCCTCCGTCACGATCCCGGGTCGCGGCCAGCACGGCCCAGACGAGCTGGCCCTGATGCGTCTGGCCGACATCGAGGCCGATCTTGGAGATGATGCCTGTGTAAATCTCGGACGGCCCGTGATGATGAGGCCGGAAGACACAGGACACGCCCTTGTTGGAAGCGACGATATAAGCGGTGCCGCCGTCGATGGTGCAATCGAGCGTGCCGAGTTGCAGCTTGCCGGCGCTGGCCGGAGCCACCGCGAACATCGTCGTGGCGAGGGCAGCGGCGCAGGCGAGTTTCTTGATCATGGGAGGGTCCTTTCGCAAAATACTTTCAACAACGGCTTGGGTGGGTAGACCGTTCCGCTGAAAACTTGGCGCGATCAAGGCAGGGGCCGAAAGCCTCCTGCCTGGGTTAATGCCCGGTTGCGAAGTGCGTCCTTTAGGACACGCAAAGGATCCCGCGGCACTTGGATGTCACGCGGATTCGTATGGGAAGCGCTTGCCGAAACCGAGATCAGCTGACGCGGGCGAGGCCATCCTTGGCCGGCTGGTAGGTAGGGTCGAGGCGAACGGCTTCCTTATAGGATTTCGCGGCCTTCGCCTTGTCGCCGCGCCGCTCATAGATCAGCGCCTGGTTGGACCAGGCCTCGGCATTCCTGCCGTCGAGCTTGATCGCCATGTTGAAATCGGAAAAGGCGTTGTCCTCGTCGTTGGTCGCCAGATAGGAGAGGCCGCGGCCGTTGTAGGGCTCGGCGGCGTCCGGCGCCAGCGAGATGGCGGTCGAGAAGTCCTCGATGGCGAATTTGTGCTGGCCCTGGCTCTGATAGATCAGGCCTCGATTGTGGTAGGCGCGCGCGTCGGTCGTATCGAGCTGGATTGCCTTCTGGAAGTCGTTGAAGGCGTCCTGGGTGCGACCCGCCTTGCGGTAGAGATTGCCGCGGCCGATATAGGCGGCGTCGTAGTTGCCGTTGATCTGGATCGAACGGTTGTAGTCCGCGAGCGCGGCTTCCTGATTGCCGAGGAAGCGCTGGATCAGCGCGCGATTCGAATAGGCCTGGAAGAAATTCGGGTTGAGCTGGATGGCTTGATTGAAATCCTTGAGCGCCGCTTGGTACTGGCCGCCACGACCATAGGCCGAGCCGCGCACATTGTAGCCTTCGGGATCCTGGGGATTGCGCTGGATGACCGCCGACAGCGAAGAAATGTTCTCGCTCGACCCTTGCGCCTTGTCGATGTTGTTGAATTCACCGGTCGGGCCCGCCGTTTGGCAGCCGGCAAGCGCCAGTCCGGAGAGCAGGGCCGCTGTCAGGGCGAAACCACGCAATGCAGTCCCGCGCTCCACGCTCGTTGCGTTCATGTCTGCCCTGTCCTCACTTCAAGCCGCGTCGTTCAGGTCCGGCTCCCCCTCCGGACCGGTCACATCAAAACAAAAAGGTGGCGGCGATTCCACATCGCGCCACCTCTGATATCCTTCGAAAAGGACGAAAAATTGGCGTTAGAACCGCGGCGGACGCGGAGCGCCACCTGCACCGCCGGCGGCGCCAGCAGCGACCGGGCGCGGCGTCATCGGCAGCAGGCCTTCGCGCTGGGCGCGCTTGCGGGCCAGCTTGCGGGCGCGGCGGACAGCTTCAGCCTTTTCACGGGCGCGCTTCTCGGACGGCTTCTCGTAGTGACCGCGCATCTTCATTTCGCGGAAAATGCCTTCGCGCTGCATCTTCTTCTTGAGAGCGCGAAGCGCCTGATCAACGTTATTGTCGCGGACGAGTACCTGCACGGGCAATCCTGTCTTTCGGGTTTGATATCAACAGGCAAGCGGCCATAGCCACTAGCCTCCGCGGCGGTTTACACCACGAATTGGGGCGGCTGATACCAGAATCATGCCGCGCTGTCCACAGCGGAAATGATTTTGCGGGGCCAGCCGCCGTCTGTTTGCCCTTGGACAAGTGTGCCACTTGCCCTTGAGATAAGGAGCCGACTAGGCCCTCGCGAGGTGCAGCAGCTCGAAATCCTCGAAGAACTCGCCGTAGTCGCAGGTGATCTCCTCGCCCACGGCGATGTCGCGGGTCGCCGTGGCTCCGCCATATTGCGAAAAATCCGTATTCGGATTGCTGGAATGGTTCATGAAGCGGCCATTGTCGACTTCATAGACCATGAAACCCGGCCGGTCCGGGCTCGGATAGGCATAGCGGTCGAGCAGTTCTCTGAGATGCGGGGGTGCCGTCTCGTATTTGTCCATGGGGATCAGCCGGTCGAAATCCGGATCGAGCCGCCAGATCGAAGCGCCTTTCCTGATCGGCTCCGCGGCGAACACGCCGACGCCTTCGATCGCACTCGCAGTCACATAGGTTCTGATCAGCATCATGGTTCCAGACCCGCTTTTGGACAGAAACGGAATCGCCAAATCGCGGCGAGAAATCAAGACCGGACGTCTGCCTGGCGGCTATGAACATGCATCCGGCCGCGAAAAGCCTTCACGTCCGATTGATCGACACGCCGCCATCGGCAAACAGAGCCGCTCCGGTGGTGAAGCTCGAGGCGTCGGAGGCGAGATAGAGCGCGGAACGGGCAATCTCCTCCGGCATTGCGATACGCTTCAAAGCATGCAGGCCTTCGACGAAGGCTCTTGATTCCGGGGTCTTGAAGGTTGCCGCCGGCGTGTCTGTGCCGCCGGGCAGCAGCGCGTTGACCCGCACGCCTTTCGGGCCGTATTCGGCGGCAAGCACCTGTGTCAGTCCGATCAGGCCGGCCTTGCTCGCGGCATAGCTTGTCATGCCCGGCATGCCGACTGTGTGGCCGACGAAGGTGGAAGTGAAGATCAGCGAACCACCGCCACGCTCGATCATTGCCGGCACCTGGTATTTGGCGCCGAGAAACGCGCTGGTGAGATTGGTGTCGAGCGTCTCGCGCCAGCCTTCCAGCGGCAGGTCCGAAATCGGTCCCATCCGGCCGACGGCGCCGGCATTGTTGAAGGCGATGTCGAGCCCACCGAACTTTTCGACCGCCAGATCGACGAGGGCTTTCGCGTAGGCTTCGTCGCGGACATCGCCGGCAAGCGCGATGGCGATGCCGTCGGCGTCCGCGATTTCGGCGACAAGCGCATCGAGTTCGGCCTGGCGGCGGGCGGCAACGATGACCTTGGCGCCTTCCTCGGCAAAGAGTTTTGCCGTGGCGCGTCCGATGCCGGAACTGGCGCCGGTGACGATGGCGACCTTGTTGGCGAGTGCGAACATTTCTGCATCCTTGTTATTTGGGCCGGCTTCACTGGCAGTTGGGATGCTTGGTCGCAGATCGAGGCAACGCGAGCCACCCGATACGTGCGAAGCCATCGGCGACGATTTCTTGACGTCGGATGGACACCGGGGTACCAAGACGCCATTCAACCTTGCGGGTGGATGCGCCACCCATTCCAATGACCCCCCAAGACATAATGAGCAAGTTGTTGGCCTCCGGCTTCGAGGGCAACAGCAAGCTGACGTTCGCTCTCCAATCGGAATTTCATAAGGGCTTTCCGCTCGAAAACCTTCGGCCGCTGCTGACGTCCGACAACCTTCATACGCAGGCCGCCGCGGCTTTTTTGACGGCTGAAGCCAGTTCCCGGATAGGTTACAAGATGAATTGCGTTGTCGCAGAGATAGCCGATCTGCTCGACAGTCAGG
This sequence comes from Mesorhizobium sp. SEMIA396, assembly GCF_024518615.1. NCBI lineage: Bacteria > Pseudomonadati > Pseudomonadota > Alphaproteobacteria > Hyphomicrobiales > Phyllobacteriaceae > Mesorhizobium > Mesorhizobium sp. SEMIA396. The sequence continues at coordinate 199,291 of NZ_JANIFC010000005.1, forward strand.
TCTCAGGCATCCGGTTCGACGCAATCGAGGCACTTCTGGGATGCACGACGCCGGCCGATGGAGCCATTCTTGGCCGCGTGATGCTGCGGCTGGATGACGAACATGCCGGCGTTCGATGGAGGGTGGTCCAGTTCATCTGTCTTGCGGAGCGCTGGCAGCTAAAGCTTGCGGTGGAAAATGCCGCCGCCCTGCGTCCGGACTCGGCTTTCAAGACACTGGTCAATGCTTATGGTCACTATTTCATGCCGAGCTCCAAGGACCTGCGACAGTTGCTTGAGCATGCGGATCCGGTGTTGCGGCGCTTTGCGGCGGCAGTAGCTATCAGGCCGCGCGAGGTGATCGTCGAGCGTTTCGTGGCCATGGCGGAGCAGTCGGACGATGCGGAAATTCGTAAAATCGCCGCCGATTGCCGCCAAGGTTATTTGCGGCCGACCTATGCAATCGGACCGTCCATCGTGAAGCGTGTCTCGTCTGAACCAGCAAAAGGCGAAGCTCAAAACGGCGGCCGTTGAAGGCGCGGCGCAAAACGGCAAGCGCCGTCGCAAACAGCGCAAGGGTGGAAGCGCTGTTTCGCTAGTGATACACCTCGCGCGCCGGGACCGAATGAACGCCGGCCGCCATTCGCGAAGCCTTTTTGGGGCGAGGTTGGGACGTTGAAGAAATATTCGGTATTCGCCATCGCCCGTGAAGCCATGCGCGGTCACAAGGGCTGGGAGGAACAGTGGTCCTCGCCTGAGCCCAGGAAAGAATACGACGTCATCATCGTCGGCGCCGGCGGCCATGGCCTGGCCACCGCCTATTACCTCGCCACCGTGCACGGCATCACCAATGTCGCGGTGCTGGAAAAGGGCTGGCTCGGCGGCGGCAACACCGGCCGCAACACCACCATCATCCGTTCCAACTATCTCTATGACGAGAGCGCCGGCATCTACGACCATGCGCTGAAGCTGTGGGATGGCTTGAGCCAGGAACTCAACTACAACGTCATGTATTCGGCGCGCGGCGTCATGATGCTCGCCCACAATGTGCACGACGTCCAGGTGCTGAAGCGCCACGTGCACGCCAACCGGCTGAACGGCATCGACAATGAATGGCTGACGCCGGAGCAGGCGAAGGAATTCTGCCCACCGCTCAACACCTCCAGGGATGCGCGCTATCCGGTGGTCGGTGCGTCGCTGCAGCGTCGCGGCGGCACGGCGCGGCATGATGCGGTTGCCTGGGGCTATGCGCGCGGCGCCTCGGCGCGCGGCGTCCACATCATCCAGAATTGCGAGGTGACCGGGGTCAAGCGGGCGCCAAATGGCGCTGTTATGGGCGTCGACACGACGCGCGGCTTCATCGGCGCCAAGAAGGTCGGCGTCGTTGCCGCCGGCCATTCCTCCGTCATCATGAACATGGCAGGCGTGCGCATGCCGCTGGAAAGTTATCCGCTGCAGGCGCTGGTGTCGGAACCGGTCAAGCCGGTGGTGCCCTGCGTGGTGATGTCGAACACGGTGCACGCCTATATCTCGCAGTCCGACAAGGGCGAGCTGGTGATCGGCGCCGGCACCGACCAGTATGTCTCCTATTCGCAGACCGGCGGCTTGCACATATTGCAACATACGCTCGACGCCATCTGCGAGATGTTCCCGATCTTCACGCGCATGAAGATGCTGCGCTCGTGGGGCGGCATTGTCGACGTCACGCCCGACCGCTCGCCGATCCTGGCCAAGACGCCGGTGCCGGGCCTCTATGTCAATTGCGGCTGGGGCACGGGCGGCTTCAAGGCAACGCCGGGTTCGGGCCATGTCTTTGCCCACACCATCGCCAAAGACGATCCGCATCCGATCAACGCGCCCTTCACCATCGAACGCTTCCGCACCGGACGGCTCATCGACGAGGCGGCGGCGGCGGCGGTGGCGCACTGATGATGGCTGAGATGGCTGTCGCGATGCCGCTGATGCTGGCGGGGGAGCAAGTGCTGGCGGGAGAACGGGGCATGTTCCATTTTCCCTCGCCGGATGAAGTGCGCACGCAGCCGATCAGCCGTGCCGGCAACGAAGCCGGCTGGCCGTTTTCGGTCGATGACGGCACGTTGGCCTGCGTCTGGAGCGGCGGCCAGAGGGTGGTGATGTTCTTCGAGGGACGACCCGAAGGGCTCGAAGAAGACGAGACATTCCAGCCGCGTCAAGTCATCGTCACAACCGATCCGATGCAGCTCACCCTCGGCAACATGGCGTCCCGCGATCTGTTTCGTCCCGCTGCAAGCGTGGAAGAGCGCATCCGGCTCGTCGCACCGTTCGCGACCCTGGGACAGAAGCTTTGCGATCAACCGGCGGGCGCCCGCGTCGGCCACGGCGAATTGTAGGAACGAACCAAATGCTTCTCATCCGCTGCCCCTATTGCGAGGAAGAGCGTCCGGAACTCGAGTTCCGCAACGCCGGCGAGGCGCACATCGCGCGCTCGGCCAATATGGCCGGCGAGAGCGACGACGATTTTGAAAAGTTCTTCTTCATCCGCTCCAACCCCAAGGGCATCATTTATGAGCGCTGGCGGCACATGCATGGCTGTGCGCGCTTCTTCAATGCCGTACGCGACACCGTCACCGACAAATTCGTCATGACCTACAAGGCCGGCGAGCGGAAGCCGTCGAAGCTCCCGGGAGTTGCCAAATGAGCGGCGCGTTCCGCATTCCCGGCGCTGGCCGCTTCAGCCAAGCCAAGACCGCGCGGTTCAGCTTCGATGGCCGGTCCTATGCCGGCATCGAGGGCGACACGCTGGCCTCGGCGCTGCTCGCCAATGGCGTCCATCTCGTCGGCCGTTCGTTCAAGTACCACCGTCCGCGCGGCATCCTGTCGGCGGGCGCCGAGGAGCCGAACGCCCTGGTCGAAATCAAGCGCGACGCGGCACGCAAGACGCCGAACGTGCGGGCGACCGTGCAGGAGCTCTATGACGGGCTTGATGCGCAGTCGCAGAACCGCTGGCCGTCACTGTCCTTCGACCTCGGTGCGGTCAGCGATATCGCCTCACCGCTGCTTTCGGCCGGCTTCTACTACAAGACCTTCATGTGGCCGAAAGCGGCGTGGAAGAGGCTCTACGAGCCAAAGATCCGCGCCGCGGCCGGTCTTGGCGTTTCCCCGGACCAGCCGGACCCCGACCATTATTCATCGCGCTACGCGCATTGCGACGTGCTGGTGCTGGGCGGCGGTGCGGCAGGCATCGCGGCAGCGCTTGCGTCGGCCGAGACCGGCGTGCGCGTCATCCTCGCCGACGAGCAGGCCGAGTTCGGCGGCAGCCTGCGTTTCGAGAGCGGCGCGAAAATCGACGGCCAGGACGGTTTTGCCTGGGCGCAAGCTGCCGTGGCGAAGCTCGCCGCAATGGACAATGTCCGCGTGCTGTCGCGAACGACGGCGTTCGGCTACTATGCGCAGAATTTTGTGGGGCTGGTCGAGCGTGTCAGCGAGCATCTGAGGACCCCCGGCCACGATCTGGCGCGCGAGCGGCTGTGGCAGGTCCGGGCCAAGCGCGTGGTGCTGGCCTCGGGCGCGATCGAGCGCCACATGGTGTTTGCCGACAATGACCGGCCGGGCATCATGCTGGCGGGTGCCGCGCGCACCTATCTCAACCACTATGGCGTCGCGGTCGGCAGGAATGTCGGCGTCTACACCGCCAATGATTCTGCTTACGCGGCGGCGATCGACCTGAAGAAGGCCGGCGTCAACGTGGCGGCGATCGTCGATCTGCGCGAAAATCCGACCGGACCGGTGATCGACGAGGCGAGGGCGCTCGGCATCGAGATCAATTTCGGCCGCGCGGTGATCCGCGCTGGCGGTAAGCTCAGGGTGTCGTCGATGACCGTGCAGCCGAAGAATGGCGGCGGCGAACGCACCATCGCGGTCGATGCGATCCTGATGTCGGCCGGCTGGACGCCGTCGGTGCATCTGTTCTCGCAGTCGCGCGGAAAGGTCGCCTTCAACGACGAGACCAAGCGCTTCGTGCCGGGCACCTATGCGCAGGACTGCGTCTCGGTGGGCGCCTGCAACGGCACCGACGGGCTGTCGGCGACGGTGGACGAGGCCTATGCGGCGGGCGCCAAGGCGGCGAAAGATGCCGGCGCCAAAGCCGCCAAGAGCAGTAAGCCGAAGGTCGATGCGTCGGAGAGCTGGTCGCGCGGTATGTTGGGCGCGGCGCCCGGCGCCGGGCCGGACACGACTGTGAAGGCGTTTGTCGATTTCCAGAACGACGTCACCGCCAAGGATATCCGCCAGGCGGTGCACGAAGGCATGCGCTCGATCGAGCACGTCAAGCGCTTCACCACCAACGGCATGGCGACCGACCAGGGCAAGACCTCCAACATGCACGGCCTGGCGATTGCCGCCGAGACGCTGGGAAAGCCGATCCCGGAGGTCGGCCTGACCACGTTCCGTGCGCCCTATACGCCGGTCACCTTCGGCGCGATCGTCAGCCATGCGCGCGGTCCGCTGTTCGACCCGACGCGCAGAACCGCGATCCATCCCTGGGCCGAGGCGCAAGGTGCCGTGTTCGAGGATGTCGGCCAGTGGAAGCGCGCCTGGTATTTCCCCAAGGCGGGCGAGGACATGCATGCCGCGGTCGACCGCGAATGCGTCGCGGTGCGCAAGACGGCGGGCCTGTTCGATGCCTCTACGCTGGGCAAGATCGAGGTGGTTGGGCCGGATGCGGCCAAGTTCATGGAACTGCTCTACACCAACCCATGGGAGAAGCTGGAACCCGGCCGCTGCCGCTACGGCATCATGCTGCGCGAGGACGGCTTCATCTATGACGACGGCGTCGTCGGCAGGCTGGCCCCCGACCGTTTCCACGTGACGACGACGACCGGCGGCGCGCCGCGCGTCATGAACCACATGGAGGATTATCTCCAGACCGAGTTCCCGCATCTCAATGTCTGGCTGACCTCGATCACCGAGCAGTGGGCTGTCATCGCCGTGCAAGGGCCGAGCGCGCGGAAGATCATAGAGCCCTTGGTCGAAGGCATCGACATGTCCGACGAGGCGCTGCCGCATATGTCGGTGCGTGAAGGCAAGATCTGCGGCGTGCCGACGCGGTTGTTTCGCATGTCGTTCACCGGCGAGCGCGGCTTCGAGGTCAATGTGCCGGCCGACTATGGCCAGGCGGTCTGGGAAGCCCTGTGGGCCGAGGGCCAGAAGCATGGTGCGGCCGCCTACGGCACCGAGGCGATGCACGTGCTGCGCGCCGAAAAAGGCTACATCATCGTCGGCCAGGACACGGATGGCACGGTAACGCCGAACGACGCCGGGCTCGACTGGGCGGTCGGCAAGAAGAAGACCGATTTCGTCGGCATCCGCGGCCTGACGCGGCCGGATCTGGTCGCCAAGGGCCGCAAGCAGCTGGTCGGCCTCAAGACCAGGGACCCCAAAGTGGTGCTGGAAGAAGGCGCGCAGGTCGTCGAGGATCCCAAGCAGGCGATCCCGATGAAGATGATCGGCCATGTCAGCTCGAGCTATTGGTCGGAAAATTGCGGCCGCTCGATCGCATTGGCGCTGGTCGCCGGCGGCCGCGACCGGATGGGCGAGACCCTCTATGTGCCGATGCCGAATGGGGTGATCGAAGTGGAGGTTACCGGCATGGTATTCTTCGACGAGACGGGAGGGCGCCTCAATGGCTAAGGCCGCTGCAAGGAAGACGGCTCCGGCCGCATCGCCTTCGGTCGAACGCCGTCCGGCGCTGGCTGGGCGCAGCACCACTGCCGCCGCCGTCAAGGTCGAGGTGCTGCCGTCGGCCGAGCGCGTTTCACTGCGTGCGCCGGAGGCTTCGGCCGCAGCGCTTTCGAAGGCGCTCGGCGTGACCTTGCCGAACAAGCCGAAAACCTCTGCCGCGAAGGGCGGGCGCACCGTCTTGTGGCTCGGTCCCGACGAATGGCTTGTGATCGATGAGGCCGGCAACGATCCGCTCGCCGATTGCGCCAAAGTATCCGCGCTGCATTCGGCGGTCGGCGTCTCGCATCGCAACATCGCGATATCGGTGACGGGCCCTGGGGCAGCGGCGACGATCAATGCTGGCTGCCCGCAGGACCTGTCGCTCGACGCCTTCCCGGTGGGCGCAGCGTCGCGCACCATCCTGGGCAAGACCGAGATCGTGCTGCTGCGCACAGCCGCCGATGCCTTCCGGGTCGAATGCTGGCGTTCCTTCTCGGACTATGTCTTTACTTTCCTGTCCGAGGGATCGCGCGACGCTGCGGTCTGAACTCGGAACGTTTTGCAGGGCACGCTCGTTCTGCATCCGCACGCCGAGGGAGAATGCCGATGCCGTCGAATTCCGCACCGAAGTCGCCGGTCATAAAGACATCGGCCGTCCGCTCGCTCGAACATGAGCGACATGAAGCCCCGAGCGCCGAAGAGGAACTCGAGGAAGGCCTCGAAGACACGTTCCCGGCCAGCGATCCGATATCCATTACCGGAACCGCCATCCCCGGCGCCCCGGCGAAACCGGGCACGGCCAAGACCGTGCCGGGGCGCAAGAAGCGCAAGACGTAGTATTCCATCGGGCCAGGCGGCATCGGCACCTTCTCAATCCCTTTTGACATGCTATTTAAAGCGCTTTGGGAGATGAAAATGCCGACAAAAGCGATCGTTTGGGGCGAGAATGTCCACGAGCAGACCAATGAAGCCGTGCGCGACCTCTATCCCTTGGGCATGCATGGCACCATTGCCGCCGCCCTCAACCAGGACAAGGGCATCGAGGCGACCACCGCCACCTTGCAGGAGCCCGAGCACGGCCTGAGCGAAAAGCGCCTGGCGGCCACCGACGTGCTTTTGTGGTGGGGCCACGCGGCGCATGGCGAGGTCAAGGACGAGATCGTCGAGCGGGTGCAGAAGCGGGTGTGGGAAGGGATGGGCTTGATCGTGCTTCATTCCGGCCACTACTCGAAGATATTCAAGCGGCTGATGGGCACGCCCTGTTCGCTGAAATGGCGCGAGGCGGGCGAGCGCGAGCGCGTCTGGGCGATCAACCGCGGCCACCCGATCGCGCAAGGCATCGGCGAGTGCCTGGAGATCGGCGAGACCGAAATGTATGGCGAGCCCTTCGCCGTGCCGGAGCCGCTGGAGACGGTGTTCGTCTCCTGGTACGAGGGTGGCGAGGTGTTCCGGTCCGGGCTGACCTACCAGCGCGGCGCGGGACGGATCTTCTACTTCTCGCCCGGCCACGAGACCTATCCGATCTATCACAATGAGGGCGTGCAGCAGGTGCTGCGCAACGCCGTGCACTGGGCGCACAACCCGGCGCCGGCATGGTCCGGCATCACCAATGCGTCGAACGTGCCGACGGATGCGGCCAAGGAGAAGATCGTGCAGAAGGGGCTGCGCCTGCATGCCGACGGCGACAAGGGCCTGAGTTGATTCGGGCCTGAGCTGATTGGGGTGTGAGGTGGCTGGGGGCCTGAACTGATGCATCGAATTCTTCTGCTCGGCACCGGCGGCATCGCCGGACATCATGTCGATGAGTTTGCCGGGATTCCCGGCTGCAGCATCGTCGCTTGCGTCGATCAGGTGCCTGGCCGCGCGGCGGCGTTTGCCGCCGTCAGCAAGATCGGCGAATCTTTCGAGAGCCTGGAGGCGGCGATCGCCTGCGGTCAGTTCGATGCCGCCATCAACGCGACGCCGGATGGTGCGCATATGGCAACGACGCTGGCGCTGCTTGCCCAGGGAAAGCATGTGTTTTGCGAAAAGCCGCTGGCGCCGAACCACGCCGACGCGCTTGATATGACCGAAGCGGCCGAGGCTGCAGGGGTGGTCAACATGGTCAACCTGACCTATCGCAACTCACCGGCGATCCATGAAGCGCGGCGCATGGTGCTGGCCGGCGAGATCGGCGTGTTGCGCCATGTCGAGGCAAGCTACCGGCAAAGCTGGCTGGTCAGCCAGTCGTGGGGCGACTGGCGGGTCGAGGACAAATGGCTCTGGCGCTTGTCGAGCCGGCACGGTTCGACCGGTGTGCTGGGCGATGTCGGCATCCATATCCTGGACTTCGCCACCTATGGCGCCGGCCAGGATATCGTCAGCCTGCATGCCGATCTGGTGACGTTTCCGAAGGCCGAGGGCGAGCGCATCGGCGACTATGTGCTGGACGCCAATGACAGCGTGGCAATGACGGCGCGGCTCAGTTCCGGTGCGCTCGCTACGATCGTGGCGAGCCGCTACATGACCGGCCACGCCAACGATCTGTCGCTGGCCCTGCACGGCACCAAGGGCGCCATCAGGGTCGAAACCGACGGCAAGGCATCGAACCTGTCGGCCTGTCTCGGCGGCGATGTCGATCTTCAGCGCTGGCAGATCTTGGCGCTGCCCAGTGTCAAGCGCAATGCGCGACGCTTTGCCGATGCGCTGGATACAGGCCGGAATGGCGATCCGTCGTTCCGGCGTGCCGCGGACATGCAAAAGCTGATCGACGCGGCCTTCGAGAGTTCAGCGGCGAAGCTGCCGGTTTCGGTCGGCTGAAGCTGGCCGGCTTGTGCCGGCCAGACGCGATCTTTGCTGATGTCAAAATGCGCTTGGTACAATCCACGGATTGATGCTGATGCCGAGCCGCGGGCCCTTGCCTTCAGCGGTATTTTGCGTGGCACCCTTCTTCTCGACCGAACCGGTCGAAGCGCAATCGAGCTTCACGTTGGTCCTGGTGTCAACGCAGGCCGCCACCGGCGCATGCTTGACGGGATGGGTGGTGTTGGCGGCGAAGGCCGAGCCCGAAAGTGCCAGCACGGCGGCGAGGGTGAGGAGTGTCTTTTTCATTGTCAGTCTCCGGTTTCCGGGTCGAATTCAATTCGTACCGACGGGTGAATTTCTCTCGTACATGTACGATACGCTGTACATATACGCCCGTCGATCGCGAAGTTCAAGGAAAACCGTACGCGTACAATAAATTTTTGTTAACCAAGAACCCCCAGGTCTGGAGGGGAATACACAAAACCAGGAAACGGCGTTCAGCAGTTGACCGGTGTCTCGGTCAGCGGCGGGACGTTTTGCGTGCTGAGCGTGGCGAGCGTGAAATCGCACATCCGCTTCACGAAGGCCTGCGGATCGCCGAAGGGGTAGAACGGAAAGGTGATGAGCAGCGAGATCGTGCCGTGGCCGACCGCCCACAGCATGGTGGCGATGGCGCGCGGATCGCCCTGCAATTTGCCGGCGGCGACGCAGGCCTCGACCCTGCTGATCAGCACCTTCATAGCAGGGTTGCTCTCCTCCATTTCATTGTAGCCTTCCGGCAGCTTGGTCTTTTCGGTCATGAACACGGTGCGGTATTCGTTGGGATTGCCGAGTCCGAAAGCGGCATATTCGGTCATCACCGCCTGCAAGGCCTCGATCGGATCATCGGATGGATGCTCCTCGATGCGGCGGGCCAGCGTCTCGAACGCATCCTCGGCCAGAGCGAACAGGATGTCCTGCTTGTCGGCGAAGTAGGAATAGACAGACATCGGGGCGTAGCCGACCCGCTTGGCCAATTTGCGGATGGTCAGGCCTTCATAGCCTTCTTCCTGGACGAGCTTGTGCGCGGCCTCGACAAGTTCGGAGCGCAGTTCGGCCTTTTGCTTCTCGCGGCGTGTCTGGACGCTCTGCGGCAAGATCTGGTGCCTTTGGTTGGTTGGTGGCTGGCTAAATTATATACGCTGTACGGAAACGGACAAGGGCACGGGAAGTTCCCAAGCGGTATGCTTCGGATCGTGCCGACGCTTGTCGAGGTTGGCGGCACCCGTGATCAGCACCTTTGCTCCGTCAAAGCGGCCCATCACGCCTCCTTGTCGATCAGCTTCGCGGCAAGGCGCGAAAGCAGCTTTACCGCCTCGCCATAGGTCCGGGCCTTTTCCGGATTGGAGGCGTTGCCGTCCAGCGCCCGCTTGTAGACGCCCTGGCAAATCGCGGCCAGCCGGAAGAAGGAAAAGGCGAGGTAGAACGTCCAGTTGCCGATACCGGTGAGCCCGCGCCGCCGGCAGTAGGCGGCGACGTAGTCCTCCTCGGAGGGCAGGCCGAGTGCGGAACGGTCGACACCGCCCAGGCCGCGAAAGCCGGAAGCGTGCGGCAGCCGCCATTGCATGCATTGATAGGCGATATCGGCGAAGGGGTGGCCTGATGTCGACAATTCCCAGTCGAGCACCGCCAGCACCTTCGGCCGGTCCGGCGCGAAGATCAGATTGTCCAGCCGGTAGTCGCCATGCACCAACGAGATCCGGCCGTCATCGGCGGGCATACGCGTTTCCAACCAGGCAATCAGCCGGTCCATGTCGGCGACTGCGTCAGTCTCCGAGGCGCGGTACTGGCTGGTCCAGCGCGCCAGCTGGCGCTCGAAATAATTTCCCGGCCGCCCGAAATCGCCGAGCCCCACTGTCCCGACATCGATCTCGTGCAGCGCCGCGAGGGTTTCGTTCATGGCATCATATATGGCGGCGCGTTCTTCGTTGTCGCCTGCCTCCGGCAGGGCCGGATCCCAGAAAATGCGGCCGTCGAGGAAATCCATCACGTAGAACATGCGGCCGATGGGCGAGTCTTCCGCCGACAGATGCAGCATGGCAGGCACGGGCACGGCGGTGCCGGCAAGCGCGCTCATCACCCTGAATTCGCGGTCGACCTGATGCGCCGATTTCAGCAATTGCCCCGGCGGCTTGGCGCGCAGCACGTAACGGCCGCTTGCCGCCGTCAAAAGGTAGGTCGGGTTCGATTGGCCGGATTTGAACTTCTCGACTGCCGCAAGTCCGGAAAAGCCCGGTATGTTCGCCTCGAGATAAGGCGCAAGCGCTGCCTGGTCGAGAACGGGATCACTCATGCCGTCTCGGGCTGGCGTTCGATCAAGGTCAGCGTCAGCCAGCGCGCGGTCAGTGCCGGCTTCTTCGAACCCTCGATCTCGATCGTCACGTCATGCGCGGTCTGCACCCAGCCCGACGGCCGAACCTTGACATCGGCCAGCACGAAACGCGTGCGGATGCGCGCGCCGGTCTTCACCGGCGCCAGGAAGCGCAGCGAATCGAAGCCGTGGTTGACGCCCATCTTGCCGTTTTCCAGCGGCGGCATGGTCTCGAAGGTCATCGCCGACAACAGCGACAGCGACAGGAAGCCGTGCGCGATGGTGCCGCCGAACGGCGTTTCGCGCATGGCCCGCTCCGGATCACAGTGGATGAACTGGTGGTCGTCGGTGGCGTCGGCGAACTGGTCGATCATGCGTTGCGTGACAGCCCGCCATGGCGACACGCCAACCTCCTTGCCGACACTGGCCAGAAGCACATCGAGACTGATCGGTTCCACGCTCATGTCCTCCAGTTCACCCCCGGCTTCTGTGGCCGGAAAATGTCATTCCTTGAACAAGGTCAGCCCATGCTGCACCGACTGTCCGCCGTCTATCGGCAGGATGGCGCCGGTGACATAGCTGCCTGCACGGCTGCACAAATAGAGCGTTGCGCCGGCAATGTCATCCGGCGCGCCGATACGGCCGATCGGAACATGGCTGCCGACGTGCCTGGCCTGCTCATCCGTACTGGTGGCGAATGCCGTCATCCGGCTCTGGAAGGGGCCGGGAGCGAAGGCATTGACGGTGATGCGGCGGCCAGCGAACTCGAGCGCAAGGGTGCGGGTCAGATGATGCACGGCTGCCTTGGACGCGGTGTAGGAATAGGCGTCGTCGGCCAGCGGCTGCGTGCCCATCACCGAACCGAGATTGATCACCCTGGCCGGATCGGCGTCCCTGGCGGCGGCATCGAGCAGCGGCAGCAATTCGCGGGTTAGATGGAAGATCGCGGTGACGTTGACGCCAAACACCTTGGCCCATGCCGAATAGGGGAAGCTTTCCAGCGGCGCGCCCCAGGAGACGCCGGCATTGTTGACCAGAATATGCAATTTCCCGGTCCGGGCTTTGACCTCGGCGACGAGTGCGGCAATGCCGGTTTCGCTGGAGACATCGCCGGCGAAGCCTTCGGCCCGGCCGGATGCGCCAAGCTCGTTCAACTCTTCGGCGACCTTGATGCAATCCTCGCCCTTGCGCGACGCGATCATCACGCTGGCGCCGGCCCTGACCAGCCCGGTCGCCGCCATGCGGCCGATGCCGGTCGCGGCACCCGTCACCAGCGCTGTCTTGCCGGCCACCGAAAACAGCTCGTCCAGATAGCTCATCACAATCCTCCGCGCTCGGCATGCGGGCAAACAGTTCGCGTTGACAAGGCTATCCGAAGTACGGTCATCCTTGCCACTGACAAAATGCCTGGCATGCATGAAGGGTTAGCGACCGATGACGGAGATGAATCTCGGCATGACCGAGCGGCTGAAGCCGATCCACGCGCGCGTCGCGGCCATGGTGCGCGACGAGATCATGCCGCTCGACCATGAATTCCTCAGCGAAGTGGGCAAGACAGGCAACCGCTGGGTCTACAGTGCGCGCCAGAGCGAGATCCTCGAAGGGCTGAAAAAGACCGCACGAGAGCGCGGCCTGTGGAACTTCTGGCTGACCGGCTCGGAACGCGGCTACGGCCTTTCCACCGTCGAATATGCCTATCTGGCCGAAGAGATGGGCAAGGCGCATCTCGGCGCCGAGACCTTCAACTGCTCGGCGCCCGACACCGGCAACATGGAGGTGCTGGAGCGGTACGGCTCGGCCGACCTCAAGAAAGCATGGCTCGAGCCACTGCTCGACGGCAAGATCCGCTCGGCCTATCTGATGACCGAGCCGGATGTCGCTTCGTCCGATGCCACCAACATTGCCATGCGCTGCGAACGTCAGGGCGACGACTATGTGCTCAACGGCGAGAAATGGTGGGCTTCGGGCGCAGGCGATCCGCGCTGCGCCATCTACATCGTCATGGTCAGGACCGGCGGCGATGACGAGCCGCAGCACCGCCGTCATTCGATGATCCTGGTGCCATCGGACACAAAAGGCGTGACCAAGGTGCGGGCAATGCAGGTTTATGGCGATGACGACGCGCCGCACGGCCACATGCATCTTCGCTTCGACAATGTGCGGGTACCGGCGTCGAACCTGATCCTCGGCGAAGGCAGGGGGTTCGAGATCGCGCAAGGGCGGCTCGGCCCCGGCCGCATCCATCACTGCATGCGCGCCATCGGACAGGCCGAGATGGCGCTCGAGATGCTGTGCCAGCGTTCCTTGCGCCGCGAGGCCTTCAGCCAGAAGCTGGCAAAGCTCGGCGCCAATTTCGACATCATCGCCGAATGCCGCATGGAGATCGAAATGGCCCGGCTGCTCTGCCTCAAGGCGGCGTGGATGATCGACCAGGGCGACGCCCGCGCCGCGGCCCCCTGGATCAGCCAGATCAAGGTGGTGGCACCCCGCGTCGCGCTCAAGGTCACCGACGAGGCCGTGCAGATGTTCGGCGCGCAAGGCATCAGCCAGGACACGCCGCTGGCGCGGTCGTGGACGCATCTGCGGACCTTGCGCCTTGCCGACGGGCCGGACGCCGTGCATCGCCGTCAGGTGGCGCGCACCGAGCTGAAGAAATACACGCAGGAAAAGGTCTGAGCGCCGGCATCGTCATCCGGCGATGCCGACAGCCCAAGCACGGAGTGTTCCAATGGCCGTCCCCTCCGAAATGAAGGCGCTGCTGCTGGTCGGCGACGGCTACACCAGGACGCCGAGCGGCAGTGTGCTGGAGGCGATGGAGCCGTATCTCGAGCCGGGCAACATCGCGGTGCCGACACCCGGACCGACGCAGGTGTTGATCAAGGTCAACCTCGCCTCGATCAACCCCTCCGACATCGCCTTCGTCAAGGGCCAGTACGGCCAGCCGCGCGCCAAGGGACAGCCGGCGGGCTTCGAGGGCGTCGGCATTGTCGTCGCCAGCGGGGACGAACCCTATCCAAAAGGCCTGATCGGCAAGCGTGTCGCTTTTGCCACGGGCGTCACCAATTGGGGCTCTTGGGCCGACTATGCCGTAGCCGAGGCCGATGTTTGCATCCCGCTGCTCGACACCGTTCGCGACGAGGATGGCGCGGCGATGATCGTCAACCCGCTCACCGCGCTCGCCATGTTCGACGTCGTCAAGAAGGAAGGCGGAAAGGCCTTTATGATGACCGCCGGCGCCAGCCAGCTCTGCAAGCTGATCATTGGCCTGGCCAACGGAGAGGGCTTCCGGCCGATCGTCACCGTGCGCCGCGACGACCAGATCGCGGCGCTGAAAGCGCTCGGCGCGGCGCACGTCCTCAACGAAAAGGCGCCGGATTTCAAGGCGGCGCTACGCGAGGTGGTGAAGGCTGAGCAGCCGCGCATCTTTCTCGACGCGGTGACCGGGCCGCTGGCTTCCGCCATCTTCGACATTATGCCGAAGCGGTCGCGCTGGATCATCTACGGGAAGCTCGATCCCGAAGCCACTGTTATCCGCGAGCCCGGCCAACTGATCTTCCAGCACAAGCGTATCGAAGGTTTTTGGCTGAGCGAGTGGATGCGCCAGTTCCAGGATCGCCGCGGCCCGGCGATCCTGGAAGCGCAGAAGCGTTTTTCCGACGGGCGCTGGTCGACCGACGTGACAGCGGTGGTGCCGCTTGCCGAGGCCATGACGCGGGTGCCGGCGGAACTGGCCAAGCCGAACGGCAAGGTGTTCATCCGGCCTTAGGCCAATTCGAAAGGTTCGAGAAGCTTGGACGCGAGGGGGCCTCGGAGTGCTTTGCGTCAGAGATCGCCGGTTATCCGCCGCCTCGGGACCGTCAGGCCGATACCCGCGTCCATCAAGCCCCCTATGCCATGCCGCTGCGTCCGTGATATGCCGCCGCCATCGAATGCCGGGACAGGCTGGACCGAGCTTGTTCCGGGATTGTGTGGGGTGCCTTGATGACGATTTCCAAGCCGGTTTTCGACCGTTTGGGGTTTGGCCTGTGGATCGGAGCGTTCCTGGTCGTTCTTGCCATGGTCCTGCGGTCGCCGTACACGCGGACGGTATGGAAGGCCTATATAGACGGCAGCGAGGCGCTTCTGGCCGGTCTGCCGCTCTACGACACCCAATCCGAGATGGGGTATCTCTACGCGCCGGCCTTTGCCGCGCTCTACACTCCGATAGTCAAGCTCGGTCCGCATCTGGGCGGCGTGGTGTGGCACTCCCTCGGGTTTGCGGTGCTGACCTATGCCGCGATGCGGCAGGTGCGCAAGCTCGGTGGTGGCGAGTTGATGTGGCTGCTTTCTTTCGGCCTCTTCCTCGCTTTGCCGATGGCGCTCGGCGCGATCCGCAACGGTCAGGCGACGATCCTTTTGACCGCCGCTTGCTGGCTTCTCACATTGTCGGCGCTGGAAGGGCGACGGGCGGAGACGTTCTTCTGGGCTTCGCTTGCCATCATCGCCAAGCCGACCGCGATCATAATGCTGTTGTTGGTAGGAGCCCTTCGGCTTCGGTTGATACCGGTGCTGGTGCTGGCGGTGCTGTTCGTGCTCGCACTGCCTTACGCTTTTGCTCCCGCCGGCTATCTCAACGATCAGTATCGTGTCTTCGCCCAGATGTTGACCTCCATGGCCGTCGACAATACCAGCCATTTCGTGTCCACCGATTTCACGGCACCGTTCACCACGATAGGGCTGCCGATACCGGAATTCGGCGCAACGATCGTGCGCATGGTCATGGCCCTCCTTACGCTTTCAGCCGTCATCTGGTTCGACCGCAGGCTCGAAGGGGGAAAGGCAGCGCTGGCGATCTTCCTGACGGCCACTTTCTACATGTGCGTCTTCAACCCGCGCGTCGAGCCCAACACCTTTGCCATGATCGCGGTACCAGCCGGTCTTGCCATCGCCCTGTTGTGGCGCGAAGAACGAGGCGGCGTCCTCGCCTCGGTGCTGTCGATGACGCTGTTCGTGACCGGGCTGAGCGGCGTCGAGCGCCATGTGCACGATTTCCTCTTCCCCTGGTTCCGGCCGGTGGCCGTCACTTTCATCGCCGGTTCGCTGATCTGGTGGTTCTGGGCCAAGGCACGGGAAAAGGTGGTGAATGCGGGAGTCGCGAATGGCTGAGTTGCGACAGAGCCTCGATATCGTTGCGCCATTCTTCAACGAGGCGGCTTCGGCATCGGCCTTCGCGCGCCTGCTCGGCGAGCTCGAAGCGGCCGTGGCACAGCGCTTCGGCATGACCGTGCACAAGATCCTGGTCGATGACGGCAGCCGTGACGACGGCGCCGGACGATTTTCGCAGGCGCTGACGGGATCGTGGGAGATCGTCCGCCTCAGCCGCAATTTCGGCAAGGAAGTCGCTGTGCTCGCCGGCCTCGACCAGTCGCGCGGCGACATGGTGCTGATCATGGACGCCGACCTCCAGCATTCCCTGGACATCAGCCTGAAGCTGATCGCCGAGCTGGTGAACCATCCCGACATCGACGTCGTCTATGCCCAGAACGACCGCCGCGAGGCGAGTTGGCGGCGCAGCCAGCTTGCACGGCTTTTCTACAGCCTGATCAACAGCAGCCAGCGTTTCGACATTCCTGAAAATGCCGGCGACTTTCGCGTCATGCGCGGCGCCGTGGCGCGCGCACTGACCAGCCTGCGTGACAAGCGTCGCTTCAACAAGGGCCTGTTTGCCTGGGCGGGCTTTCGCCAGAAAGCATTGCCCTATTCGCCGGAAGGCCGCGCCAGTGGCACATCGAAATGGAGCCGGCTCAACCTGATCGCCTTCTCGCTCGAAGGGTTCACCTCGTTCTCCGTCATTCCGCTGCGCCTGATCAGTCTTAGCGGGCTGCTCGCGGCGTTGGCCGGCGCGCTCTATGGTGCAAAGGTGTTCTTCGAGGTGATCTTCTACGGCATTGCCGTTCCGGGCTACCCCAGCCTGCTGGTTGCCGTCGTTCTGCTCGGCGGCCTCAACCTGACCCTGCTTGGCCTGATCGGCGAATATGTCTGGGTGACGCTCAGCGAGAGCAAGGATCGGCCGGTCTATCTCGTGCGCGATGTCGTGCGCAGCGATGCCTCCGCCGACCGGCCGGAGCCGGGCTCTTCGAACAGATGACGCGGCGCATTCGCCTGATCGCCGACGATTACGGCCTGGCGCCTGGCGTTTCCGCCGGGATTCTCGATCTTCTCGATCGGGGGCGCCTGACCGGCACCAGCTGCATGACCGGCTTTCCCGAGTGGGCAAAGGAGGCAGAGCGCATAAAACCGCTGTGCGGCCGGGCTGCGGTTGGGCTGCACCTCACCTTGACCGACCAGTTGGCCGTCACCGGCCGGTCGGCCCTGGCGCCGGAAGGCCGGCTGCCACCGCTCCGCGCACTGGCCTTGCCTGTTCTGCGCGGCCGCATCGGCGCCCGCCATGTCCATGCCGAGCTTGACGCCCAGTACAGCCGCTTCGTCGAGGCGCTTGGCCGCCGCCCCGATTTCGTCGACGGGCATCAGCATGTGCATTTCCTTCCCGTCGTGCGCACATGGCTGTGCGCACGGTTTCCAGAAGGCGCCGACAGGCCGGCCCTGCGCGGCGCCCCGACGCTGGCCGCGGGAGCGAAAGTCGCTGCGATTGCCGCGCTCGCCGCCGGGTTCAACCGCTCGATGCAGCGCGCGGGCTTCACCGTTTTCCAGCCGCTCGCCGGCATCTATGACTGGCGGCAACCGGAAAAGTTCGCTGCGGTTCTGCAGGCCGCCGTCGAAGGGTTGCCAGAGCGAGGGCTGTTCATGTGTCATCCCGGCCATGTCGACGAGACGCTGCGCGCGCGCGACATGATGCAAGGTGTGCGCGAGGTCGAATTCGCGGCCCTCGCATCGGACGCGTTCGGAGCCAGCCTGGCCCGCGCCGGCGTCGAGATCTTGGACGGCAAGAGATGAGCGACGCCGATCGGCCCCAGCGTTCGGCCGGCAGCAAGATCGTCCGCTTCGCCATTGTCGGACTGGCGAACACGGCCATCGACCTTGCCAGCTTTTTCCTGCTGCTCAAGCTCGGGGTTCCGCCGGTGCCGGCCAACATCGCTGCCTGGTTCGTCGCCGTCACCTTTTCCTTCGCGGCGAACGGCTTGTGGTCGTTCGAGCGCAATCGAGCCATCCGTTTGCATGACGCGTTCCTTCGTTTCGCCACGCTTGGAGCGCTGATTTCGCTCGGTGTCTCCAGCCTCTCGATCGCGCTGTTCGCCGGCATCATCGGGGTGTGGCCGGCGAAAATCGGCGGCGTCGTGGTGGCGGCGGTGCTGAATTTCCTCGCCGCGCGCTGGTCGATCGAAGGCCGGTTCTTGAGATAGGCGGAATTATTTTTCTTACGAAATTCCGGACGAAGAACCGCTACACACTTTTCCTGGGATTTCTATTCAGCCGGCTCCACATTGGTGTAGGCGGCTTCCTCCAACTCGCGCTTCAGTCGGGCTTCCTCGTGGGTCTTCGGCGTGACGAAGCGGCCAAGCAGGAGATAGGCGACCGGCGTCAGGAACAGCGTCGAGACGGTGGCCAGCCCCAGGCCGCCGACGATGACCCAGCCGAGCGCGACGCGCGCCTCGGCACCGGCGCCGCTCGCCAGCACCAGCGGCAGGCCGCCGAGCACGGTGCAGATCATCGTCATCATCACCGGCCGCACGCGGATGATCGAGGCCTGTTCGATCGCCTCGCGCACGCCAAGCCCGCGGTCGCGCAACTGGTTGGCGAATTCGACGATCAGGATGCCGTTCTTGGCCATGACGCCGACCAAAAGCACCAGGCCGATCTGGCTGTAGGCGTTGAGACTGGTGCCCGAGAGGAGAAGCGCGAAAATCGCACAGGCCAGCCCTAGCGGCACCGTCGCCATGATGATGACGGCGCTGACAAAACTTTCGAACTGGGCGGCCAGCACCAAAAGGATGATGACCAGCGCGAAGCCGAAAATGGTGACCATGGCGCTGTTGGTCTCGCCCAGCGTCGCCGCCTCGGCCAGCGGCAGGATGCGGCTGCCTGGCGGCAGCAGCGGCGTGGCGATTTGCTCGGCGCGGGTGAGCGCATCGCCAAGCGCGAAGTCGCCGCTGAGGTTGGACGTGATCGCCACAGAGGGCTGCTGCTGTTCGCGCGACAGCGACGGCGGCACGGCGCGTTCGGTCAGCGTGGCGATGGTCGACATCGGCACGAAACGTCCGTCGGCTGTTTTCAGGAAGATGTTCTCCAGATCCGTCGGATCGTTGATCGGATTGGTGGTCGAGACCAGCTTCACGCCGTAGCTGCGGTCGGCGATGTAGACGTCGACGACGTCGTTGCCGTCGAGCATGGCCTGCAGGGTGTTGGCCAGTCCCGATATGTCGATGCCGAGGTCAGAGGCGCGCTCGCGGTCGATGGCCACGGCGAGTTGCGGCTGCGTCGGGTCGATGGACAGGCGCGGTGTCTGGAAGCGCGGGTCCTTCTGCATCTCGGCGATGATCTTCACGGCGGCATCGCCGAGCGCCTTGCGGTCGTTGCCGACCAGCGCGAACTGCAGGCCGTTGCCGGCGCCGCGGATACCGAGGCTGTTGGGCTGGACCGGGAAGATGCGCACGCTCGGCACCTGCCTGGTCAGCTGGCTGATCTCGGCCATGATCTCCTGCTGGCTGCGGCTGCGCTCGTTCCACGGCGCCAGCGTCATCACCATGAAGCCGGAGTTGTAGGAGCCGTTCTGGCCGGCGTTCTCGAAAGTGCTGCGGATCTCGCCGGAATCGCGCATCGGCTGGATCAGTCTCTCGATCTTCTGCATCTGCTGCGTTGTGTAGTCGAGGCTGACGCCTTGCGGGGCGCTGATGCGCAGAAGCACGGCAGCGCGGTCCTCGGTCGGCGTCAGCTCCTGGCGGATGGTGCCGAACAGCGTGAAGGCGGTGCCGGCGAACAGCACCGCGACCAGAAGCACGATCCATGGCGCGTCGAGGCAGGCGTGCAGGCTGCGCTTGTAAGCCGTATTGAGCGCGCCGCCGATGCGGGCGCCGATGCCATGGCCACCTTCGTGGTGGAGCGATGCGCCGGTCAGCATGCGCGAGGCGAGCATCGGGCACAGCGTCAACGCGACCACGCAGGACAAGAGCACCGACATGGCAAGCACGAAGCCGAATTCGCGGAACAAGCCGCCAGTCTGGCCGGGCAGGAACGAAATCGGCACGAAGACGGCGACCAGCGTCAAGGTGGTGGCAATAACGGCAAAGAACACTTCCTGCGCGCCAAGCACAGCGGCCGCACGCGGTCCCATGCCTTCGTTGCGTCGTCGCACAATGTTTTCGAGCACGACGATGGCGTCGTCGACGACCAGGCCGGTCGCCAGCACCAGCGCGAGCAGGGTCAGGATGTTGACCGAGAAGCCGGCCAGATAGATGGCGGCGATGGTGCCGATCATGGCGACCGGCATCGCCAGGCCGGGGATCAGCGTCGCGCGCCAGTCTAGGAGAAACACATAGATGACGATCAGCACCATGGTGACGGACAGGCCGAGCGCGATCTCGACCTCGTGCACCGCGCCCTTGACGAAGACCGCGTCGTCGCTGGTGATCTTGATCGACATGCCCTTGGGCAGGTTTTCCTGCAGCTTGGCGACGGCGGACTGGACGCCGGTCGAGATGTCCAACGTGTTCGATTCCGCCTGGCGGATGATGCCGATGCCGATGCCGGTCTTGCCATCCGAGCGCAATGTGGTCTGGCCAACGTCGGGGCCGAGTGTGACGGTGGCGACATCGCGGATGCGCGTCGTGCCGCCGATGATGATGTTTTCGAACTCTCCCGGCGTGGTGACGTCGGCAGTCGTGCGGACGATCAGGTCCTGGTTGGTCGTGGTGATCGAACCTGCGGGGGAATCGAAGGCGACCGAGGCAAGGGCGGCCCTGAGGTCGGCAACCGTGAAGCCGAGGCTGGCCAGCTTGTTCTGATCGACGTCGATGCGGAAGATCTTGTCGCGGTCGCCATAGACCTGGACGTCGGCAACGCCGGGCACGGCGGCCAACTCGTCCTCGATCTGGTCCTGGACCACCACGGTCATGTCCTGGATCGACATGTTGTCCGAGGTCACCGCCAGCCGCATCACCGGGTCGGAATTGGCGTCGGCCTTGACGATGCGCGGCGGATCGGCGGTGTCCGGCATCTGGTTGGCGACGCGGCCGACGGCATCACGCACGTCCGAGGCGGCGACATTCAGATCGACGCCATCGTTGAACTCGATGGTGACGCGGCTTGAGCCGAATGAGGAAGACGACGAGATCGACTTGACGCCGGAGACGCGGGCGACGGCGCCCTCGATGGTGTCGGTCAGCTCGCGATCGACGGTCTCGGCCGCCGCGCCCTCGAAGGTGGTGGAAACGGTGACGACCGCGCGATCGACATCAGGCAGTTCGCGGATCTCGACGCCGTAGAAGGCGGCCAGGCCGGCGACCGCAATCAGTGTGTTCAGCACGAAGGCCATCACCGGCCTGCGGATGAACAGGGCGGTGAAGCCGGTCTCGCTGGCAGTGTTGGCGGGGCTGGTCATGTGCCTGCGGCGGCGTCCGCGGCGCGCTGCTCTTCACCTGCAAGGCGGACCGCGCCGCCCTCGCTGACGCTCTGGGTGCCCTCTGTGACCACCATGTCGCCATTGTCGATCTCGGCGTCGATCAGCACGGTCTCGGTGTTGCGCTGTATGATGCGCACCGGGACCCGCCTGGCCTTGCCATCCTCGATCTGCCAGACATAGGCGCCGTCCGACCCCCACAGGATCGCCAGCGGGCTGACGGCCGGATAGATTTGCCCCGGAAATTTCATGGTGATGCCGAACGACATGCCGGCGCGCAACGAATCCGCAGGGTTGGCGATCTTGGCCTTGACCAGCAGGGTGCGGCTCTTTTCATCGATGTGGTTGTCGATGGCCGAAACGGTGCCGCTATAAGCGTTGCTGGGATTGGCGATCGGCGTCGCCGTCAATTGTGCGCCGACCTTGACGGCGGCAGCGAAGCGCTCGGGCACTAGGAAATCGACCAGGATTGAGGACCGGTCGTCGAGCGTGGCGATGGCCGACTGGTTGGTGACATAATTGCCGGCCGAGATCGGCAGGATGCCGACGGTGCCAGCGATCGGTGCCAGTATCGACCGGCGCTGCAGCGCCAGTTCCGCATCCTGAAGCGCCAGCTTGGCGCCGGCCAAGACCACTTCGGCATCGGCCACTGCGACTGGTGTCGCGGCATTGGAGGCACGAAGCGACCTGACGCGGTCGAGTTTGGCCTGCGCATCCTGCAAGGCGAGCTTGGCGCGGTCCTGAGAGATCACTTCGGTCTCGGAATCCAGGGTGGCGAGGATCTGTCCCTTATCGACATGGCTGCCGGATTCGACCAGCAGTTCGGCGAGGCGGCCGGAGCTGTAGGGATTGACGGTCACCGAGGCGTTGGCACGGCCGGTGCCGATTGCCTGCAGGCGGTCGTTGATAACAGCCGAAGTGGCCGCAAGGGCGACCACGTTCACCCGCTGGTTGCCGCCATTACGGCCGTTTGCCTGCTTCGCGTTGGCGGTGCCGGTCTCAGCCGGGGGCGTTGCCGCGGAGGCCCAGTCGATGCCCCAGCGTGCCAGCACGTCCGGCGCGCCGGGATAAAAGCGCAGCCAGGCGGCTGCCGCCACCACCAGCACCACAAGTGCAAAAAGTATCTGTTTCCAGGCGGCCATCGGCACTCCGGTTGGTAAAACAATCCTTCCGTCTACCGGTTTCCCGAATGAAGCAGACGCAGCGAGGCTATTGTAAGGCAAAGAAGCCGCCTCGATATCGCGTCTTTATGACAATTCTCCGGGGGCTGCGCACATTAAATATATGTAACCTTTGAGAAAATATGCGTAACGCTTTGGATCGTCGCACAGGCACTAACGCAGACTTTCCATCTCGCGAATGCGTTTGGCGCCTTCTGCTTCCAGTTGCCTGGTGACGGCGCCGATCAGCGTTTCGGCGACAACGAAAAGGGCAGCCGAAGAGTCCCATGCCGACGGCACCGCGGTTCGTCCGGCGATAACATGACGAGCAAAGCGGGCGATCGGCGACAGCCACTGGTCGGTGAACAGCACGATCTGGACGCCACGCTGATGCGCCTTCTCGGCGAAGCGGACGAGGCTGTCCTGGTAGCGCCTGATGTCGAAGATCACCAGCACGTCGCGCTTGCCCATGTCGATCAGCCGGTCGCGCCACATGCTCTCCTGCCCGGCGAGGTGAAAGACATCCGGCTGGATGACGGCGAGGTGGGCGGCCATGTAGCGCGCCAGCGGATCGGTGAAGCGGCCGCCGATCAGGAAGGTCTTGCCGCGCCGGTCCGCTAGCCGGGCGGCGATGTCGGCAAGCTGCTTGTCGGACAGGTGCCTGAACGTCTCGCGCATGTTGTCGAGCGTCGCTTCCAGCATCGGCGACACCGTGCCGCCGCCAGGCGAGGGCGGGTTGAGTGTCCTTGTCGCCGGCGATTGCAGTTGCGCCGCCAGTTCGTCCTGCAGGCTCGACTGGAATTCCGGATAGTTCTGAAAGCCCAGCCGGGCGACGAAACGCAGGATCGTCGGCGAGGAGACGCCCGCCGCGGCCGAGAATTCAGCGACCGTTTTCAGGCCGATCATCGGATAGTTGGCGATCAGTGTCTGGGCCGCGCGCCGTTCGCCGGCCGGCATCGTGCCGAGGCGATCGGCGATCAGTTCGGCAATGCTGGAAATCATGTTTTCCCCACCTCTGGCTCGGCCGAAGGCCTTTTCCGAGATCGCATTTGACAAAGCCGGACAAACTGTATGAAATCATCCACAGGGACGCAATGAGGCAAAATACGTAACATACGATACAGCGCTCCCCGGGGACGGCAGAGTATGGAGAAAGCACGGCCCGCCAGCCTTGCATCGTCTGATACCGTGAGGGTGACGAACCCCGCCGGATCGAGCCCATTCGTGCTGACCTGCGATCACGCCTCGAACTACCTGCCGGCCGAATTCGGCACGCTCGGCCTTGCCGCCGAGGACCTGTCGCGCCACATCGCCTGGGATCCCGGCGCGCTGCCGGTTGCCCTCCGCATGGCGCAGGCGCTTGACGCGACTCTGGTCGAAACCTGCATTTCGCGCCTTGTCATCGACTGCAATCGGCCGCTCGACGCGCCCGACCTGGTGCCGCCGGTCAGTGAGACAACGGCCATACCGGGCAATGCCGGCCTGTCGCAAAGCGAGCGGGCGGCGCGTGTCGCGTTGTCATGGCAGCCTTTCCACGACACGATTGCCGGTATCATCGACAACAGGCTGTCACATGGTCAGGAAACGCGGCTGGTTTCGGTCCACTCCTTCACGCCGGTCTACAAATCCAAAAACCGGCCCTGGCATATCGGCATCATCCACGACGAGGATCGCCGGCTGGCGGCGCCGCTGATATCGGCGCTGAAGCGGCTTGCCGGCGTCACCGTCGGCGTCAACGAGCCGTATTCGCCTGCCGACCGCGTCTATTTCACGCTGGAACGGCATGCGCGATCGCGCGGCCTGCCCTGCGCGATGATCGAAATCCGCAACGACGAAATCGCCGGCGAGACCGGGCAGCGGAAATGGGCGGATCTGCTCACGGGCATTTTTTCGGATCTGGAGCCAGAGGAGGCCGGATATTCCAGATCGCCTTCAGTCGGAAAGTCAGTTCAATCGGCCAATTAGAACCACAGGGGAATGAAAATGGCAGGACCGGATTATACGGACGTTGACAAGAAGGAGGACCTGAAGGTTCTCCACGGCATGGGCTATGCCCAGGAACTGTCGCGAAGCATGAGCCGCTTCTCGAATTTCGCGATATCGTTCTCGATCATCTGCATCCTTTCGGGCGGCATCAACTCCTTCGCGCAAGCCACATCGTCGATCGGCGGCGCAGGTGCGGGCATCGGCTGGATCGTCGGCTGCTGCGTGTCGGGCTTCTTCGCCCTTGCCATGGCGCAGATCGCCTCGGCATTTCCAACCGCCGGCGGCCTCTATCACTGGTCGTCGATCCTCGGCAACCGCTTCACCGGCTGGCTGACGGCCTGGCTAAACCTGTTCGGCCTGATCACCGTGCTCGGCGCCATCAACATCGGCACCGCTTTCTTCTTCGTTGGAACATTCGGAAGCTGGTTCGGCATCACCGGCACGCCGGGCGAAATCGTCGGGTTTGTCGCCTTCATCACCGTGCTGCAGGCGCTGTTCAACCATTTCGGCATCAAACTGACGGCAATGCTCACCGATGCTTCGGGCTTTCTTATCCTGGGCGCAACAGCAGTGCTGATCGTGGCCTGCCTGGTGTTCGCACCGGCAATCGACATCAGCCGGCTGTGGACGTTCACAAACTATTCAGGCGATGCGGGCGGCGGTGTTTTTCCGCAAACCGACTCCATGATGTACCTGTTCCTGCTCTGCCTGCTTCTGCCCGTCTATACCATCACCGGCTATGACGCCTCGGCCCACACCTCCGAGGAGACCGTCAAGGCAGCACACTCCGTTCCGCGGGCGATCATTTCGTCGGTGCTGTGGTCGTCTCTGATCGGCTGGGTGATGCTGTGCGCAATCGTTCTCGCGATCCCGGACCTGGCTGCCGGCGCCAAGCAGGGCTGGAGCGTCTTCTTCTCGACGATGGACGCGATCCTGCCCGTGTGGCTCAAGGAGCTGCTCTATCTCGCCATCCTGATTTCGCAGTTCCTCTGCGGCCTGGCCACCGTGACCTCGGCTTCGCGCATGCTGTTTGCCTTCTCCCGCGACGGCGGCATGCCCGTTGGCTCCGCGGCTCTCGCCAAGGTCAACCCGACCTGGCGCACGCCGGTCAATGCGATCTGGACGGCCGCGATCCTCGAAATCCTGTATGTGTTCCTTGCCCAGTTTATTTCGATCGGCGGCACCAACATCTACACCATCGTCGTCAATTCGACGCTGGTGTTCCTGTTCCTGTCGTTCACAATCCCGATCGCACTCGGCATGGTCGCATTCGGCACGGCCAAGTGGCCTAATCCTGGCCCGTGGAACCTGGGCGCCGGACTGTTCAAGCTCTTCTGTGCGCTGTCGATTGTCGGCATGGTGATCATCTTCTACATCGCCATCCAGCCGCCGAACGACAAGGTGCTTTACATCACCATAGGCTTCATCTTGCTGACCGCCGTGCTTTGGTTCGGTTTCGAGAACCGCCGGTTCCAGGGTCCGCCGATCGGTGATCAGATCGCCAAACGCCAGGCCGCGATCAGGGCAGCCGAGGTGGCTATCGGCGAAGCTGGCGCCTGATATCGCCCTATATGGCCATGGCCGGCCTCGCGCCGGCCATGGCTACGTTTATCCCTTTCAATCGACAAGTGCTGGAGTGCCAAAGGAATGGCCGGAAATTTCTCGTTCGATCAGTTGAAGAAAGCGGTCTCCAGCGGTGAGATCGACACCGTGCTGGCCTGCATCGTCGACATGCAGGGACGGCTGGCGGGAAAACGCTTCCTGGCGCAGTACTTCGTCGATTCCGCGCATGACGAAACGCATGGCTGCAACTATCTGCTGGCCGCCGACATCGATATGGAGCCGGTGCCGGGCTATAAGGCGGCGAGCTGGTCGAAGGGCTATGGCGACTTCGTCATGAAGCCGGATCTGGCCACGCTGCGGCGCATTCCCTGGCTGGAAAAGACCGCACTCGTGATCTGCGACGTGCTCGACCACCACACCCATGATGACCTGCCACATTCGCCGCGCGCCATCTTGAAGAAGCAGGTCAAGCGGCTGACGGAGCGCGGCTATATAGGCTATTTTGCTTCCGAGCTTGAATTCTATCTGTTCAACGAGACATACGATTCCGCCCGCAAGAAGCACTGGCAAGGTCTCGATACCGCATCGCCCTATATCGGCGACTACCAGATCGGTATCACCACCAAGGAAGAGGGCGTCATGCGCCGGCTTCGCAACGAGATGGAAGCGGCCGGCATTCCGATCGAGAATTCCAAGGGCGAGTGGGGTCCGGGTCAGGAAGAGATCAATGTGCGCTACGCCGAGGCGCTCGACATGGCCGACCGTCACGTCATCCTCAAGAACGGCGCCAAGGAAATCGCGGAGTCCGAGGGCAAGGCGATTTCGTTCATGTCCAAATACAATTACGGGCTCGCCGGCAATTCCAGCCACATCCACAATTCGCTGTGGAGCGCCGACGGCAAGACGCCGTTGTTCTTCGATAAGGCGGCCGACTGGACGCTGTCGACGCTTGGCCAGCAATGGGCCGCCGGCCAGCTCAAATACGCCAAGGAATTCACCTGGTTCCTGGCGCCCTACATCAACTCCTACAAGCGCTTCCAGGCCGGCACCTTCGCGCCGACCAAGATCATGTGGAGCGAGGACAACCGTACCGCCGGCTTCCGCCTGTGCGGCGAGGGCACCAAGGGCATCCGCATGGAATGCCGCATCGGCGGCGCCGATCTGAACCCGTATCTTGCGTTCGCAGCGCTGATCGCCGCCGGCCTTGCCGGCATCGACGAGAAGCTGGAATTGCAGAAGCCGTTCGTCGGCGATGCCTATCA
Organism: Mesorhizobium sp. SEMIA396; assembly: GCF_024518615.1. Classification (NCBI taxonomy): domain Bacteria; kingdom Pseudomonadati; phylum Pseudomonadota; class Alphaproteobacteria; order Hyphomicrobiales; family Phyllobacteriaceae; genus Mesorhizobium; species Mesorhizobium sp. SEMIA396. Next base: position 226,623 of record NZ_JANIFC010000005.1, read on the forward strand.
GGCATCGCGCCTGCCGGAGATTCCGAAGACGCTGCGCGATGCCACCGAGACGCTTGCGAAGTCGAAGATGCTCAAGCAGGCGCTCGGCGAGGATGTGCTCGAACATTATGTCCACACCGCAAAGTGGGAGCAGCTTGAATACGACCGCCGCATCACGGATTGGGAACTGCACAGAGGGTTCGAGCGGTACTAGGTATCGACGGTTCGTCGGCGCCCCTTCACTCTTACCCTCTCCCCGTGGGGGAGAGGGTGCCGGCAGGCAGATGAGGGGCAGTGCCAGGCCATACGATTTTGTTGTAGAATACGAGGACTTACAAAATGACCGAGACGGTCAAACTCATATCCCCCATCGACGGTTCGATCTATGCCGAGCGACCGATCGCGACCGACCAGGCGATCAATGCAGCGGTGGAACGCGCCAAGGCGGCGCAAGAGAAATGGGCTGAGACGCCGATCGTCGAGCGCGGCAAGTACATGCTCGCCATGCTGGAAGCGCTGGTCGCGATATCAGACGAGATCGTGCCGGAGATCGCCTGGCAGATGGGGCGGCCCGTACGCTACGGCGGCGAGTTCGGCGGCGTCAGGGAACGCACCACCTATATGGTCGAGATCGCCGAGCAGGCGCTCAAGTCGGTGCCTGCCTCCAACCCGAAGGACGGCTTCCGCCGTTATGTGAAGAAGGACCCGCTCGGCGTGGTCATGGTGATCGCGCCGTGGAATTATCCCTATCTCACCGCCGTCAACACCATCGTGCCGGCGCTGATGGCCGGCAACACCGTCATCCTCAAGCATGCGGCGCAGACGCTGCTGGTCGGCGAGCGCTTTCAGCAGGCGTTCGACAAGATCGGCCTGCCCAAGGGCGTGTTCCAGAATGTCGTGCTCAATCACGCCCAGACCGAAAGGCTGCTCGGCTCGGGAAAGATCGACCATGTCAATTTCACCGGTTCGGTCGGCGGTGGCCGCGCCATCGAAAAGGCGGCGGCCGGCACCTTCATGACGCTCGGCCTCGAGCTGGGCGGCAAGGATCCGGCCTATGTGCTGCCGGACGCCAAGATGGATCATGCGATCGCCAATCTGGTCGACGGCGCCTTCTACAATTCCGGCCAGTGCTGCTGCGGCATCGAACGCGTCTATGTGCACGAAAAGGTCTATGACGAATTCGTCGAAGGCTTCATCGCCGAGACCAAGAACTATGTCGTCGGCAACCCGCTCGACCAGGCGACGACGATGGGACCGATGGCGCAGGCGCGCTTCGCCGATCTGATCCGCGAACAGAAGGCCGAAGCGCTGCGCAAGGGTGCCAAGGCGCACATCGACATGAAGGTGGCTAACGACAAGGCCGGTTCGCCTTATCTGGCACCGGAAGTGCTGACAGAAGTCGATCATCAGATGAGCGTCATGCGCGAAGAGAGCTTTGGCCCGGTCGTCGGCATCATGAAGGTGCGTAACGACGAAGAGGCGATCGCTCTGATGAACGACAGTCCTTACGGGCTGACGGCTTCGATCTGGACCCGCGATACCGAGCATGCCGTCGCGATCGGCAATCGGGTCGAGACCGGCACGGTGTTCATGAACCGCTGCGACTACCTCGATCCGGCACTGGTCTGGACCGGCGTCAAGGACACCGGCAAGGGCGCGGGCTTGTCGGCCATCGGCTATGACAATCTCACCAGGCCGAAATCATTCCATCTGCGCGAAGCCATCTGATTTATTGAAAGACAAAAATGTCCAAGCTGATCTCCAAATGGAACTACCCCACCACCGTCCGCTTCGGCGCCGGCCGCATCAAGGAATTGCCTGAGGTGCTGGCGGCCACCGGCATCAAGCGGCCGTTGTTCGTCACCGATCCTGGACTGGCGAAACTGCCGGTCGTCGCCTCGACCCTAGAGATCCTCGACGATGCGAAGGTCCCTTACGGCGTTTTCTCCGAGGTCAGGCCGAACCCGGTCGAATCCAACCTGACCGCCGGCATCGCCGTGTTCAAGAAGGGCAAGCATGACGGCGTCATCGCCTTCGGCGGCGGCTCGGCGCTCGATCTCGGCAAGCTGATCGCCTTCCAGGCCGGGCAGACGCGGCCGGTGTGGGATTTCGAGGATGTCGACGACTGGTGGACGCGCGCCAATTCGGATGCCATCGCGCCGATCATCGCCGTGCCGACCACCGCCGGGACCGGATCGGAGGTTGGCCGCGCCGGCGTCATCACCAATGAGGCCACGCACACCAAGAAAGTCATCTTCCATCCCAAATTGTTGCCGGCTATCGTCATTGCCGATCCGGAGCTTTCGGTCGGCATGCCGGGCTTCATCACCGCCGGTACCGGCATGGATGCGCTGGCCCATTGCCTCGAAGCCTATTGCGCGCCCGGCTACCATCCGATGGCCGACGGCATCGCCGTCGAAGGTGTGAGGTTGGTCTTCGAGAACCTGCCGAAGGCCTATGCCAACGGCGGGGATCTCGTTGCGCGCGCCCATATGATGAGCGCCGCCGCCATGGGCGCCACCGCCTTCCAGAAAGGGCTCGGCGCCATCCATTCGCTGTCGCACCCGGTCGGCGCGCTCTACGACACCCATCACGGCATGACCAACGCGGTGTTCATGCCCTATGTTCTGGCCTTCAACCGGGACTCCATCGAGGAGCGTATCGGCCGGCTCGCCGCCTATTGCGGCATCAAGGGCGGCTTTGACGGCTTCGCCAAGGCGATCATCAAGCTTCGCAAGGAACTGAAGGTGCCGCATGCACTGCCCGGCCTTATCAAGGGGCTCGATATGGACAAGAAACGTAAGATGCTGATCGCCGATATGGCGGTGGTCGATCCGACTGCCGGCGGCAACCCGGTCAAGCTGACCAAGAAGGCGGCGCTGACCTTGCTCGAAAACGCCATCGCCGGCACGGTCTGAGGCGTTTTCCGCGCCGCAAAGTGATCTGAAAAGGGGCTATGAAAACAAGGGGGAGGATGACGGGCAAGGCAAAAACTAGTTAGCCGGAAAAAGAATCGCGGAGCGATTGCTACATCAGGTTAAAAAGAGTTTACTTTTTCGCACTGCGAGCAGCCGCTTTCACAAAGCTTTCATCTGGCTGTCACATGAAAACGATACCGCATCGCAGGCGTCCAACGGCGTCAGTTCAACGGAGAGAACACATGTTCAAATTCACGGGGAAAGTGCTTTCCCTTTCGGCCGCGGCGCTTTTCGCGTCGACGGTGATTTCGTCCGCGGATTCGCTGGACGATCTCGTCAAGGCCGCCAAGGCGGAAGGCCAGCTCACCACCATCGCGCTGCCGCATGACTGGTGCGGCTACGGCGACGTCATTGCAGGCTTCAAGGCGAAGTATCCGGAAATCACCGTCAACGAACTCAATCCCGATGCCGGTTCCGGCGACGAGATCGAGGCGATCAAGGCCAACAAGGACAACAAGGGCCCGCAGGCGCCCGACGTCATCGACGTCGGCCTGTCCTTCGGCCCGACCGCCAAGGCCGACGGCCTGATCCAGCCCTACAAGGTGTCGACCTGGGACTCGATCCCCGACAGCGCCAAGGATGCCGAGGGCTTCTGGTACGGCGACTATTACGGCGTGCTGTCGTTCATGGTGAACAAGGATCTGGTCAAGGAATCACCGAGCGACTGGGCTGACCTCTTGAAGCCGGAATTCGCCAACGCGGTTGCTCTTGCCGGCGATCCGCGCGCCTCGAACCAAGCCATCCAGGCGGTCTACGCTGCAGGCCTTTCCGGTGGCGCTGCAGCCGGTGAAGCCGCCGGCACCGCTGGCCTCGACTTCTTCAAGAAGCTCAACGCCGCCGGCAATTTCGTTCCGGTCGTTGGCAAGCCGGCAACCCTCGCCCAGGGCCAGACCCCGATCCTGATCAACTGGGACTACAATGCGCTCGCCGGCCGCGACACGCTGAAGGGCAATCCGCCCGTCGACGTCGTCGTGCCGAAGACCGGTGTCGTCGCCGGCGTCTACGTGCAGGCGATCAGCGCCTACGCGCCGCATCCGAACGCAGCCAAGCTGTGGATGGAGTACCTCTACTCCGACGAAGGCCAGATCGGCTGGCTGAAGGGTTATTGCCACCCGATCCGCTTCAACGATCTCGCCAAGAATGGCAAGATCCCGGCGGACGTGCTGGCAAAGCTGCCTCCGGCGGAATCCTATGCCGCAGCAGTGTTTCCGACGCTCGACGAGCAGGGCAAGGCCAAGGAAGCGATCAGCAAGAACTGGGACGCCGTCGTCGGCGCCAACGTGAAGTAACTCACACCATGCCGGGCGGCTTCGCGGCCGCCCGGTCCTTCTCTCGAAGACGGTAGCCGGCGCATGACTGATATCTCATTGTCCGACCACGCTGTTACCGGGAAGACTGCGCCTCCCGCCGAAGCACGCAGCATGCGGCTGCCGACACAATGGCTTGGTGTCGCGCCTTTCTTCATCTTCGCCATCATGTTCCTCATCCTGCCCACGCTCTATCTGATGCTGGGTGCATTCCAGAACGATGCCGGCGAATTCACGCTCGAGAACATCGCAGCGCTGGCGCAACCGTCCATCGTTGCCGCCTACTGGGTTTCGATCAAGATCAGTCTTGCGTCATCGCTGATTGGCGCATTTGCGGGCCTGGCGATTGCCATCGCCATCGTGCGCGGTGGCCTGCCAGACTGGATACGTTCGGCGACACTGACGTTTTCCGGCGTGGCCTCCAATTTTGCCGGCGTGCCGCTGGCCTTTGCCTTCCTCGCCACGCTCGGCCGCCTCGGCCTTGCGACGGTGATCCTGAACACCGTGTTCGGCCTTAACATCTACGCGCACGGCTTCAACATCCTGTCATTCTGGGGCCTGACACTGACCTATGTCTATTTCCAGATACCATTGATGGTGGTGATCATCGTGCCGGCCATCGACGGACTGAAGAAGGAATGGGGCGAGGCCGCCGCGACGCTGGGCGCGACCATGTCCCAGTATTGGCGCATGGTGGTCATTCCGGTGATCTGGCCGAGTTTCCTCGGCACCGTGATCCTGTTGTTCGCCAACGCCTTCGGCGCCATCGCCACCGCCTATGCGCTGACCGGCTCGTCGCTCAACATCGTGCCGATTTTGCTCTATGCACAGATCCGTGGAGATGTGCTGCACAATGCCCATCTCGGTTATGCCATCGCCTTCGGCATGATCGTCATCACAGGTCTTGCCAATGTGTTCTACATCTGGTTCCGGACCCGTTCCGAGAGGTGGCTGAAATGAAGTCGGGAAAGTTCTGGGCCTGGCTCGTCTTTGCTCTTGGCGCGGCCTACTTTTTCATCCCGCTGATCGCGACCGTGGAGTTCTCGATGCGCATGCGGCGCGGGGAGTACTCCTTCGACGCCTACAAGGTCGTGTTGGGCGATGCCCGCTTCCAGGCCACCTTCGGCTATTCGGTACTGGCCGCCGTTTTCACCATCATTCTCGGCGTGCTGATCGTGGTGCCCGCCGCTTATTGGATTCGGCTTCGGCTGCCGCAATTGCGGCCGATCGTCGAATTCATTACCCTGCTGCCGCTGGTCATTCCGGCCATCGTCATCGTCTTCGGCTACATCAGAATGTACGGGTCGAATTCGCCGCTGCCGTTCCTGGCGACCGATACAGGCACCAATGCCTTGCTGGTCATCGGCTATGCAACACTGGCGCTGCCGTACATGTATCGCGCCGTCGACACCGGGCTTCGCACCATCGACGTGCGCACACTGACGGAGGCGGCACAGATCCTTGGTGCTGGTTGGGGGACGATCATCACCCGTGTCATCCTGCCCAACGTGCTGATCGCGGTGCTCTCGGGCGCCTTCCTCACCTTCGCCATCGTCATCGGCGAATTCACCATGGCCAGCCTGCTCAACCGGCCGGCCTTCGGCCCCTATCTGCAGAATATCGGCGCCAACCGCGCCTATGAGCCGGCGGCACTTGCCATCATCGCCTTCGCCATCACCTGGGGCTGCATGTCGCTGATACAGATCCTGTCCCGCTTCGCGCCGAGATCGGCGAACCGTCCGAACTGAAAGTCAAAGCCATGGCCGACCCATTCCTCTCCATCCAGCACGTTCGAAAATCCTTCGGCGCCACCACGGTGGTCGAGGACTTCAATCTTGACGTCGAGCGCGGCGAATTCGTCTCCTTCCTCGGCCCGTCCGGCTGCGGCAAGACCACCGTGCTGCGTATGGTGGCGGGCTTCGAGGAGCCGAGCGCCGGCACGATCGTCGTCGGCGGCAAGGACATTACGAGGTTGAAACCCAACCAGCGCAATGTCGGCATGGTGTTCCAGGCCTATGCGCTGTTTCCAAACCTGACCGTGGCGCAGAATATCGGCTTCGGCCTGAAGGTCGCCGGCATGCCCAGGGCGGACATCGATGCTCGTGTCGCCGAGATGCTCGGCATCATCAAGCTGCCGCAGATGGCGGATCGCTATCCCTACCAGCTCTCGGGCGGCCAGCAGCAACGCATCGCGCTGGCCCGCGCCATCGCGCCGAAGCCGAAGCTCTTGCTGCTCGACGAGCCGCTGTCGGCGCTCGACGCCAAGGTGCGCGTGTCGCTGCGCGAGGAAATCCGCTCGATCCAGAAGAAGCTCGGCATCACAACCATTTTCGTGACGCACGACCAGGAGGAGGCGCTGTCGATCTCGGACCGGATCGCCGTCATGTATGGCGGCAAGGCCGAGCAGGTCGGCACGCCGTTCGAGATCTACAACCGCCCGGCGACCAAGTTCGTCGCCAATTTCGTCGGCACGCTAAACGTGCTCGAAGGCACCGTCACCGATGCCGCTGCAGGCACGGTGCGGGTCAATTCCGAACAGGTTTCGCTCAAGGGCAAGCTCAACGGCTCCAAGTCCGGCGACACGCTGTCGCTGGCGCTGCGTCCGGAAGCGATTTCGCTGGGCCGTCAGCCCGGCCGTGACTCCAGCCTTTCGGGAGAAATCTCCGAAGTGCATTTTCTCGGCTCGGTCATCCGGGTTCGCGTCGGCATCGGCGGCAACACGGTCTCGCTCGACACCTTCAACAGCCCGGCAACCCCGCCGCCCGCTGTTGGTGAAAAGGCTGAGATCTCGTTCTCGTCGAGCGACATGCTGGTGCTGCACTAAAAACGGCAACACCGGCTTGGATGGCCAAGCGAAGCGAAGCCAGTGTTCTATTCGGTGGGGCAACGTCCCCAAAGGATAGGTTGCGCGAAGCTGAAATCGATCTCCAGCAGGGTATTGGGTGTCATCATCAGCAATGCACTCGTCCCGTTGGCGTTCTTCAGAATTTCCTTACCGTTTCCACTGCCGAGCACCTCCATTTGCTGTTCGATGTTCCATCGGTAGTTGTAGGATATCCCCGTTTTGAAAATGTACTCTCTGTGGATCGCGTGCTTCGAACGGGTAACCGGACCAATAATGTCGAAGGAATAGTCCGTCAATTTCTTAAAGGACTCTCCAAATTTATCACAGTATTTCTTCATGTTGTCTTCGTTGGTCAGGTCGGAATAACCAAGGTCGATCCACTTCCCTTCGATGAGAGACATCATTGTCTCGTTAGTCTTCTGCGCCCAAAGCCCCATGCCCGGATCCGGTCGCGTCGTTCCCAGAAGTTTGATCTTAGCCGCCGCCAATTCATCATATAACGCGGAAGCGCCAGCCGCCGGCGAGAGCAGTATCAATGTGAACAGCGTTGCGGACAATCTCAGCATGGGAGGTCCTCGATCAGCCAATTGTTGCGACATGACTTTGGCGACCAGTAATAAACGACCGTTGGTTTTCATAGGTCAAGGCTGATTGTTATGCTGGCCTGGCCTCAAGCTGGCGCGATGAAGGGCTTCGAAATCGCCTGGAAGACCGGCAGGGCTTCCATCCGTGTGGCGTGGGCTTCCAGAGCCGGAAAGCCCGTCAGCGAAACCAGCCCGGGATGGGCCTCGTCGATGAAGCGGAGCGCCGCGGCAACCGCGATGTCGGCGTGACCGATGCGGCCGTCGAACCAGTATGGTGTCGGCCCCTCCTGACGATCGGCCTCCAGCACAGCCAGAACAGCTTCGATCTGTGTACGGCAGCGCCCGATCCAGAGGTTCGAGACTTTCTCGTGCAGTCGCAATTCGTAGAACAGGCTGATCGCCTTGTCGCCCAGCCCGGTCGCAAGGGCCGAGACCTTCAGCGCCTGATGGCGCGCCGGTTCGGTCGCCGGAAACACCCGTCGGTCGGCCGGAACCAGGCTGTCGAGGTAGTCGAGCATCAAATGGCTCTCGATCAGCACCTCGCCATTGTGTCGAGCCCCAGTATCGGCACATTGTAGGGCCGAATCTTGTCGGCATCGCCGAAGGCCGACCAGGAACGATGTTCGTAGGCAATTCCATACAAGGTCAGCGCGATTCCGACGCGGCGGACGAAAGGCGAGTCATACTGGCCGATGAGGATCATGCCATTCTTGTACGGCAAGAGGCTGTTTAAGGCGTACTGCCAGAGGGCTTGAGTTTGATGGCCAATCGACCCCATCCTGCAGGTATATCTGCGCCGGCAATCCCGTCTCACTGAAGTAACAGCCCATGGCTCTTTTCGAACTCACCCTTGTCCTGCTTTTGATCGCTGTCGCGCTGACGGCGCTGTCGCGGCGCGTACAGGTTCCCTATCCCTCTTTGCTGGCGCTGGCCGGGGTGGCCATCGCCTTCGTGCCTGGCGTGCCGACCATAGAGATCGATCCGGAACTGGCGCTAGCCCTGTTCATCGCGCCGGTGCTGCTCGATGCCGCCTATGATACCTCGCTGCGCGATCTCAACCGCTACAGGGTGCCGCTTGTGCTGCTGGCGCTTGGCGCCGTCCTTTTCACGACAGCGACGGTCGCACTTGCCGGCTGGGCGATGGCAGGCCTGCCGATCGCCGCGGCCATAGCGCTTGGCGCCATCGTGGCGCCGCCCGATGCGGTTGCGGCATCGGCCGTGCTTGGCCAGTTCAAGGTGCCGCACCGCATCACTGCCATTCTGCAAGGCGAGAGCCTGCTCAACGACGCCACCGCCTTGCTGATCTACCGGATGGCGATTTCGGCGGCGGCAGGTTCCATTCTGCTGAGCAGCGCCGTTCCGATGATCCTGCTGTCCACGCTCGGCAGTCTTGCGGCCGGCTACCTGCTTGGCCGGGTGTCTCTGATGACGCTGGGCCGGATCGAAGACCCGGCGAGCGGCACTGTGGTGCAATTTGCCGGCACATTCGGGGTCTGGATCCTGGCCGACAGGATCGGACTGTCGGCCATCATCACCATAGTCGTCTATGCCATGACGATCGCCCGCACCGCGCCGCGCCGCATGCCGGCCAGAAACCGCATCAGCTCCTATTCGGTCTGGGAGACGGCGGTCTTCGTGCTCAATGTTCTGGCTTTCGTGCTGATGGGCCTGCAGGCGCGTACGATCGTCGGCCGGCTTGCCGGGCAAGGGCAGACCGATGCGTTCGTCCTGGCTGGGACAGTGCTTGCCATCGTCATCGTCTCACGCCTCATCTGGGTGTTGGGGTGCGGCGCGATCATCAGGTGGTTTGGCCGTTTCGGCGTGGCTGATCGTCAGCGTGACGCTCCGTCGTTTCGTGGCGGCGTGCTGATCGGCTGGTGCGGGATGCGCGGTTTGGTGACGCTTGCGGCGGCATTCGCCCTGCCGGCTGACTTCCCGGCCCGCGACCCGATCGTGCTCGCTGCCTTCACGGTTGTGCTCGGCACGCTGGTGCTGCAAGGCATGAGCCTGAAGCCGCTGCTGCGCCTGCTGAACCTCGACCCTGACGAAACGGTCGACCGCGAGATCGCGCAGGCGCGCGTCGTGGTCATGCAAGCCGCGCTCGACATATTGAGCGGCAAGACATCGGACGCGGCGGCCGCGGTGCGCGAGCAATATGCCGCTCAACGCAAGATCGCCAAAAATCCCGACGATGCCCAGGCGGCGACCGAATATGACCGCTTGCGTCTTTATGCGATCAAGAGCCAGCGCGACGCGCTGGAGGAATTGCGCCGCAACGGGACGATTGGCGACGAAGCCTATCATCGCCTTGAGGAAGAGATCGACTGGACCGAACTGGCGGCGTCGCCACCCGGCCGTTTCCAGCCGCTGAATACATAAGGCATCGCACGCCGTTTTCCGGCGCACGGAAGATATCGAAGTGCTTCGGGATCGGTGCATGATCCCGGTGAAGGGCAAGGCTGGTCCAAGCCACGTCCATTCTCCTGCACATTGCCACCGTGGCATCGAACCGTTACTGCCAACACGAAATTGAGCCGGATAAGCAATGAAGCTGGTCAGCTACAACATCCAGTACGGGTTCGGCGGCGACGGCCGCTACGATCTTTCGCGCGCCGCGCGCATCGTTGCCGGCGCCGACATCATTGCGCTGCAAGAGGTCGAGCGGCACTGGCAGCGCAGCAATTTCGACGACCAGCCGGAACTGCTTTCGCGTCTGCTGCCCGAACATCACTGGGTCTACGGCCCGGCCTTCGACATGGATGCCAGCGAAAGGCGCGACGGCCGTCTGGTCAATCGGCGCCGCCAGTTTGGCACCATGCTGCTGTCGAAACTTCCGATCGTCTGGTCGCGGCTGCATGCGCTGCCGATGCGCCGCACGCAGCGGCCGCTCAACACCCGCAACGCCGCGCTTGAATGCATGATCCGCACCCCGGCAGGGCCGGTGCGGGTGTTGTCGCTGCATCTCGCCCACATCGCGGCCGAGGAGCGGCTGGAGCAGATCGACTACCTCATGGCCGAGCATCGCCGGGCACCGTCCGATGGCGGACCGTGGAGCGGCGTCGACGACGAGCCCACGCGCAATTGGACCAGCGGCGAAGCGGAGCCGGAAAACCCGCTGGCGGCGATCTGGATGGGCGATTTCAACATGGAGCCGGACAGCGCCGAGTATCGCCGCATCGTCGGCAGCACGCCCTACCATAGGGGTGCCGCCTATCTCAGCGGTTTCGTCGATGCCGCCGCCGTTGCCGGGGAGCCGGTTCCGGACTTCCACACCCATGTGAAGACCATCGACGGCAGACTGGCAAAGCGCCGGCTCGACCATTGCTTCGTCGGCGGCATGTTCGCCGGGCGGGTGCGTTCGATCAGTGCCGACATCGGCGAGGTTGCCTCGGATCATTTTCCGCTGCGGGTCGACATAGACCTGGAAACGCCCGGCATCGCCACATGACGCTTTTCGTCTTCTTTGCAGTGCTTGCCGCCGCTGCCATGCACGCGATCTGGAATGCGCTGGTCAAGGTTCATCTCGACCGCTTCCTGTCGATCACGCTGATGACATTAGGCATGGGCGCGGCGGCACTCGTGGTGCTGCCCTTCGTCGAAGTGCCGAAGGCGGAGGTGTGGCCCTACATCATCGCCTCGGTCATTTTCCACATGGGCTACCGGACCTTCCTGATCGGCGCCTACAAGGCCGGCGATTTCGCACAGACCTATCCGCTGGCACGGGGCACAGCACCTCTGCTCTCGGCCTTTGGAGGCATGTTCGTCGTTGCCGAGATTCCCGGCCCGTTCGCCATGCTCGGTATCTTCCTGTTGTCGGCCGGCACGCTGGTGATGTCGTTTCGTGGCGGCGCGCATCTGGAAAAGCTTAACCTGCGCGCGGTCGGTTTTGCGCTCGGCACCTCCATCTTCATCGCCAGCTATACGCTGTCGGACGGCAGTGGCGCGCGGCTGGCGGCAACCGCGCAGAGCTATGCCGCCTGGCTGTTCATCTGCGATGCTTTTGGCGCGTTGGTGCTGTGCCTCATCTTCCGTGGGCCGAAGGCACTGCCGGTGCTGGCGCGCGACTGGAAGGCAGGGCTGTTCACCGGCGTGCTCAGCGGCGCCGCCTACTGGATCGTCATGTGGGCGATGACCAAAGCACCGATCGCTTCGGTGGCCTCGCTGCGCGAAACCTCGATCCTGTTCGCCATGATGATCTCGGTCTTCGCTCTCGGCGAAAAAATGACCGGCTGGCGCGGTGCCGCCGCGCTCAGCATCGTGGCCGGCGTCGTCGCGCTGAGGCTTGGTTAGGCGCCGCTCAGGTCAGGACGGTCATCACCTGGCCACGTCGTTCCGGGCTGAAACGGATGACGACGATGATGCAGACGGCGACCACGCCTGCGAACAGCGCCAGGGCATAGCCATAGCTGCCTCCGGCGCTTTCCGCGATTCCCGCCTGATAGGGGCCGCCATAGGACGCGGCGAGATTGCCCGCCTGATAAATAAAGCCGGGCAAGGTCGCCCGCACCGCGCCGGGCGAAAGCTCGTTGAGGTGCACGGGGATGACGCCCCAGGCACCCTGGACCGCGACCTGCATGACGAAGGCGCCGATGGCGAGCATGAACGGCGTGGTCGAGTAGGCCCATAGCGGGATGGATGGCAAGGCGATCAGGCATGCCAGCGTGATGGCGTTGACGCGGCCGATCTTCTCCGACAGCGCGCCGAAAGCCAGGCCGCCGACGATGGCGCCGATATTGGCGACGATGGTGATCCAGCTCACCGTATGCGGATCGAAGCCGTGCTGCTTCTTCAGGAAGGTAGGGTAGAGGTCCTGCGTGCCATGACTCAAGAAATTGAAGAACATCATCAGGACGACGGCATAGAGCGCGACGCCCCAGTGCTTCTGCAGCGTTTCCCACATGCCCGGTCTCGCGGTCTTCTGCGCTTCGACGAAGGCCGGCGATTCCGGCACATGCGATCGGATGAAGAGCACGATCAGCGCCGGCACGAAGCTGAGCAGGAACATGGCGCGCCAGCCGATCGTGTAGCCGCCGATCGTCTGCTGATAGAGCAGGCCATAGACCACCGCCGCCAGCAGATAGCCGGCCGGATAGCCGCATTGCAGGATGCCGGAGACCATGCCGCGTGCGCTCGGCGGAATGGATTCCATGGCCAGCGAACTGCCCAGTCCCCATTCGCCGCCCATGGCGATACCGAACAGCGCGCGCAGCGCCAGGAAAATGCCAAGATTGGGCGAGAAGGCGGCCAGCGCGCCGATCACCGAATAGCTGACGATGTTGAGCATGAGGATGGGCTTGCGCCCATATTTGTCGGCAAGCATGCCGAAGAAGAACGCGCCGATGAAGCGTGTCGCCAAGGTCAGGAATAGCGCCTTGGAGACTGCGGGCACGTCGGCGTGGAATTCGGTCGCGATATCGGTGAGCAGGAATGTCAGAAGGAAGAAATCGAAAGCATCGAGCGTCCAGCCCAGGAATGAGGCGAGGACGGTCTTCTTCTGCTGCGAATTAAGGGGCAAATCTTCCTCCATCATCATCGATGGGGGGAATTATCGGCCAGTTCAGGGAAGACCGGTGGTCACGTTTTCGCGTGGCTCATTTGATCGAACGCCAGCTGGAATGGCGGAAGGTGCGATGAGAGCGACCGGTGCCATCTGTCGATGAACTCGATCGTGGCTTGAGGGTGAGGTCTAGATTTCGAGATCAAACACCAGCAGTCCGTCCGTGCCGCCTTCCAGGGCAGCAACCAGGCGCGCGCCGGCGCGCTGGTGCGCTTCATGCACAAGATAGGCATCGCGCGCGGCAGCATCGCGGAAATCGATGGTGAAGCCGTGGGTGAAGCCGCGTGCGAACGGCTCCGGGCTGACATTGGCGCTTAATTTTACGGCGTCCATGCCGTCGATCACCTGTCGAAGCGCCTCGAGATCGGAATGGATCGCCATGCGCTCGGTGGTGGCGACATCATTGCGGAATCTAGCGAAAACACAGTGCCTGATCATATCTTACCCCTCAGTGGCTAAGCAGCCCGGTTTCCGGAAAACACCGCCGGCGGCAGCGGCTCGCGGCCAAGGACCAGGTCGGCGCCCTTTTCACCGACCATGATGGTCGGCGCATTGGTGTTGGATGAAGGCACGCGCGGCATCACCGAGGCATCGCAGACGCGCAGGCCCTCGATACCGCGCAGCCGCAGATCCGGCGTCACGACAGCCATATCATCATGGCCCATGCGGCAGGTGCCGACCGGATGGTGGTCGGTCTTGGAACTGCGGCAGGCATAGTCGAACAGCTCGTCGTCGCTGGCGAGCGACGGGCCGGGCAGCACCTCGCGCAGCACGTAAGGGGCAAGCGCCTTCTGCCGCATGATCTCGCGGGCCAGCCGCAGCCCCTTGATCGACATGGCGCGGTCATAGGGATCGGACCAGTAGTTCGGATCAATCAGCGGATGGTCGGCCGGGTCGGCGCTCTTCAGCCGCACGGTGCCGCGCGAGCGCGGCCGCAGGAAAGCCGAGTTCAGGGTGACGCCGGGGTTTTTCAGCTTCTCGACGCCGGCTTCGATGCCGGAGCCCAAGCCGAGATGAAACTGGATGTCGGGCGAGGCGGCTGTCGGGTCGGCGTACCAGAAGCCGCCGGTCTCGAACAGGCTGGAGGCCACCGGCCCCTTCTTCAGCAGCAGATATTGCAGGCCGGCCCAGGCCGTGCGGTGCAGCTTGGCGTAGTTGTCATAGGTGTGATCGCCGGTGCATTCGGCGATGACGAACAGATCGAGATGGTCCTGCATGTTGGAGCCGACGCCGGGCAGGTCATGCACCGGCGTGACGCCGACCGACTTCAGATGGTCCGCGGGGCCGATGCCCGACTGCATCAGGAGTTTCGGCGAGCCGATGGCGCCGGACGAGACGATCACCTCGCGCTCGGCGTGCAGGATTTTCTTCTCGCCGCCTGGCCTGTCGACCAATTCGACGCCGATGGCGCGGCCCTTCTCGACGACGATGCGCGTCACCAGCACATCGGTTCGGACGGTCAGGTTCTTGCGGGCGCGGATCGGCTTCAAATAGGCGACTGAAGCGGACGAGCGCCGGGCATCCTTCTGGGTCAGCTGGTAGTAGCCGACGCCTTCTTGGGCAGCGCCGTTGAAGTCCGGGTTGAAGGGGATGCCCATCTCCTGGCCGGCACGGAAATAGGCTTCGCAGATCGGCAGCGGCGCAATCGGGTTCGAGACGCCGAGCGGCCCCTGGTCGCCGTGAAAATCGTTGGCGTAGCGCTGGTTGTTCTCAGCGCGTTTGAAATAGGGCAACACATCGCGATAGCCCCAGCCGGCGAGGCCCTCTTCCTTCTCCCAGGCGTCGTAATCGCGGGCGTTGCCGCGCGTGTAGATCTGGGCGTTGATGGACGAGCCGCCGCCGACCACCTTGGCCTGCGTGTACCAGAAGACGCGGTCCTTCATGTTTCTCTGCGGCACGGTCGACCAGCCCCAGGAGGCGATCCCCTTCGTCATCTTGGCGAAGCCCGCCGGCATGTGGATATAGGGATGCCAGTCCTTGCCGCCAGCTTCGAGCAGCAAGACCGAGTTGCCCGGATCCTCGCTCAGCCGGTTGGCCAGAACGCAGCCGGCCGGCCCGGCGCCCACGATGATGTAGTCGGTCATGAAACCATCCATTTACAGTCGCGCCACGGAGAGCGCACCGTCGACATTGATGATCGAGCCGGTCGAAAAGCCGAGCTTGCCACCGGCGAGCGTTGCCACCACCGCACCGATATCCGATGCTTCGCCCCAGCGCTTTGCCGGCACCAGACCACCGTCGATGAGGGCGTCGTATTTGGCGGTCACGCCTGAGGTCATGTCGGTGCGGATGATGCCGGGCCGCACCTCGAACACGCCTATGTTTTCGGGAGCCAACCGCAGCGCCAGGTTCTTCACCCACATCGAAAGTGCGGCTTTCGAGATGCAGTAGTCCGGCCGCTCCGGCGATGCCATTTCGGCGCTGACCGAGGTGATGGTGATGATTGATTTCGGGGGATCGCCTGGCGCGGCGAGCATCGCCTTGGCCACGGCCTGGCTGAGGAACACAGTGCCGCGCAGATTGATGCCGAGCGTGCGGTCGAAATTCTCCGGCTTGAGGTCCAAGAGGTCACCGCGCACCACGGCGCCGACGCCGGCATTGTTGACCAGGCAATCGATACGGTCGAAGGCGCGCATCGCGGCATCGACAAGTGCGGTGTGGCTGGCGAGATCGGCGATGTCGCACTGGATGTAGGCAAATTTCGCGCCACGCTTGGTGATGTCGGCGGCAAGTCCGTCAGCGGCTGTTTCGGCAAGGTCGGCGACCAGAATATCGTAGCCGCCATCCGCCAGCGCCTGGGCACAGGCAAGGCCAATGCCCCGCGCGCCGCCGGTGACGATGGCGGAGGGGCGGGTCATTGGAAGCTAGCCTTGCGGATGTCAGCGCCGCCCCTCATCGCCCTGCCGGAGCGTTCGTCGTTCGAAAAGCCAAGCAGTTGGCTTTTCGTCCGCTGCGCGGACCACTCCTCAACCCCCCGTATAGTGACGGGGAGAAGGACGCTCGCGCCGCCGTTCTCGCCAATCGCCAAAGGATCGCCGAGGTTGCGACCAGCTTTCTTCTCCCCGTTTACGGGGAGAAGGTGCCGGCAGGCGGATGAGGGGCGGCGCAAACCGATCATGCCGTAAGCTCCACCTTGCGGATGTGATCGGCAACGCGCATTGCCTGGGCGGCGATCGACAGCGCCGGGTTCACGGCGGCCGAATTGGGCAAGAAGCTTCCGTCGACGACGAAGAGGTTCCGGTGGTCGAAGGAGCGGCAGTAAGGGTCGAGCGCCGCCGTCGCCGGATCGTCGCCCATCTTTATCGTGCCGCATTGGTGCGACGGCGTGCGCTTGTCGAAGGGGCGCGACAGAACGATGGGATAACCGCAGGCGCGGAAATTTTCGCGCATCACCTTGGTCAGCCCGTCGAGCGACCGCATGTTGGAGCGCCGCCATTGCATGACGATGTCCTTGCCGTCGACCATGATGCGGCTTTCCGGATCGGGCAGATCCTCGCACATCAGGTACCAGTCGACGGCGTGGCCGGCCATGAAATCGAGCGCGAATCCCGGCGTGTATTTGACATTGGCCCGCAGCATGTTGCCGTCGATCTTGCCGAGCAACTGGACGTTCCCCAGCGGCTTGCCGCCCTTGCCGTCGGACAGGTAATAGTCGTTCAGCATCAAGGTCTTCTGGTAGACGGCATCGTTGCGACGGCGCGGGTCGATCGCCAGCATGGCGCTGGAATTGTGGTTCATGAAATTGCGGCCGACCTGGTCGGCGCGGTTGGCTAGGCCTTTGCCATCCGATGTGGGCGAGCGCAGCAGGATGACAGCGGAGTTGACCGCGCCGGCCGAGAGGATGACCAGCTTCGGTGATACTTTCTTCAGCTCGCCATTCTGCCGGTAGTGAATGGCTGATATCGTCGTGCCGTCTGGCGAGGCTTCGAGATATTCGACGTAGGCGCCGGTTTCGAGCTTGATGTTCTGGTCGGTGAGGGCCGCCGTCAGCGGTCCCGTTTGTGCGTCGACCTTGCCTTGGCCGGTGTTCGGGAAAGCATCCCAGCCGGTCTTGCCCTCCTTCAGCCAGGTGTCGATGTCGACACCGAGCGGCAGCGAGGCCGGATGCAGGCCAAGGTTTTTCAGCTCGGCGCGGGCGCGGGCGATCGGTGCCTCGTCGGGCACCGGCTTGTAGGCGTAGGGGATCGAATGGAACGGCTCGGTCGGATCCTCGCCCAGTGCACCGCGCACGCGAAACAGCTGTTCGGCTTTCGAATACCAGGGCTCGAATTCGTCATAGGTGAACGGCCATGCCGGAGAGACTCCGCCGAAATGCTCCATGGCCGCAAAGTCCTCCTTGCGGTAGCGGATCAGCACCGCGCCGTAGAACTTCGAATTGCCGCCGACATAGTAATAATTGCCGGGGTTGAAGGCGGCGCCGCCGGCCTCACGCCACATCTCCTTCGGCCTGTAATGGCCGTCGACGAAGATCGAGCGCGTGTCGCGCGCGTGCGGCGTCGCCGGCAACGGCTCGCCGCGCTCCAGCATCAGGATCGAGGCGCCGCTGCCGGCAAGGCCGGAAGCGATCGTAGCGCCGCCGATGCCGGAGCCGATGATGACGATGTCCGGATTTGTCATGGCCTAAATCGCGTCCCGACGCGCTTTAGTTTTTTGTTTTGATGCATGTCGTTGCCCCAAAACCGGATCCACTTTTGGGCGACATACATTAGCGAATACGGGTCTCGGTCGCCGGGTCGAAGAACACCGCCTTGGTCAGGTTGAAGGCAAGCGGCGTGTTGGTGCCCGGCTGGATGTTGGCGTCGGCGCGCAGCCGCGCCACCACGCCCTTGCCGCCGAGATTGGTGACGGCGAAAGTGTCCGAGCCGGCCGGTTCGACGACCTCGATGTGACAGTCGGCGGTTGCGATGTGCGAGGCGTTGCGCTCGGCACCTTCCGGATCGGTCAGGGCTTCGGGGCGGACACCGAAGATGATCGGTTTGCCCTGGAATGCCGACAGGCCGGCCGGTGCATTGGCCATCGGCAGCGAGATCGGCTCTCGTGCTTCGCGCTGCAGCACGACGGACAGCGCGTTGCCTGACGTGCCGATCGTCGCCGGGATCAGGTTCATCGCCGGCGAGCCCATGAAATCGGCGACGAAGAGATTGCTCGGGTTGTTGTAAATTTCGGCCGGCGTACCGAACTGCTGCACCTCGCCATCGCGCATGACCGCGATCTTGGTGGCCAGCGTCATCGCCTCGATCTGGTCGTGTGTGACGTAGACGATGGTGGTGCCGGTGGTGGCATGCAGGCGCTTGATTTCGATGCGCATGTCAACACGCAGCTTGGCGTCGAGGTTGGACAAGGGCTCGTCGAACAGGAACAGTTTTGGGTCGCGCACCAGCGCCCGGCCCATGGCGACGCGCTGGCGCTGGCCGCCGGAAAGCTGGCTCGGCTTGCGCTGCAAGAGGTGGCCGATCTGCAGCACCTTGGCCACCTTGTCGATGGCCTTCTGGCGCTCCGCCGCCGGCACGCCGCGCATCTCCATGCCGAAGGAGATGTTTCCGGCCACCGTCATGTTGGGGTAGAGCGCGTAGCTCTGGAAAACCATGGCGATGTCGCGCTTGGAAGGATGCAGATCGTTGATGGTGCGGCCGTCGACCCGGATTTCGCCCGAGGTGATCGTCTCCAGGCCGGCGATGGTGTTGAGCAAGGTCGACTTGCCGCAGCCGGAAGGGCCGACCAGCACCAGGAAGCCGCCTTTCTCGAGCTCGACATCGATCCCCTTCAGGATCTCGACCTGGCCGAAGCGCTTCCTCAAACCATCAATTTCCAGAAAAGCCATCGGATTATCCTTTGACGGCGCCCGCCATCAGACCGCGCACGAAATAGCGGCCGGCGAGCACATAGACGAGAAGGGTGGGCAGTGCCGCGATCATCGCGGCGGCCATGTTGACGTTGTATTCGACGACGCCGGTCGACGTGTTGACGACGTTGTTGAGCGCCACCGTCATAGGCATCGCGTCGCCAGTGCCGGCGTAAGCCGAGGCGAACAGGAAGTCGTTCCAGATGTTGGTGAACTGATAGATAACGGTGACGACGAAGATCGGCATCGAGTTCGGCAGCATGATGCGGCGGAAGATCTGGAAGAAGGATGCGCCGTCGACCTGTGCCGCCTTGACCAGTTCGGTGGGGAACGCCTCGTAGTAGTTGCGGAAGAACAGCGTGGTGAAGCCGATGCCGTAGACGACGTGGACGAAAACCAGATTGACGGTCGGATTGCCGAGCCCAAAGCTGGTTCCCGTTGCATTCTGCAGCGTGACGCCGAAGCGGCCGAGGCTGCCGAGGATGGTCGCCATCGGCAGCAGCACCGACTGGAACGGAATGAAGCAGGCGAACAGCATCAGCCCGAACACCAGCGTTGCGCCGCGGAAACGCCATTTGGTCAGCACGTAGCCGTTGAGCGCGCCGAGCATCGTCGAGATCAGCACAGCCGGGACCACCATCTTGATGGAGTTCCAGAAATAGCCCTTGATGCCGGCGCAGGTGAGGCCGACGCAGGTCTCGCCCCAGGCCTTCAGCCAGGGATCGAAGGTCGGTGCCCTGGGCAGCGCCAGCATGTTGCCGTTCTGGATCTCGTCCATGGTCTTGAACGAGGTCACCAGCATGACGAACAGCGGCATCAGATAAAATAGCGCAAACAGCGCCAGCAGCCCGTAGATGACGATGCGGTTGATGACCCTGGCGTTGACGCCGCCGGAGGCCTGGCGGGCGGGAGTGGTGAAGGCGCTCATCGCGGCTTCTCCCGCAGTTCCGAATAGAGATAGGGCACGATGATTGCGACGATGGTCATCAGCATGATCACCGCACTGGCCGAGCCGACGGCCATTTCGTTGCGCTTGAACGTGTACTCATACATGAAGTTGGACGGCAGCCAGGCCGATCCACCGGGCCCGCCGCTGGTCAGTGCGACCACGAGATCGTAGGACTTGATGGCGAGATGCGCGAGCACGATGAAAGCCGACAGGAAGATCGGCCGCAGCAGCGGGATGACGATGCGGCGGTAGAGCTGGAAGGTGGTGGCGCCGTCGATCTGCGCCGCCTTCATGATCTCGCCGTCGATGCCGCGCAGGCCGGCCAGGAACATCGCCATGATGAAGCCGGAGGCCTGCCAGACGCCGGCAATGACCACCGTGTAGATGACGAAATCCTTGTTCTTGATCCAGTCGAAATGGAAGCTCGTCCAGCCCCATTGATGCAAGGTCTGCTCGAGGCCGAGGCCGGGATCGAGAAACCATTTCCAGGCGACGCCGGTGACGATGAAGGACAGCGCCATCGGGTAGAGATAGATCGGCCTCAACATGCCTTCGCCGCGGATCTTCTGGTCGAGCAGGATGGCCAGGAACAGGCCGAGCGCTAGGCAGATGGCGATGTAGAGAAAGCCGAAAATACCCATATTGGTGATCGACGTGTACCAGCTCGACGGCGGGTCGGTGTCGAAGGTCCAGCCCCACAGCCGCTGATAGGCGCGCGAGCCGGTCAGGACATAGGACGGGAAGGTCTTGGAATTGGTGAAGGACAGATAGATCGTCCACAGGATGAAGCCGTAGACGAAGACGATGGTGATGGCGAAGCTGGGCGCCAGCACGATCTTCGGCAATGCGTCCTGCAGGCGTGAGCGCACCGAGGCGCGTGGCCGCGCATGCTCCGGCGTCAGCTTGATCTGGCTTGTCGCTACCGTGCTCATGGGCTCCTCCCGTCGACTCGCGGCCAACCAGCTTCGCGGATCCAAGTTCGCGGATCTGGGCCTTCCCCGCCGGAGCGGGGAAGGGTTTTTGGCGCGTGGCGCTTACTTGGCGTCGTCGATTGCCTTGACCAGCTCGGTCACGGCCTCGTCCGAGGTCTTGATCTGACCATGGACGAATTTGGAGACGACATCCTTATAGGCATTGGCGACCGCCGGAGGCGCGCCATAGCCCTGGGCCAGCGAGCCGAACAGCGTGCCGCCTTCGTTGGCCGCCTTCAGATCGGCGATGCCCTTCTTGCCGCAAGCGTCGAAGTCGGTGTCCGGAACGTCGGTACGGGCCGGAACCGAACCCTTGACGACGTTGAAGGCCGACTGGAAGCTCTTCGACAGGGTGGCGGTGGCCAGCGCGACCTGGGCGGCCTTGCGGTCGTCCGGAACGTTGAACATGCCGAACATGTCGGAGTTGTAGATCACCGAGCCGTCGGTGCCCGGGAAGCGATAGCAAAGGAAGTCGGTGCCCGGCGTTTTCTTGGCGGCGTTGAACTCGCCCTTGGCCCAGTCACCCATGACCTGCACCAGGGCGTCGCCCTTGATGACCATGGCGGTGGCAAGGTTCCAGTCGCGGCCGGAGAAGTTGGGGTCGACATAGGTGACGAGCTTGGCCAAATTGTCGAACGACTTCTTCATCGTGTCGGACTTCAGCGATTCGTCATCGAGGTCGTTGAAGGCCTTCTTGTAGAACTCGGGTCCGCCAGTCGACAGCACGACGGAGTCGAACATGGTGGCTTCCTGCCAGTTCTGGCCGCCGAGAGCGAGCGGGATCACGCCTGCCGCCTTGGCCTTGTCGAGCAGGGCAACGAAGTCGTCGAAGGTCTTCGGCTCGGTGCCGCCGATCTTGTCCAGGACGGCCTTGTTGATCCACAGCCAGTTGACCGAGTGAACGTTGACCGGCGCCGCGACCCACTTGCCGTCATAGACCGAGAACTTCTGCAGGGCCGCCGGAACGGACTTGTCCCAGCCTTCCTTCTTCGCCGTTTCGGTCAGGTCGCCCATGACGCCGGCAGCGGCGTAGTCGAGCACGGTATAGCCGAGCATCTGCGAGGCGGTCGGATAATTGCCGGCCGCGACCATCGCCTTCAGCGCGGTCATGGCGGCATCGCCGCCGCCGCCGGCCACCGGCACGTCCTTCCAGGCATAGCCTTCCTTGGCCAGATCGCCTTTAAGGACGTTGAGAGCAGCCGCTTCGCCGCCCGACGTCCACCAATGCAGCATCTGCACTTCCTTGACGTCCTCGGCGTGGGCCGCGAAAGCCAGGCCCGACGCGAGAGCCGTTCCGATAAGCAGTTTGCGCAACATGTACTTCCTCCCTTGTTGCATTACACGACCGGTGAAGCCCACCGGGTTCTTCTCAACTCAGCCGACCCACCATCCGGTGCGCTGGCCGCGATGAAACTGAATTGTCTTTTCCTCGGTATAGTCCTCGACGGCGCGTTTGCCGAGTTCGCGTCCGAGACCGGACTGCTTGTAGCCTCCGAAAGGCAGCTCGGGATAACCTTCCATGAATGTGTTCACCCAAACGGTTCCCGAACGCACTCCACGCGCGACCGACATGCAAGTGTCGATGCTGGCGCTCCACACGCCCGCCGACAAACCATAGGGCGTGTTGTTGGCGATGTGCAACGCCTTTTCAATCGATTCAAAAGTCAGCACCGAGAGCACCGGACCGAACACTTCCTCGCGCGCTATGGCCATCTCCTCGGTAACGCCGCGGATGATGGTGGGATCAAGATATTGGCCGACATTGGAGGCCAATTGCTTGCCTCCGCTGTAAACCTGGCTGCCGTCGCCTTCAGCGGCAGAAACATAGCCGGCCACCTTCTTCAGATGGTCGGACGAGATCATCGCGCCGACCTTGGTTTGGTCATCGAGCGGATCGCCGACCGTGACCCTGGCGGCAAGCGCCTTGACGGTGCTGAGAAAATCGTCGGCGATCGCCTCGTGAACGATCAGCCGGCTGCCGGCATTGCAGCACTCGCCGGCATTGAAGAAGCCGCCGAACACCGCCGCATCGGCGGCCGCTTCGAGGTCGGCGTCGGGGAAGACGATCTGGCCGTTCTTGCCGCCGAGTTCCATCGAGACTTTCTTCAGCGACTGCGCGGCCGAGGCCATCGTCATCTTGCCGACGCGGGTGGAGCCGGTGAACGACACCATCTCGACCAGGGGATGACTGACCATCGGCGCGCCGACGTCGGCACCAAAGCCGGCGAGGATGTTGACTACGCCGGCGGGCAGGCCGGCCTGCATCAGGATATCGCCGAGCACGAAGGTCGACGCCGAGGTCATTTCGCTAGGCTTGACCACCGCCGTGCAGCCGGCGGCGAGCGCGAAGGGCAGTTTCTGGCTGACGATCAGGAACGGGAAATTCCATGGAGTGATGATCGAGACGACGCCGATCGGCTCGCGCAGGACGACGCCCAGCATGGCATCGCCGAGATTGGCGTAGGATTCACCATGCAACGTGCGGGCAAGCGAGGCGGCATAGCGCCAGATGTCAACGGCGCCGCCGATCTCGCCGCGCGCCTGGGCGATCGGCTTGCCCGATTCCAGCGCGTCGAGCCGGGCGATGTCTTCAAGCCGCGCCTCGATCAGGTCAGCCGCCTTGAGCAGGATCGCGGCACGCTCAGCTGCCCTCATGCGCGGCCATGGACCGGTCTCGAACGCCTTGTGGGCGGCCTGCACAGCGGCTTCCACTTCGGCCTCGCCGGCCTGTGCGTAGTGCGAGACGGTGAAGCCGTGGCCGGGACTATTTCGAGCAATCGTGCGGCCGTCGCGGGCATCGACATGCTTGCCGTCGATCAGCAGCCTGTAGGCTTTCGGTGCCGCAGCCGCCTCGGCCGGCATGGCGATCTTGAGTGGGGCGTTCATCTGTTTTCCTCTAGGATCTCGAAAAGGCCGGCTTCTGCTTGGCCTTGAAGGCATCGACGCCGGCCTTGAGATCTCCGGTCAGGGCGATGAAGCCGCTGGCCAGCGCTTCGGTGGCGGCGGCACTTTCCTCGCCTTCGGCGACCGCGATCATCAGCTTGGCGGCTTCCGTCGCCAGTGGCCCGCGCTCGGCGATCTTTTCCGCCCACGCCTGTGCATTAGCCAGCGCCTTGCCGGTCTCGACCACCCGATCGACAATGCCCAAGGCCAGTGCTTCAGGGGCGAGAAAGATCTCGCCGCCCAGCGCCATGCGCCGCACCGTCTGCGCGCCGAAGCGGCGCACGGCGCGCTGCGTGCCGGACCAGCCCGGAACGACGCCGATCGAGGTTTCGGGGAAGCCCAATTTTACCTGTGTTTCGGCCACGCGGAAGTCGCAAGCCACAGCCAGTTCGAGCCCGCCGCCCAGTGCATGGCCCGACAAAACGGCGATGGTCGGCTGCCTGAGCCGCGCCAGCCGGTCGAAGACGCGGTGGCCGTAGCGTACCCATTGCACCTGGAAATCGGCGGCACTCATCCGCGCCCACGCTTCAACATCGCCACCGGCGCAAAATCCCTTGCCCTCGCCGCGCAGCAGCACGACGCGGACGCCCTCGGCCATCTCGGCCGCGTCAAGCGCCGTCTCCAACGCGCGCAGCATCGGAATGTCCAGCGCGTTGAATTTCTCCGGCCGGCGCAGCGTGACGACGCCGATGGCGCCGTCGGTTTCAAAGGTGACGAGGTGCTCAGCCATGCGCGCCTCCAAGCGAGGCGCCGCCATTCAGCGACAGGCCTATCGGTTGCTCCTGATAGAGGGCTGCCGGTGTCGTCTTGAGGTTCTTGGCAATGCCCAACGGAATTTCCGACTGCGCCAGCACATCGCGCTGCAGATCGATGCCGGGTGCGAGTTCTGTGACGACCAGGCCCTCCGGCGTCAGCCTCATCACGCAGCGTTCGGTGACATAGGTGATGTCCTGTCCCTGCGCGACTGCGCGCTTGCCCGAAAACGAGATGTGCTCGACTTCGTTGACCACCTTCTTGACCTTGCCCTCCTGATCGATGCGGATGCCGCCATCGGCCAATGAGAGTTTTGCCCCGGCGTTGAAGAAGCCGGAAAACACGATCTTCTTCGCCCGCGCGGTGATGTCGACAAAGCCGCCGGCACCAGCCGTGACATGCGGGCGCGCCGAAAGCTTCGAGACATTGACCGAGCCATGGCGGTCGATCTGCAGGAAGGACAATAGCGAGGCGTCGAAGCCGCCCGCCTGGAAATAAATGAACTGGTGCGGCGAGGGCATGAAGGCGTCGGCGTTCGACGAACAGCCGAATTTGAAGTCGAGCAGCGGCACGCCGCCGACCGCGCCCTGTTCGATCACCCAGGTAATCTTGCCGTGCTGTCCTTCCTCGAGAAGGATGCGCGGGACATTGGCGGAAATGCCGAAGCCGATGTTGACGGCCATGCCGTCGCGCAACTCCATGGCGACGCGGCGCGCGATCACTTTCTGGACGTTCATCTCCGGCGTGCGGAAGCTCGACAGCGGCCGGAAGATTTCTCCGGAGATCGCCGGGTCATAGGGTGTCAGCGTCGTCTGCAACTGGTCGGGCGCGACGACGATATGGTCGACCAGGACGCCCGGCACGCGCACGTCATGCGGTTTCAGCGTACCGTTTTCGACGACGCGCTTGACCTGCGCGATAACGATGCCGCCATTGTTACGGGCGGCGAGCGCCTGTTCGAGGCCACCGAGATAGGCGCCCTCATGCTCGTAGGTGAGGTTGCCGCGCTCGTCGGCTGACGTGGCGCGAATGATCGAGACCTGCGGCACGATGGAGCGGAAATAGAGCCATTCCTCGCCGTCGAACTGCTGCACCGAAACGATCGGCTCGCTTGCGGCGGCGTTCATGGCGCAGCCCTGGTGGCGCGGGTCGGCGAAGGTGTCGAGGCCGACCTTGGTCAGCACGCCCGGCCGCTTGGCGGCCGCTTCGCGGTGCATGTCGAACAGGATGCCGGACGGCACGTTGTAGGCGGCCACCGAATTGTCGCCGATCATCTTCCAGATCTGCGGCGGTTCGGAAGAGGAGGGGCCGGACGGGTAGGAGCCGCACAAAGTACGCTTCAGCAGGCCGGGCTTGGCCAGATGGTCGATGCCTTTGATGCCGTACATGTCGCCGGCGGCGATCGGGTGAAGTGTGGTGATATTTTTTGGGTGGCCTTCCTCCTCGAAGCGTTCGCCGATCGCGGCAAGCACCGCGTCCGGACAGCCGAGACCGCTCGACGACGACACGGAGACGACCATGCCGTCCTTGATCAGGCCCGCTGCCTGCGCTGCCGAAACGACCTTGCTCAATTCATGATCCCCGAACCGGCCGTCCTGTTTCGGGTGCGGCGATCCGGGCCACAGCTTTCCCTGACGACCAGATTGACCGCGCCGATATGGTCCTCGGCCCGCGTGGTGCGCGACTGGATCATTTTCAGCATGACATGGGCGGCGCGTTCGCCGAGGCCGGCCGAGTCCACCGCGACGCTGGTCAGCGCCGGCATATAGTGCTCGGCCTCGGCTACATCGTCGAAACCGACGATGGCGAAATCAACTCCCGGCTCAAGCCCGCGCTTGCGCAGCGCCAGCATGGCGCCAAAGGCGACAGCGTCGTTGAAGCAGAGCGCCGCGGTCGGCGGTTCAGCCATAGCGAGAGCGGTTTCCAGACACCCTATACCCCCTCTGCGGCTGGTCTCGCCCTCGACGACCAGTGCGTCGCGGGCGGCGATGCCCTGCGTCTCGCAGGCTTCGCGAAATCCGCCAAGCCGATCGTGATAGACCACCAGGTCGGACGAACCGCCGAAGAAGACCAGCCTGCGATGTCCCTTGCCGATCAGATGGGCGGTGGCGAGATAGGCGCCGCGATGATTGTCGGGCGCGATAACCGGAATACGGCTCTCGGGAAGCCGGCGCATGGCGAAGACCACCGGCAGACCTGCCGTCTCGATCCGCCTGAAGGCGCCCGGCGTCGTGCCGCGAGCCGGCGAGACGATGAGGCCGGCGACGCCTTGCTCCATCAGCGATTTCAGCACTTCTTCCTGGCGCACCGGATTTTCCGCCGTGTTGGCGATGAACGGCACGATGCCCGCCGACTGGAAGACCCGCTCCATGCCAACCGCCAGCTCTGCGAAGAAAGGATTGGTGAGATCGTTGATGACCATGCCGATGACATTGGAGTGCGCCTTGCGCAGATTGGCGGCGCCCCGGTTGTAGACGTAACCGACATCCTCGATCGCCTTGCGCACTTTGCTCGCTGTTTCGGGCCGGATCAGCCCGCTGCCCTGGAGCACGAGCGATACCGTCGATTTGGACACGCCTGCTTCGCGGGCGATGTCGAATATCGTCGCCTTGGCCCGGTTGGCCATCCAGATGCATCCTCCCCGACTGCAGGTCCAAAAGTATTGGAACGTTCTAATCTCTGCTCCGGTCGTGAGTCAATCGGGATTTTTCTCGCGTCTCGAATGCCGATCGTGCGTACTCAAATGGCTTGCTCCATAAGGCTTTTGTGTTGCAATGCAGCATTCTTCCTGCCGTGGAGTTCGAATCTTAAAGGTTCTTGATTTATTGGAACGTTCCATCTAGTAGCGTTGCGAAGGGAGAGATCGATGGACATTTCCTTGCCTGGTGAGGGGGGCGGCAGCACCCGGTACACGCTGGTCGGCGAACCGGTGCAGCCTGACATCGGCGCGCGATTTTCGCGTATCGCCTATGCCGCCGCGCACGTCGTTGCCGATCCGCTTGCCATGACCGATCCGTGGTCCAGGCCGGTGGTCGACTGGGACAGGACGATGACGTTCCGTCACCATCTGTGGCGGTTGGGATTCCGCATCGCCGAAGCGATGGACACGTCGCAGCGCGGCATGGGTTTCGACTGGGCAAACGCGCAGGAATTGATTCGCCGTTCGATCGCCGAGGCGCGTACCGTCGATGGCGCCGATCTCGCCTCGGGTGCCGGGACCGACCATCTGGCGCCCGCCGCCGCCAGGACACTGGACGATGTGGTCACCGCCTATGAGCGGCAATTCGCTTTCATCGAAGGCTTGGGCGGCAAGGCGATCATGATGGCCAGCCGGGCACTGGCGGCAGTTGCCAAGGGGCCGGACGACTATGTCAGCGTCTACGACCGCATCCTGTCCCAGGCATCCGGCAAGGTCATCCTGCACTGGCTGGGCGACATGTTCGATCCGGCGCTCAGGGGCTATTGGGGCAGCGAGAATTTCGAGACTGCTCTCGATACAGTTGTTGCCATCATCGAACGCCACTTTGGCAAGGTCGAGGGGATAAAAATCTCACTGCTCGATGCCGGCAAGGAGGTCGCGCTGAGGAACCGTCTGCCGGACGGCGTCGTCATGTTCACTGGCGACGATTTCAATTATCCCGAACTGATCGCCGGCGACGAGAAAAGACACTCGCACGCACTGCTCGGTATTTTCGACGCGATTGCGCCGGTCGCCAATGCAGCGCTGGCGAAACTGGCGGAGGGTGACCGCGCCGGCTATGACGCCTTGATGGCGCCGACCGTGCCGCTATCGCGAAAAATCTTCGAGGCGCCGACCGAGTACTACAAGGCCGGCATCGTCTTCATGGCCTGGCTGAATGGCCATCAGGACCATTTTGCGATGGTCGGCGGCATGCAGTCGGCGCGCGGCATCCGTCACTATGCCGACGTGTTCCGCCTTGCCGACCAGGCCGGATTGCTCGCTGATCCCGATCTGGCGGTGGCCAGAATGAAGAGCCTTTGCACCGTCGCGGGCGTTTGATTTCGGGAAAGTGGTTCTCATCATCGACGTGACAGGCCAGGAATGCCGGACGTCCCTAGAGCAATTCCAGGAAAAGTGTGAAACGGTTTTCCGTCCGGAATTGCTTAAAAACAAGGAGTTAGAGCGGGTCGCCGTTTCCGTGAAACGGTGAACTGCTCTAACGTCTTCGCCACAGCCAAAAAGGCGCGATTGCCTCGTCTGGATGAAATATGGGCTTGGCCGCCCTTCCCAGATCGGCAGGTGGCATCCCTGCGGGATCATGATGCGTCAGGTCGAGAAGCAGCGGCCCAAGCCGATCCGGATCGACAGTTTCGGCCGACATGGTGTGTCGCTTGTTCTCGTGCGCAACAAGCCAGTGCAGCGCCTGGACCAGTCCCAGTCCCTCGGCTGTCTTGTGCTGCCAGAGATTGTCACCAACCGAAGACATGACACGGGCCAGCGACGTCCAGCCTTGCAAGGTAAACATGGCGTAGTGCCTGGGGCGCGTGCGGGACAGTTCCCTGGGCAAGGAGCCGTCGGCTGCGATCTGGGTCGCCAATCTCTCCCGAGCATAGAGGCTGATCTTGGCCAGGGTGGCGCTGTCGCCAAGAAATGTGGCGATCGATGCCCGCTGCAAATCGTAGTACGTTCCTTGGTTGCTGCTGCTGCAGAAGGCCGTCGCGGCTGCCGGCGCGGTGTCCAGCCATTCACAGTAGGAACCGAGCCAGGCTCTGAACGCCTCGCGATCCTCGTCGCCCAGTACTCCTGTTCGCTCGATCAAGCGTACGGCATCCAGGAAGAAATAGAAATCCTTCAGCTCGATGATGCCGTAGCCGGCCCCTTCATTGTTGTCGTGGCCCGACCGCACCTGCGCATAGCGCAAATGCGGGTTCATTCTTGTCTTGGGATCGACAAACCATGCGCGAATGAGCCTCGCGGCGTGGACGGCGTAATGACGTCCATCAAGCACGGTTGCGGCGAGCGCAAGCACGGTTGTGTCGTCGAAGACGCGCTGTAAGCGTGTGCGATCGTAGGTTTCGCTTCCTGCTGCATACAATGCCGTGCCGGGCACGCGTTCGCCATCGAGCCTGATATAGGGCAGGCCATCGGGTCTGTCGGGGTCGGGCCACCAGTAAGGCGCCGGGTGAAAATAGTCCTGGGGATCCCCGCTGGGGGCTCGGCCAGTCTTGTCGAGCACGCTGAACGGACCGCGGGCGAGTGCCTGACCGGCCGCGGTTTCGAGATAGCGCAGGATGGGTCCGTCCTTTACCGCGTGGGCGAGGGCGTCTTCGTCATAGAAAGCCAGGCGGGAGGTATCAAGCCGAGCGGCGACTGCCTTGGCGTCACATTGATCGACCATATCGACGATCGCCTGGTCGCGGCTGACCAGACGCGCGACGAAGCCGGCCTTGCCGATCTCCAGATGCGAACGTCCTGAATCCAGGCGCGCCACCCAGCCCGCTTTCTGGAGCAGCCCGGCATCCGCTGCCCGGACCGGGCGTGGAAAATCCCAGGCGTCGTCGCGGTAGCGATCCCAGGGGCCGGGAACTGCCAACCGCCACAGCATCTCGATTTTTGGCCGCCTTCCGTAGCCATAGTTTTCGTCGAACAGTTGCGTGGTATCGGCTCGAAATATGATCTGCGGCTCTTCCTCGGCCGGCGGCTGGAAGCTCTGGTCCAGCAGAAGCGCATTGTCGACAATACGCGCCATGGGCACCACAGCGTAGGGAAGGTGCGGGTTTCTCTCGATCGCGGACCGTATCCGCTGGAACGCAGAGCCTGTCAGGTAGCAGTTCCCGTCCCAGGGCATCAGCCATTTTGCCCTGCCGCGGGCAATCGCGAGCGCGGCGTTGCGAGCCCCATTGTTGTTCATCACATAGAGGTTCTTGCTGCGGCGGATGTGCGTTTCGTAACGCGCGGACTTTCCGCTCGCCCGGCCCTTCTCTGAGAATCTGAGGTCGCCGGCAACAAGCTGGTCGACGTCCCAGGATATCTTCCGGTACGCATCGAGTTCGAAGGGGATTGTGTGAAAATTCTGGCGGCGGCTTTCGAGCAGGCCGATGATCCGGGCTTCCTCGTCGGTGTCGACTATCCGATTGACGATCCAGAATTTTTCGCAGGCGTCGAAGACCGGTTCGTTGTCCAGAATGAACAGCACGTTGTCGAATGACTGGCCCTTGCGGTGTCGCGGTTCCAGATCATTGCCGATGATCCGGACGAGCATGAAGCTGTCGGCAATCTGCGAGATCGGCGACGCCGTGTAAGTCTCGCGGGCGGCTTCGATCCGCTTGCCGAGTTCGCGTCGGTATTCAGCGTTCTGCTTTGCGGAAATGAGCGCGTTGCCCAATGTCGACCACGGCGACTGCAATTGCGTGCGCACACGGTTCAGTTCGCGATGTATCTTCGGCCAAGGCGACAGTTTTTCCCTTCTGGACTGTGAACTCATGACGGCACGCAAGGAGACCCGATCACCGCCTCGGGAATGCGCGCAGTTTCGCCAACCATTCCGGCTTCGATCCTGGACCATTTCTGAGTGTGAGGCGACCAAGCCCTGAATTGTCCAACGCGATCAATCATGGAAAACGTCTCTCGCCTGCAATGTTGCGAATGTCCTGTTACGGTTCTGCTGCATCGGTCACGGCAGGTTGCAGGCAACGCCGACAAGACAATGCGATAAATCAAATCCGAAAACCACATAGCATGGCAAAATGCCCCGGCATCGGCGATGCGCCTTCACGCGAAGGCAAGCTCGCAAAAAGATTCCGCCGGTGATCGCAATTTTCTTGTGAACCAATTTCTCCCGAGGCGCGACCAAGCGATGTGTCCAAACATGGTCCATCAAGGAGAACGTCTGATGTTTACTGTTTCAAGAAACGTCCTTTTGGCCGCCATCGCCGTTTCGGTGCTGGCCGGCTGCAAGACAACCGCTCCCAGGGAATGCGACAAGCTGAAGCCCGGCGTCACCTACAACGGCAAATGCTGCGGCATCGGCGAGCCTTGCCGTGAAGGCAAGGGCGGCGGCGACAGGCCGGGAAATACGCCTGATCCAGAGCCGCAATGATCTGATTGCCCGTCGCCCGTCCCGGTCAGCACCGGGACGGGCGCACAGCTTTCCGCGACGGCGTTTGCGTCCGGCGTCCGGTCTGCCAGGACCGGGTTGCGAAACTCGCCGGCGCCGCCCACGACAATGGCGAAACGGCAAATCTTGACGTCAGCTTGTGGCGGCCATTCCCCGCATATCACCTCACGGCCCCAGCCTCGTCCGTCCTGCGTTGTTGAACCCGACAACCCTTTGCTTACTATACGGTTTTTCGGTGCTTGTCGGCTGCCCCCATGCGTGCTTACTTGTGGTTGTTTTCATTCCGGGGATACAATCATGCGTTTTCTACTTGCTGGCGTCGCCATGCTGTCGTTCGCCGCCACTGCGGCTCTGGCTGATCCAGCTTCGGACTTCAAAAGAGCCGATCAGGCGTTGAACCAAACCTTCAAGCAAATCCAGAAGCGGCTTACGGATGATTCCGACGGCAAGGCACGGTTGGTGAAAGCGCAGAGAGCGTGGATTGCGTTCCGCAACGCCGAATGCACGTTTCAATCCAGCGGTGACGATGGTGGCTCCGCGGCGCCGATGGTTGCCGCTGCTTGTCAAGCTGAACTGACCAAGGCTCGCACCAGGCAGTTGAGGGCCTACCTGAACTGCCAGGAGGGTGACCTCTCTTGCCCGGTGCCATCAGAATGATCTGGAGTGACAAAATGCCGAATTTCAAGATGAGATATGTGCTGATCGCGCTTGTGCCGTTGGCGGTTGCTGGTTGCGTCAGCGCTGAGGATCAGCGCGCAATGGATCAGCAACAGTGCGCTTCTTACGGCTATAGGCCAGGAACCAACAGGTTTGCCGACTGCATGATGCAACAGACTTCACAACGTTCAGAAGACGAGCAGCGCTCAATGGATCGCATAGCCGCGCAGGAACAGAGAGACAAGGATCGCAAGGAAGCGCGTCGAAAGAACGACAGCTACATCGACCCAAGGCCGAGTTACGACAAGGACGGCAATCCGAATTTCGACACTCAAGGCAATTACCAAGGGTGTCACGGCGCGGGATGTTTGGTCGACAATCCAGACAATGGCGATGACGATGACCAGTAGGCTGGCTTCGCAAGGGCTCTTCTTCCTGCCCCTATAGTCCGGACCTCAGCCCAAATCGACAAACCGTTCGCCAAGCTCAAGCACTGCATGCGGCGTTGCGCCAGGTGCAGGCTATAAGTCAACCTATGCGAACCGCTCTACCTCTGGGGAACCAGCCGGGAAATGCCGATGCAAGATCTGCTTGTCTGGTTGGATGGTGGGCGTGACAGGGATTGAACCTGTGACCCCTGCAATGTCAATGCAGTGCTCTCCCGCTGAGCTACACGCCCATCCGAAGCCGCGCATACACCATTTTTGATCCAGCGCGTCAATAGCAGGAAAAAGGAAAGAAGGCGTCGTCTCGCCGCAGTGGCGAAGAGGTGCGGCGCCTCGCCTAGAAAAGGGCTCAGGCCGCCTGCAGCATCTTCTCGACCTCGTTGACGAGGTCGCGCAGGTGGAAGGGCTTCGACAGCACCTTGGCGTCTTTCGGCGCCTTGGAATCCGGGTTCAGCGCAACGGCGGCGAAACCGGTGATGAACATGACTTTCAGATCAGGATCGATCTCTGTGGCACGCCGCGCCAGTTCGATGCCGTCCATCTCCGGCATGACGATGTCGGTCAACAGCAGCGAGAAAGGCTCCTCGCGCAGCCGCTCATAGGCGCTGGCGCCATTGTCGAAATCACTGACCTGGTAACCGGCGCGCTCCAGCGCCTTGACGAGGAACCGACGCATATCGTCGTCGTCTTCCGCCAGAAGAATGCGTGCCATGATATCCCGTCCGAATCACCCGCCCGAGGTTGCCGTTGGGCAAGCCCGTTAACCATCCTGTATATGAGGAGGTGAGGGTAAACATCAAGTGAACGCTGACGGGGATGATCCATATTTGCCGGGCGTGTGCTGTGGCCGAAATGCTGGACACGAGGCTTGCAAGGTGGCACTTTCACATCATGATGCACTGGTGTTTTCGGGTTCGTTCAAATTGAAGACGGCAGCCGAGGATTTTTCGGTCTTTCCACCCTTCGAAATCCGGTCGGGCGTCGAGCAGCGCGTCCCCTTCCTCTTCAACTCACCGCATAGCGGCCGCTACTATCCGGAGCGCTTCCTTGCCATGGCAAGGCTGGACCGCAACGCCATCCGCCGGTCCGAGGACTGCTACGTCGATGAGCTGTTCGGCGGGACCGTCGCGCTCGGCGCACCGCTGCTGGCGGCGAATTTCCCGAGGGCCTATCTCGACGTCAACCGTGAACCGTGGGAGCTTGATCCGCGCATGTTCGCCGAGCCGGTGCCGTCCTTCTGCAACATCCGCTCGGCACGGGTGGCCGGCGGGCTGGGCACGGTGCCGAAGCTGGTCGGCGAGGGGCTCGACATCTATTCCGGCCGCTTGCCGCTGGCCGAAGCGGTCGCCCGCATCGAGGCCGTCTACAAGCCCTATCACGAGACGCTGAAGCGGCTGTTGACCAGAACCCATGCGCGGTTCGGCTTTGCCGTGCTGATCGACTGTCATTCGATGCCGGCGAGCATCCGGGTTGGCGACAGCGGCCAGCGGCCCGACTTCATCATCGGCGATCGTTTCGGCATCTCGGCAACGGCCGCCCTGACCGAGACCGCGATCGGCCTGCTCAGCGCCATGGGCTATTCGGTTGCCCACAACAAGCCCTATGCCGGCGGCTTCATCACCGAGCACTATGGCCGCCCGGCGCGCCATCTGCACGCGCTGCAGATCGAGGTCAACCGGGGGCTCTATATGAACGAGCGGACGTTCGAGAAGGCTGCCGGCTTCGATGCGCTGGCCGACGATCTGACGCGGTTCTCAGCCGACCTGATGTCGATGCCCGACCATCATTTCATCGACCTGCCACTGGCCGCGGAGTGAACAACCTGCCGCTGGCCGCGGACTGAATGGCGCCATAAAAAAAGACCGCATCGTTTGCACGATACGGTCGAAGTCTAGGGAGGAAACGCCCAAGGAGGGCATGGACAGGAAACCCTGTCCGAGATTGAGGGTATTGTGCGCTGCACAAATGTCAAGCGACCTTCAGCCTTTTTTAATTCACTCTGATGTGGAAATTGCGTTTCGATGGCGCCTGTGTGACATCCAGGCAACAGATGCCGTCGCGGAAAAATCCTCGACACCCTTGTTTTGGCACGAAATTGGCGGCAAAGCCGGGCTCGGGCATGCTGCAACGCGGGAGAATCAGTTGGACATCAGCATCGATTTCATGCGTCGCATCGCGCAGGCGGCAGCGGCGGAGACCTTGCCGCGCTTTCGTGCCCAAGGTGCGGTCGCCAACAAGGAACAGGGCAGTTTTGATCCGGTCACCGAGGCCGATCGCGAGGCCGAGCGCGCCATCCGGGCTCTGATATCGGCTGAGTATCCCGATCATGGTATTCTAGGCGAGGAGCATGGCAGCGAGAACATTTCAAGCCGGCACGTCTGGGTGATCGACCCGATCGACGGCACGCGCGCGTTCATTTCCGGTCTGCCGGTGTGGGGCACACTGGTCGGGCTGACGGTCGACGGCGACGCCGTTGCCGGCATGATGGCGCAGCCCTTCACCGGCGAGCTTTTCTACGCCAACGGCTCGGGCTCCCATTATGAGGGGCCAGGCGGGCCGCGAAAACTGACGACCCGCAAGACGACGAAGTTGGACCAGGCGACGCTGTTCACCACCACGCCGGCCCTGTTCAAGGGCGAGGCGCGCAACCGTTACGATGCATTCGAAAGACAGATCCAGCTCGCCCGCTATGGCGCCGATTGCTATGCCTTCGCCATGATCGCCTCGGGAAGCGTCGACATCGTCGCCGATCCCGGATTGAAGCCCTACGACATCGTGGCGCTGATCCCGATCATCGAAAAGGCAGGCGGCGTCGTCACCACATTCGACGGCGGGCCGGCGGAACAGGGCGGCGATGTACTCGCCGCGGCGACGCCGGAACTTCATGCCGCCGCCATGGCCGCCCTGCGCGGCTAAACGAGCGTCCGCCGCCATTCAGGTGATGCCGACCGCTTGAAGCAGTCGTTTTACTGCCGGCGGCACCCCTTGGGGAGCGGGCCAGCGACCGGCGCCCGTCAGGCTGTGGGGTCGTCGCTGCCGGGAATGAAGGCGTCGAAGGCGGCGAGCAATTGCTCGCGGTAGATGTCGGCTTCCTGCAGGATTTCGTGGCGGGAGCCATCGATCATCAGCAGCGAACCGAGCCGCAGACGCCTGGCGTAGGCTTCCACGGCCCTGGTCGAGACGACCTGGTCGGCGCCGGCGGCGATGATCAGCAGCGGGACCTGGATCCGAGCCATGAAATCGGGGTCGCTGACGGCTTCCGATGCTTTCGCGGCTGCCTGCAGCCAGCGGATCGTCGGCCCGCCAAGCGCCAGTTGCGGGTATTCTTCATAGATCCGTGTGTTGCGCCGATAGCGCTCCGGGTCCGATGTCAGCTTGTTGGTCTCGAACGGGGCCGTAACCCTCGGCCGCGGACCCCAGGCGGCGTAGAGCCGGCCGAGGCCGAGAGCGCAGAACAGAGAACAGACGCGGCGAACCGTCGAGATCGAGACCGGCAGGTCGGGCAGCGTCAGGAAGGGCGCGATCAGCACCATGCGCCGGATGCGGTTCACCATTGATGGGGCGGCAAGCAGGGTGATCAAGGCACCTGCCGAATGGGCGAGGATGTAGTACGGTCCGCGGCAATCGGGCAGCACGATCTCCTCGAAGAACTGTTCGAGGTCGGCGGTGTACTCGCGGAAGCTGCTGACGTAGCCGCGCTGGTGATCGCGGATCAGCCGGTCGGAATCGCCCTGGCCGCGCCAATCGAGCGTGGCGACGCCAAAGCCGCGATCGGCAAGGTTGCGGATGGTTTCGAAATATTTCTCGATGCACTCGTTGCGGCCGGTGAGCAGGACCACGGTGCCCTTCATCGGGCGAGCGACCGCGCCGAACAGGCCGTAGCGGATATTCTTTCGGTCACGCGTGGTGAAGAAGCCGCCGGTGGCATTTTCCGGCCGCGGATTGCCCTCGATTTCGTGAAAAAGGGAGTTTTCGGTGAAAAGATCCGTCATTCGGCGCTTCGTGCTCGGCGTCTCGCATGCCCGCCTGCGCTGGCCGGCTCCGCTAAGGTGATAGACGCCCATGCGCCAAAAGCCAAGGAATTCCCGGTGAAGGGGAGGCTGCATCAGGGAAGGCCGGAAGCCGCTTGAAAGCGTGCTTCCGGCCCCTGTCGATCCGGGAGGAAGGGACGTTACACCCGGTCGGCCTCGTTGCGGTGCCTGTTGTGCAATCGGCGCCGCCAGTCCTTGATCCTGGAATGGACTTTAGCGCCGGCTGCCTGAACGCGCGCCGAAGTGCCGGTTCATCTGCCGTTCATCAAGGGTCCGGCCGCCGTGGCTTTTGCCGCCAGGTGAAATCTTGAAATGCTTTCCAGCGCTCCCCAAATGTCTCGTGCGGTCGCCAATGTCGGGGCCGCTGGTCCACCCGAAACGCCGCTCAAGGGTTTCGCACCGGCCATACGCAAACCATGTTGCTCAACAGGAGAACACCTCATGCGTCACGTTGATTTTTCCCCGCTTTATCGCTCGACCGTCGGCTTCGATCGTCTGTTCACGATGCTCGATTCGCTTGCGCAGCCGGATGGCGCGCAGACCTATCCGCCCTACAACATCGAGCGCACCGGTGAGGATTCCTACCGGATCTCGATGGCGGTTGCCGGCTTCTCGGACGAGGAAATCTCGATCGAAGCCCATCGCAACGTGCTGACCGTGAAGGGTGAGCGCAAGGACGAGGGCACCGGCGAAGGCTCTGAGCTGCTCTATCGCGGCATTGCCTCGAGGGCTTTCGAACGTCGCTTCCAGCTTGCCGACCACGTCGAGGTCGTTGGCGCCTCGCTGAAGAACGGCCTGCTCTTCGTCGACCTCAAGCGCAACATCCCCGAGGAGCTGAAGCCGCGCAAGATCGCCATTACGGCGTCTTCGGCCAAGGCCAAGCAGATCGAGGCCAAGACCGCTGCCTAAAATACAAGTCTCCTCCCGAGACGGAAGCGGCGCCGAAAGGCGCCGCTTTTTTGTTGTCGGGGAAATGCGTTATCAGGCGATCAGCTGGCCAAAACGGTCGACTTCATCGGCTGTCGTCGCAAAGCTGGTGACGAAGCGGTAGAGCAACTCGTCCTCGCCGATGTGGCCGTCAAAGCCATGCGGCTTGTGCCAGTCGTAGAAGGCGGCACCCGCGGTCTGCAGCCTCTCGGCCTCGGCCTTCTTGATCACCGCGAAAACCTCGTTCGCCTGCGGCAGCCATGCCAGCTTGGCCGTTGCCGAATCCTCGATCGCGGCGGCAAGGCGTGCGGCCATGGCGTTGGCGTGGCGGGCGGTGTCCAGCCACAGCCCACCCTTGAAATAGGCCTCGAACTGCGCCGCGACGAAGCGCGATTTCGAAAACAGCTGGGCGGCGCGCTTGCGCAGGAAGGCCAATTCCCTGGCACGATCGAGGTCGAACAACACGATCGCTTCGGCGCACCAGCAGCCGTTCTTGGTGCCGCCGAAGGAGAGGATGTCGACGCCGCGTTTCCAGGTCATTTCGGCCGGTGTCGTGTCGAGTGCGACCAGCGCATTGGCAAAGCGGGCGCCATCCATGTGCAGGGGCACCGAATATTGTTTGGCGATCGCCGAGATCGTCTCGATCTCATCCAGGCCGTAGATGGTGCCGACCTCGGTCGACTGGGTGATCGAAACGGCCATCGGCCGTCCCCAATGGACAATTTCCGGTGCGAAACGGCCGATGGTCCTTTCCAGATTGTGCGGATCGATCTTGCCCAGCGCGCCATCGATCTCATGCAGGCGAGAGCCGCCGGAAAAATATACCGGCGCGCCGCATTCGTCCTCGATGACATGCGATTCGCGATGGGCAAAGGAAATGCCGCCCGGCTTGTTGTAAGCGGTGAGCGCCAGCGAGTTGGCGGCCGTGCCGGTGGCGACGAAGAACACCGCGACCTCGCGTTCGAAAATCTCACTGAAGCGCTGGTAGACTGCCCGGTCGAGCGCACCGTCGCCATAGGCGGTGGAAAAGCCGCCGGCATTGGCCGACAGGCCGGCGGCAATATTGGGATGGGCGCCTGCCCAATTGTCGGAAGCGAAGAACATGCATCTGCCTATGTCTTGGGAGGTCGGGGGGTTGGGGAAATCGGGTTTTGGGGAAATCAGTCTGAAGTTGACCGGTTTCGCGAGCGGACCGCAAGGGGCC
This sequence comes from Mesorhizobium sp. SEMIA396, assembly GCF_024518615.1. Lineage (NCBI taxonomy): Bacteria > Pseudomonadati > Pseudomonadota > Alphaproteobacteria > Hyphomicrobiales > Phyllobacteriaceae > Mesorhizobium > Mesorhizobium sp. SEMIA396. The sequence continues at coordinate 265,675 of NZ_JANIFC010000005.1, forward strand.
AGGCGCCGGAAAAACAGTAAAGCCAGCCAACCGGCAAAGCCCAGGTCGACGACTGAAGCTTACGTTTTTCCCGGACTTGACGACATTTTCTGTCGCGGAAAGCCCAAGTTTTTTGTGAATCGGTCTTGTGTGCGTCCCAGATTTCTGCCATAAAAATTTAGGACAGTAGTGCTGTCTTATTTTGTCGCACAAAACGAGCCGGATTGGCGTATCATTGGGCCTCTCCGGCTGTTGCCGCGAGCGACAGGTGGACAGCCAGACTCTGGCCTGTACGATTACCAGATGCGTTCCATGCGGAAAGCCGCCTGGTTCGGCAAGGATTTCGCAAGACGTGCCACAAGGATCAGGGTGAGCCAAGCGCTTGCCGAGGCAAACCAGCGCCTGAATGGCTGGGAATGGAGGACAGGAGATGACGGACATGACGCACTCTGCGACGAACGGCCAGGCCGCGCAGACGAAAGCGGCAACCGTCAAAACCACCTTGCGATCCAATATTAGCCGAACCGCCAACGGCTTTTCCGCCCAGGGCCTCTACGATCCGCGCAACGAGCATGACGCCTGCGGCGTCGGCTTCATCGTCAATATGAAGGGCGTGAAGTCGCATCAGATCGTCAAGGACGGGCTGGCTGTGCTCGAAAACCTGACGCATCGCGGCGCCGTTGGCGCCGATCCGCTGGTCGGCGATGGCGCCGGCGTGCTGGTGCAGCTTCCCGACCAGTTCTTCCGTGAGGAGATGACGGCCCAGGGCATCGAGCTGCCGCCGGCGGGTCAGTACGGCGTCGGACACTGGTTCATGCCGCAGGACGCGGCCCTTCGCGCCCATATCGAGGACATCATTGTCGAATCGGCGCAATCCGAGGGGCTTCCGCTCATCGGTTTCCGTGACGTGCCCGTCGACAATTCGTCGCTTTCGAAGGCGCCTGACATCGTGGCATCCGAGCCGTTCCATCGGCAGATCTTCATCGGCCGCACGCCAGACATTACCGATGACGAGGAATACGAGGCCAGGCTCTATCTGCTGCGCAAGGTGATATCGGGCCGCATCTACGCCGAGAACGATAACAAGGACATCGGCGCCTATTGCGTGTCGCTGTCGGCGCGCACCATCGTCTACAAGGGCATGTTCCTGGCCTACCAGGTCGGCGCCTATTACAAGGACCTGATCGATCCGCGCTTCGAGACCGCGCTGATCCTCGTCCACCAGCGCTTCTCGACCAACACCTTCCCGTCTTGGAAGCTGGCGCATCCCTACCGCATGGTCGCCCACAATGGCGAGATCAACACCGTGCGCGGCAACAACAACTGGATGGCTGCGCGCCAGGCGTCGGTCGATTCCGAACTGTTCGGCAACAACATCTCGAAGCTGTGGCCGATTTCCTATGACGGCCAGTCCGACACCGCCTGCTTCGACAATGCGCTCGAGTTCCTGTTCCAGGGCGGGTACAGGCTCAGCCATGCCATGATGATGCTGATCCCGGAAGCCTGGGCGGGCAACAAGCTCATGGATGCCGATCGCAAGGCCTTCTACGAATACCATGCGGCACTGATGGAGCCGTGGGACGGGCCGGCGGCGGTGGTTTTCACCGATGGCCGCCAGATCGGCGCCACGCTCGACCGCAATGGCCTGCGCCCGGCACGCTACATCGTCACCGATGACGACCGCGTCATCATGGCCTCGGAAGCCGGCGTGCTGCCGGTGCCCGAGGAGAAGATCGTCAAGAAGTGGCGGCTGCAGCCAGGCCGGATGCTTCTGATCGACCTGGAGAAGGGGCGTATCGTCTCCGACGAGGAGCTCAAGTCGGAGATCGCGACCAAGCATCCCTACAAGACCTGGCTCGCCAACACGCAGCTCATTCTCGAAGATTTGAAGCCGGTCGAGCCGCGCGCGCTGCGCAAGGATGTCAGCCTGCTCGATCGCCAGCAGGCATTCGGCTATAGCCAGGAAGACACCAAGCTGTTGATGTCGCCGATGGCGACGACAGGCCAGGAAGCGGTGGGCTCGATGGGCACCGACACGCCGATCTCGGCGATGTCGGACAAGTCGAAGCTGCTCTACACCTACTTCAAGCAGAACTTCGCCCAGGTCACCAACCCGCCGATCGATCCGATCCGCGAGGAGCTGGTGATGAGCCTGGTGTCCTTCATCGGGCCGCGGCCCAACATCTTCGACCTGGTCGGAAATTCGCGCCGCAAGCGGCTCGAGGTGCGCCAGCCGATCCTGACCAATGGCGATCTCGAAAAGATCCGTTCCATCGGCCACACCGAGGACCGTTTCGACACCAAGACGATCGACATCACCTATGGCTCGGCCGAAGGGGCCGCGGGCATGCAGGGCGCCATCGACCGGTTGTGCGAGCGGGCGGAGGCGGCGGTCGCCGGCGGCTACAACATCATCATCCTGTCCGACCGCCAGGTCGGGCCGGACCGCATCGCCATCCCGGCGCTGCTGGCTACGGCCGCGGTCCATCATCACCTGATCCGCAAGGGGCTGCGCACCTCGGTCGGCCTCGTCGTCGAATCCGGCGAGCCGCGCGAAGTGCATCATTTCTGCTGCCTTGCCGGCTATGGCGCCGAGGCGATCAATCCGTACCTTGCCTTCGACACGCTGCTCGACATGCACAAGCGTGGCGAACTGCCGAAGGAAGTGGACGCCTACGAGGTCGTTTCGCGCTACATCAAGTCGATCGGCAAGGGCATCCTCAAGGTGATGTCCAAGATGGGCATCTCGACCTACCAGTCTTATTGTGGCGCGCAGATTTTCGACGCCATCGGCCTGAAGACCGATTTCGTGCAGCAATACTTCACCGGCACCGCGACGCTGATCGAAGGCGTCGGGCTGGACGAGATTGCGGCAGAGACGCTCAGCCGCCACAATGACGGTTTCGGCAACGACCCCGTGCTGCGCAACAGCCTCGAGGTCGGCGGCGAATACATGTTCCGCATGCGGGGCGAGGCGCATATCTGGTCGCCCGACGCGGTCGCCACCTTGCAGCACGCCGTGCGCCAGGGGTCGTGGGAAACGTTCAAGGACTATTCCGCCCAGATCGACAGCGAGACGGCCCGCGCCCAGACCATTCGTGGCCTGTTCAAGATCAAGCTGGCCGGAGAGACCGGCCGCAAGAAGGTGGCGCTCGACGACGTCATGTCAGCGGCCGACATCGTCAAGCGGTTCTCGACCGGGGCGATGTCGTTCGGGTCGATCTCGCGCGAAGCGCATACCACGCTGGCGCGCGCGATGAACCAGATCGGCGGCAAGTCGAACACCGGCGAGGGCGGCGAAGAGGCCGACCGCTATCTGCCGCTGCCTGGCGGCGGCAAGAACCCCGAACGCTCGGCGATCAAGCAGATCGCCTCGGGCCGTTTCGGCGTCACGGCCGAATACCTCGTCAATTCCGACATGATGCAGATCAAGGTGGCGCAGGGTGCCAAGCCCGGCGAGGGCGGCCAGCTGCCCGGCCACAAGGTCGACGCGACCATCGCCAAGGTCCGGCATTCGACGCCGGGCGTCGGCCTGATCTCGCCGCCGCCGCATCACGACATCTATTCGATCGAGGATCTGGCACAGCTGATCTACGACCTGAAGAACGTCAATCCGGCGGCCGACGTGTCGGTCAAGCTGGTGTCGGAAGTCGGCGTCGGCACGGTTGCGGCGGGCGTCGCCAAGGCACGCGCCGACCACATCACCATTTCGGGCTATGATGGCGGCACTGGCGCCTCGCCGCTGACCTCGCTCAAGCATGCCGGCAGCCCATGGGAAATGGGCCTTGCCGAGACGCACCAGACGCTGGTGCTGAACGGCTTGCGGTCGCGCGTCGCGCTGCAGGTCGACGGCGGCTTGCGCACGGGGCGCGACGTTATCATCGGTGCGCTGCTTGGCGCCGACGAGTTCGGCTTCTCGACCGCGCCGCTGATCGCGGCCGGCTGCATCATGATGCGCAAGTGCCATCTCAACACCTGCCCGGTCGGCGTCGCGACGCAGGATCCGGTGCTGCGCAAGCGCTTCAAGGGCACGCCCGAGCATGTCATCAACTTCTTCTTCTACGTGGCGGAAGAGGTGAGGGAGCTGCTCGCCGAGATGGGTTACACCCATATCGACCAGATCATCGGCGACAGTGATCTTCTGGAGAAGCGCGACCTGATCGTGCACTGGAAGGCGCGCGGGCTCGATTTCTCGAAGATGTTCTTCAAGCCGGATGCGCCGCATGAGGCGGTGCACTGGACCGAGCGCCAGAAGCACCCGATCGACGACGTGCTCGACCGCAAGCTGATCGAGCTGGCAAAGCCTGCGCTCGAAAGCAAGCTGCCGGTCAAGATCGAGGTCGATATCCGCAATGTCGACCGCTCGACGGGCGCCATGCTGTCGGGTGAAGTGGCCAAGCGCTTCAAGCACAAGGGCCTGCGCGAGGACACCATCCAGGTGAAGCTGACCGGCACTGCCGGCCAGTCCTTCGGCGCCTTCCTGGCGCGCGGCATCTCGTTCGAGCTTGTCGGCGCCGGCAATGACTATGTCGGCAAGGGCCTGTCGGGCGGCCGCATCGTCATCCGGCCGCCGGAAGAGGCCAAGATCGTCGCCGCCGAGTCCATCATCGTCGGCAATACGGTGCTCTATGGCGCCACCGAGGGCGAGGCCTACTTTGCCGGCGTCGCCGGCGAGCGTTTCGCCGTGCGCAATTCGGGCGTCGCCGCCGTCGTCGAAGGCGTCGGCGACCATGGCTGCGAGTACATGACGGGCGGCATCGTCGTCGTCATCGGCAAGACCGGCCGCAATTTCGCCGCCGGCATGTCGGGCGGCGTCGCCTATGTGCTCGACGAGGCGGGCGATTTCGCCGAGCGCTGCAACATGGCGATGGTCGAGCTGGAGCCGGTTCCGGAAGAAGACGATCTGATGGAAAGGCTGCTGCACCATGGCGGCGACCTCGATCACAAGGGTCGCGTCGACGTCTCCGGCGACATGACCAGCCATGACGAGGAGCGGCTTTACCAGCTGATTTCCAACCATGTGCATTACACCGGGTCGGTGCGCGGCCGCGAGATTCTCGACGACTGGACGATTTTCCGGCCGAAGTTCCGCAAGATCATGCCGGTCGAATACCGCCGCGCCCTGATCGAGATGGAACGCATGCGCATGGGCGTCGCGGCGGAATAGGCTTTGCAATTGCCGGGGAGCCCAGGCTTCCCGGCCCATCTTCATCGACAGTTTGACCTCCGGCGCAAGGTTGCCATGGCTGCCTCAAGGGGTTAACGGGTGCGGCGAAAACCGCACCATCTGGACAGCAGGAACTGGACTATGGGCAAGGTAACAGGCTTTCTCGAAATCGACCGGCAGGTGCACAAGTACCAGCCGGCCTCCGATCGCATCCGGCATTTCCGTGAATTCACGCTGCCGATGTCCGACAAGGAGGTCGAGAAACAGGCCGCGCGCTGCATGGATTGCGGCATTCCGTTCTGCCATGGGCCGACCGGTTGCCCGATCCACAACCAGATTCCGGACTGGAATGACCTCGTCTACAATGGCGACTGGGACAACGCGATCCGCAACCTGCATTCGACCAACAATTTCCCGGAGTTCACCGGCCGCATCTGCCCCGCGCCCTGCGAGGAAGCCTGCACGCTGAACCTCGAGGACATTCCCGTCGCCATCAAGACGGTCGAGCAGGCGATCGCCGACAAGGCCTATGAAACCGGCCATATCAGGCCCTATCCGCCGGAGAAGAAGACCGGCAAGCGCGTCGCCGTCATCGGCTCCGGCCCTGCCGGCATGGCGGCTGCCCAGCAGCTTGGCCGCGCCGGCCACGATGTCCATGTCTACGAGCGCGAAAGCCGGCCCGGCGGGCTGATGCGCTACGGCATTCCCGACTTCAAGATCGAGAAGCACTATATCGACCGGCGCATCGAGCAGATGCAGGGTGAGGGCGTGACCTTCCATTGCGGCGTCAATGTCGGCGTCGACAAGCCGGTTGCCGAGCTGCTCGCCGAACATGATGCCGTGCTCTATTGCGGCGGCTCGGAAACGCCGCGCGCGGCCGGCATTCCCGGCGACGATCTCGGCGGCGTGCATGACGCGATGCCCTATCTGGTGCAGCAGAACCGGCGTGTCGGCGGCGAACCGATTCAGTCGGTGGCATGGCCGTCGCATCCGATCATCGCCGGCGGCCAGCATGTCGTCGTCGTCGGCGGCGGCGATACCGCCTCCGACTGTGTCGGCACTGCTTTTCGCCAGGGTGCGGTGCGCGTCACCCAGCTCGACATCCGTCCGCAGCCGCCGGAGAAGGAAGACAAGCTTTCGGTCTGGCCCTATTGGGCGACCAAGATGCGCACCTCGTCCTCGCAGGCCGAAGGCGCGGAGCGCGAATTCCAGGTGGCGACACTCGAATTCATCGGCGAGGAAGGCCAGCTGACCGGCGTCAAGTGCTGCGAGGTCGACGACAAGCGCAAGCCGATCGCCGGCACCGAATTCGTCATTCGTGCCGATCTCGCCTTCATCGCCATCGGCTTTGCCGGGCCGGCCGCGGCCGGGGTGGCGAAGGAATTGGACGGTGAGATGAAGATCGCCACCGACAGCCGCCGCTCCAGGAATGTCGAGGCCAATGACCGCGACTACAAGACCAGCGTGGACAGGCTCTATGCGGCCGGCGACGTGCGTCGTGGCCAGTCGCTGGTCGTCTGGGCGATCCGCGAGGGCCGCCAGGCGGCACGCTCGATCGACGAGGCGTTGATGGGGTCGAGCGTTCTCCCGCGCTGAACCCAGGAGCGTGCAGCGATACTAACGATTGATCGCGGTCGTGGTATCGGTCGCGGCCTTTGGCGGCCATGAGAAATCGTCGGCGCGGCCGGGCGATGCAATCGGTGCCTTGCCCTCGACCACAAGCTTTTCACCGGGCAGGTCCGGATTGGCCTTCGCCGGCGGTGCCGCGCCCAGCAATTCGGAGCCACCGTCGAGTGCCGGATCGCTGAGCAGCATCGGCGCGGTGCGGTCGATAACGATGGGGGCCGCGGCCGGCGCCGGCGCCTCGACAGGTGCGCCCGCCGGAGCGGACGGTGTAATCACGCTTCCAGGCGCGGTCAGGCCGAGGATCTTCAGCAGCGGTTTTTCGGTGTAGAAGGCGAGTTTGCGCTTGCCTGCCTTCGAGACGTTGATGCCGTCATCGGCGCGCAGCCGCACCGGCTGGCCGTTGATGTCGGGGCCGCTGGTGACGAAAGCACCGTTCTCATCGACGAAGCCGTCCCAGACGTCGACGAATTCACCGCCATGGCTTTCAGCGGCCTGATGATAGATGTCGTTGAAGGCCAGCATATCGGAGGTCATCTTCGACACCCGGAAAGCCGGCATGCCGACCCAGAGGAAGGGTACCTTTGCCTCCGCGATAGCTTTGCCGAACGCGTCGGTCCGGCGCTCATATTCCTTGGTCCAGGTTTCAGAGCGGGGCTGCTCGCGCACGTCACCCACCTTCATCTGCTGGCGGTCGTTGGAACCCAGCATGACGACCACGGCGGCAGGTTTTTCGGTCTCGATCAGCGATTTGATCTGTTCGGGCCAGTTGTAGAAATCATCGCGTACGAAGCCGGACGAGCCATTGCTGCGAACGACGATCCTGACGCCGGCATTCTCGGCAAAGGCGGTGTCGAGGCCTTCGGCGAGGCCAGCCGCCATGAAGTCTCCGACCACCAGCACGGTGCGAGCGTCCGGTGCCTTGTCAACCACCGGGATTTCCGGCTCCGCCGGCGGGCGCGGGGCGCGGGGTTTTTTCGCCTTGGGCCTGGGCCTCGGCTTCTGGATGTCCTGCGGCGGCTCGATGCGCTCGCTGCGGCGCGGGAACAGAAGGTCTCGCAGCGACCAGCCGCGGTTTTGCTGCTCCTGCGCCATGGCCGGCGCATGGAAGGCGCCAGCCACACCGACGGTGAGCACGATCACGGCCAGGATGAGCACCGGCATGCGACGAACAAGCCCTGCGATGCGCGCAGCCGAAGCCACTCGTTTCCTCCATCCCTTGGCGCAGCAAATGCCGCGCCAACCAGATTGCTACAGTGTCCTTTGCGCGCCCGAAAGGCCGCGCGGCACCGCAGGCGGCTCTATTTCTGCCGGAGCCACTTCAGCACTTCCATGCTCGGGTAACCGTCCTGGGTCAAGCCGGCCTTGGCCTGGAAGGCCAAGATGGCTGATTTCGAGCCGTCGCCGATCTTGCCGTCGAACTTGCCGTCATAAAGGCCATGTTGGGAAAGCCGCTGCTGCAGCTCCTGCCTTTCCTCGAAAGTGAGCTTGGTGAAAGGCCGCTTCCAGTCTTGCACGAGACCGCTGGAGCCGGCGATTTCGTCGGCAAGAAGGCCGACGGCCAGCGCATATTTGTCGGCGTTATTGTAGGCTTTGATGACCGTGAAATTCTTGATCATCAGGAAGGCCGGCCCGTTGCGGCCGTCCGGCACCTTCAGCGTCGCCTTGTCGGAGCCGTTCTTGAACGGCTTGCCGTTGGCCCTGACCACGCCGAGCGCCTGCCATTGCGACAGTGTTTTCGAGCCGCCGGGAAGCTTTCCAGCGGGCAAAGCAACCTCATAGCCCCAGGTCTTGCCGGCCTGCCAGCCATTCTTCTTCAACAAATTGGCTGATGTCGCCAGCGCATCGGGGATCGAATTCCAGATGTCGCGTTTGCCATTGCCGTCCATGTCGACGGCATAGTGCAGATAGCTGGTCGGGATGAACTGGGTATGGCCCATGGCGCCGGCCCAGGATCCGCTCAGATGGCTTTCGTCGATATCGCCGGTCTGCAGGATCTTCAGCGCGGCGATCAGCTGGGTGCGAGCGAATTTCGCCCGCTTCGGATCGGCATAGGCCAAGGTCGCCAGCGAGCGCACGACATTGCGCATGACGTCGTCGCGCTTGAGGATCTCGCCATAGTTCGATTCCATCGACCAGATGGCCAGCAGGATGTAACGGTTGACACCGAACCTGGCCTCGATCCGGTCCAGCCACGGCTTCCATTTCCTGGCCATCTGCTGGCCGACGGCGACCGACTGGTCATGGACGCGATTGTCGAAATAGTCCCAGGCGGGGGCCGTGAATTCAGGCTGCGTACGCGCCTTCTCCAGCACCACCGGATCGATATCCCTGATGTTCCTGAAGGCCTGGTCGTAGAGGGCGCCGGAAACGCCGCTCTGCACGGCGGTGGCGCGGAAGCCGGCGACCCACTGCCGGAAACCGGCATCGGCGAAAGCGGGGCCAGGCATCAGCAGAGCGAGCGATAGGCTGGCTGCCGCCATGACGCTGGTAAAAATTTTTGCGGCATTGCGAACGGACATCTTTTCCTCCTTCTCTGTCTCAGGAAAGACCATTCATCGCCGAACCAGGTTAGGAATTAGTTTACCATAGGCGCCACCGGGAACGAAAAGACGCTTCGAAGCTTTACCGGTGGACATTCCTCTCAGTTGCCCAGTAGTCCCGAATTCCGGCGTGAAAATGTCTTGGAACGGGGATTGCGGAGCTGGCCCTCAAACGGATAATTGAAAGCATGAAGAGAGTTCGCAAGGCAGTCTTCCCGGTCGCCGGTCTCGGCACACGGTTTCTCCCGGCCACCAAGGCTGTCCCCAAGGAAATGCTGACCGTCGTCGACCGGCCGGTGATCCAGTATGTGGTGGATGAGGCACGCGAGGCCGGCATCGAGCATTTCATCTTCGTCACCGGCCGCAACAAGGCCGTCATCGAGGACCATTTCGACATCCAGTTCGAACTCTATGACACGCTGGCCCAGCGCGGCAAGGACGACCAGCTCGCCCGCCTGCAACGGCTGCAGCCGGCGCCGGGGCAGACCAGTTTCACACGCCAGCAGGTGCCGATGGGACTTGGCCATGCCGTCTGGTGCGCCCGTGAGCTCGTCGGCGACGAGCCCTTCGCGCTGTTGCTGCCCGACATGATCATGCAGTCGGAGAAGAGCTGCACGAAGGCAATGGTCGAGCTCTACGAGGAGACCGGCAACAACATCATCGCGGTGCAGGAATGCGCTCCCGCCGAAACCCACAAATACGGCATCGTCGGCCGCGGCGAGGACACGCATCACGGTTTCCGCATCACCGAGATGGTGGAAAAGCCGAAGGCCGGCACCGCGCCGTCCAATCTTTACATCAACGGCCGCTACATCCTGCAGCCGGAGATCTTCAAGATCCTTGAAGGCCAGGAAAAAGGCGCCGGCAACGAGATCCAGCTCACCGACGCCATGCTGAAGCTGGAAAAGCAGCAGCCTTTCTACGGCTACCACTATCGAGGCCGCACGTTCGACTGCGGATCGCCGGAAGGCTTCGTCGAGGCCAATGTCGCCTTCGCGCTGTGGCGCAGCGACATGAACGAGAACATGGCCGGTGTGATCCGCACGCTTCTCGATGAGATGAAGCCATCCGAGCGCCGCGGCGCCGCATCTTAAGTCGATGTCGATGTTCAGCCGGTCCGCGGAAGGGCCGGTCTGATCTCAACGCACGTTTGGCACGCAAGTCCTCAGCGCTGCACTTTCACGCCGAGGAAGATGCTGTTGGCGGTGTAGTCCCGGCCCGGCAGATTGCTGGTCAGCTTCTCGGTCCTCACCCTTGTGGTGAGGCCGGCGTAGCGGTTCAGCCACCAGGTCAGTCCGGCCTCGGCGCTCAACACCCTGTCATGGCCATCGATGCCGATGTAATCACGCCAGTCGAGGCCCAGAGCCGCATTGGCGGTGAGGTTGGCGCGGATCTGGCGTTCGCCGGTCAGGCGACCGGAATAGAGGATGTCGCCGCTTTCGCCCGATGTGGTCGTGGGCTCGACGGTGGTCCGCCCGGTCAGGCCGATCGTGGTGCCGCGCTCCGGTGACCATTTGAGGTCGGCGTTGACGGTGGCACCCGAGATCGCATCAAGGTTTTTGTCGTCGATCGCTTCCCTGAGCCAGCCGGCCGAGAATTCGCCCGACAGCTTCTCGCCCATGTCGAGTGCAAGGCCAGCGCGGGCGCCGAGCCGCGTCGACGAGCGCTCGAACCCTTCATTGTCGATGCGTTGATCATAGGTCCGGCGGCCGACCTCGATTTCAGTGAACGGGGTCAGGGCAGGGGAGATCTCGTAGCCGGTGCGCAACGTCGCCGTGTAGAGTGTGGAGTCCTGATCCTTCTGCGACAGCGAGGTGCCGTCCGAGAGCTTGGCGTCGCCGTAAAAATCGTGCGAGACCGCGCCGGTTAGCGTGTACTGCATCTTGCCGAGATGCTTTTCGACGGCGAGGCTGCCATCGATGGTCTGCCGCAGCGGCTGCTTGCTGACGCCGGCAATGGCGTCCGGTGATGATGCCGATTCCGGCACGGCCTCGTAGCCGAGCTTGGCGATGGCTCGCAACTCATTGTCGAGGTCGACATTGAGCTGGCCTTCGATGCGCCCTTGCGCGTCGTGAACCGGGTAACCCGACACGGTCTCGCGAAAAAGGCCATAGCCGTCGATCGTGGCTGAGTTCTCGCGCCAGTCGGAGGCGGCGGAAAAGCGCAGCGCTGTCTCGGACAGCAGCGCCGACGTGCCGGCACTGCTCGAATCGCCGTTCGAGGTGGCGGTCAGGCCCTGTTCGATCGTCGGCCGGATGACGAAGGAGCCCCATTTGACGCCGGTGGCGGCAAACGGATCATCCTCCAGCTTCTTTTTCTGGCCTTCGATGGCGTCAGTGCGCTCCGCGCCTGGGTCGAGCTTCTGCCTGTCGGCACTGTCGATGGTGAGGGCGCGGCGGTTGGCCGTGTCCGCATCGGTGTCTTCACCATCGGTGGCGTCCGTCGTGGAGGCGGTGATGTCGGAGGTGCCGGCCGTCGATTTCTTCTTCTTTTTCGACTTGTCGGCAGCCTTGTCCTTGGCCTGGCCAGCAGCATTCTGCCCGGCAGTCGATGAGCGGCGGCGAGGCTTGGGCGGCGCCGCGATGTCGGCGGACGTGTCGTCAGTGGCTGCCGGCTGGTCGAAGAGGCTGCCGGTCGCGATGGCATCGCCGGTATCCGTATCGTCAGGCACAGCACCGGCGCTGGCCGGCAGATAGGTGCGGGCCGGCGCATTGTCCTGCGCGGCATTGGCCGGCTGTTGACCCTGCGCTGCCAGGGCCAGCTGTCTCGCCTTGCGCTGCTGGTCGGACAGGATCGCCGATTCCGAAACCTCGCCGCGCAGTTCGGTTTCCTGGGCATGGAGCGCAGTCGGGCGCAGCAAGGCAAACATGCTGGTTGCCAGCAGCAAGGCGCAGACCGCCTTGCCCTTTCGTCCTGTCGAATTTTCTGGCTGGGCCCCGGACATCGCCACCACTGCTTGCGCGGCGCACGCGCGCCATACTTACCGAACCGTAAATGGGGATGGTTAACGGAGGGTTGAGGCGGCGGCCCGTCAACCAGCTGAAGCGCTGATTTCCAAAGGGATCCATACCGCGTGCGTCAAGCTTTTGGTTTTGGCGCCTGCCGTCGTCAAAACCACCGCGCACGTTCGGGCAACATGCCTTGGGCCATTTCTGTTGGACAGCGCGCCGGCAAAGCGCTAATCGCATCAGCCATGCATGCGGGATCCCTGGATAAGAAGCCTTCGGACAGGCAAGCCTCGATCGCTTCGGCGCTGAGGACGGTGGCGACAGAACAGGCTGGGGTTGCAGCCCTTGCCGAGGCCTTGGAGAACGGATTGGCCGCGCCTTTCGCGCAGGCGGTCGAGATGATCTCCGGGATTGAAGGCCGGCTCATCGTCACCGGTGTCGGCAAAAGCGGCCATATCGGTTCGAAGATCGCGGCGACGCTGGCCTCGACCGGCACGCCGGCTTTCTTTGTCCATCCCGCAGAAGCCAACCACGGCGATCTCGGGATGATCGCCAGAGACGACGCCATCATCGCCATGTCGTGGTCGGGCGAAAGCAAGGAACTGATGGGCATCGTCGCCTATTCCAGGCGCTTTTCCATTCCGCTGATCGCCATCACCGCCGGAGAGACATCGGCGCTGGCGCGGGCTGCCGACGTGGTGCTGCTTTTGCCGCGCGCGCCTGAAGCCTGCCCGCACGGCCTGGCGCCAACGACATCAACGCTGCTGCAACTGGTGATGGGCGACGCGCTGGCGATCGCGCTGCTCGAAGCACGCGGCTTCACGCCGGATCATTTCCGCACCTTTCACCCGGGCGGCCAGCTCGGCGCCAACCTGACGCAGATCCGCGAGATCATGCATGTCGGCGACAGGCTGCCGCTGGTGGTTGCGGGCACCGGCATGCATGACGCGATCCTGGAACTGTCGCGCAAGGGATTTGGCTGCGTCGCGATCACCGACGCAGACGGTGCGCTGGTCGGCATCATCACCGATGGCGACATCCGCCGGCACATCGGCAGCAACCTGCTGGCGATGACGGTGGATCAGGTGATGACAAAAGGCCCGAAGACCGCGACGCCGGACACGCTGGTGGCAACGGCGCTGCAGACGATCAACAACTCAGCCATCACCAGCCTGATGGTGGTGGAGGGCCGGAAACCAGTCGGCCTCATCCACCTGCACGACCTGCTGCGTATCGGCGCCGCCTAAGGTGTGCTGATCTTAAGGTGATGCCGGCCTGCAAACGACGGTTTCCTGCGCTTCCGGTGCTCACGTACCCAAAGTACGCTCCGCTCCGGTTCTCGGAACCCACCGTTTTCGACTCGGCCTGACCTGAATCTCAACACACCTTGTCCAAGCGGTGGGTTTCAAGAATTCAGACCGCCTCGACGGTCAGTTCCAGATCCGTATCGGCCGCACCCGTCACGCGCACTTGCGTGCCGGCCGGCAAATCCGGGCCGGAGACACGCCACAGCGTATCGCCCAGCTTGATGCGGCCGCGCCCGTCCCGGATCGGCTCGGCAAGTGTCGCCATCCTGCCGACCATTTGCGCGCCGCGCCGGTTGAGCAGCGGCTGGTCGGTCGGGTCGTTGCGGCTGCCGACCAGCTTCTTGCCGACATAGGCCGAGACCAGCGACAGCGCCAGGAAGGCGAGGACCTGGACCTGCCAGGTCCAGAAGCCGGCGTCCCAGACCAGCAGCGACACGGCGCCGATGATCAGCGCGGCGATGCCGATCCACAGCATGAAGATACCCGGTGCGATGACTTCCATCACCAGCAGGATGAAACCGAGTACCATCCAGTTCCACGGGCCGAGTTCGGAAACGATGCGGTCGATCATTGGTTTCGACCTCAGTTGTCGGTTGGGCGAACGACCGGCGGGCGCGCGGCCTGCCTCTGCGAGCCGGTCGTGCCTTCGCTGCGGAAGACTTCTTTGGCGATTTCGCCAATGCCGCCGAGCGAACCGATCAGCGACGATGCCTCGAAGGGCATCAGCACGATCTTGCTGTTGGTGGCCGTGCCGATCCTGCCAAGCGCTTCAGTGTATTTCAGCGCTACGAAGTAGTTCAGCGCCTGCACATCGCCTTTGGAGATCGCTTCCGACACCACCTGGGTGGCGCGGGCTTCCGCCTCGGCCGAACGTTCGCGCGCCTCGGCATCGCGGAAGGCGGCTTCCTTGCGGCCCTCGGCCTCGAGGATCTGCGACTGCTTGAGGCCTTCGGCGGCAAGGATCTGGGCACGCTTGTTGCGTTCCGCGGTCATCTGCCGGCCCATCGATTCGATAAGGTTGGCCGGCGGGTTGATGTCCTTGATTTCGACGCGGGTGATCTTGATGCCCCACGGGTGGGCTGCCTCATCGACGACACGCAGCAGGCGCTCGTTGATGGCGTCGCGGTTCGACAGGAGTTCATCGAGATCCATCGAACCCATGACGGTACGGATGTTGGTCATCGTCAGATTGAGGATGGCGTTCTGCAGGCCGGAAACCTGGTAGGCGGCCTGCGCCGCGTTGAGGATCTGGAAAAAGGCGATGCCGTCGACACCGACAATGGCGTTGTCGCGGGTGATGATTTCCTGGCTCGGAACGTCAAGCACCTGCTCCATCATGTTCATCTTGGCGCCGATACGGTCGATGAACGGGAAAATGAAATTGAGGCCTGGGCTCAGTGTCTTGGTGTAACGGCCAAAGCGCTCCACCGTATAATTGTAACCTTGCGGGATTGTCCTGATGCCTTTGATCAGCAGCACCAATACCAGAAGTGCAAGTGCACCAATCGCAATATCGAAACCACTGAAATCCATTTGGCTCTCCCTCAGACGAAGGCCGCACAAGCCATTCTCGCGCCGCCGACTTCACCAAAGACTTAAGTGTATTTCAGATGCGTTACAATCAGGTGATGATGGATTGTTTATAGGGTTGCACTCAGCGGTTGAAGGCAAACAATCTTGCATCCATGTCATCCAGCCCGTTGATCGAAGCCGGGACAATCTCGGAAGCGACCTGCGAGAAGGTGATGCCGTTGCCACCGTAGCCCATCACCGCATGGATGCGCGGGTGGCGGGGAATGGCGCCGATATAGGGCAGGCCGGTGGTCGTGGTGCCGAACGAGCCGGTCCAGGCAAAATCGGGTCTGGTGTCGAGATGCGGAACTATCAGGCCGAGCTTCTCGGCGATGCGTGTGCTCTTGTCGGCGATCAGCGCGTCGCGCCGCGCTTCGTCGATAAAATCCTCGTCCTCGCCGCCGCAAATGACCCGGCCGTCGACCGTCGTGCGCATATACAGATACGGCTCCGACGCTTCCCAGATGAACGCTGCGTCCGGCCAGAGCTTTCGCGGTTGCGGGCGTGTCGCAATCGCCCATGTCGAGATGATCCGGTGGGCGGTGGCCGGCACGATGTCGACAAGTTCGTAGCCGGTGGCCAGAACAACATGTCGTGCGGTTATGGTCGGGCCATCCCTGGTCGCGACGACAACAGCTTCGGCGCTGTCCTCGATCATTGTGGCTTCCACGGGGGCATAGAAGCGTGCCTTGCGCTCCAGGGATTTCAGCAGCAGCCCAGCCGTCAGCTTGCGTGGGTCGAGGGCGATATTGCCGTGGCCGAGAATGGCGCCTTCGCGGTCGATGCCGAATTTCTCGGCTAGCTGTTGTCGGGTTAAGCAGATGGCGCCGATGCCGGCTAGCCGACGTGCCTCGGCCTCGTCGCGCAGTTCCGGCGGACCAAGCATCGTGCCGGCCAGATAGAGTGACGGCATGCGGCTTAGGCCACAGTTGATGCCGAGTTCGGCAATGCGTCCGGCGAGATTGGAAACGGCGAGCCGCGAGCGTCGCCAGGCCTGCTGGGCCGAAGCTCTGCCGACCATCTTCGAGAGCGTGGAGAGTGGCTGGTCTATTTCGAATGCCACCAGTGCGGTGGTTGCGGCCGTCGAGCCCTTCAGCGGGCCGCGCCGGTCGATGCAGATCACCCGATGGCCATCGGCCGTCAGCGCCTCGGCCATCATGGCGCCGCTGATCCCCATGCCGACGACCAGCACATCCGTGTTGACGTCCCGGATCAGGCCGTCCGTCGGCACCGCAGGCGCGCGATAGGCCGACCAGACGGGCTGGCCAGTTCTGAGGTCGAGTTTGCGGGGCATCGCATTCTCCGGAGGCGCGCCTTAACGCCCCGGAGCTTGTGTTGTTCCGGGTTAGACCCAGCCGGACAGTTCGCGCCGCACCATCGCCTCGATCACCGCCATCCCTTCCGCGCTATCGTTGAGGCAAGGTATATGGGCGAAATTCTTGCCGCCGGCATGGTGGAAGGTTTCAGCCGCCTCGCGGCCGATCTCGTCCAGCGTCTCGATGCAGTCGACGGAAAAGCCGGGATTGACGATGGCGATCGACTTGACGCCGTCCCGCGCGAGTTTTTCCACCGTCTTGTCAGTATAGGGCTGCAGCCATTCCTGCGCGCCGAACCGCGACTGGAAGGTAATGATCAGTTTCCCGTCGTCCCAGCCGAGCCGTTCGCGCAACAGCCGCGTCGTCTTCTGGCAATGGCAATGATAGGGGTCGCCCTTCTCGAAATACGGTTTTGGAATGCCGTGATAGGAGGTGATGACCACCTCCGGCTCGAAGTCCAGTGTCGCCAGATGCCGTTCGATCGAGCGCGCTAGCGCCTCGATATAGACCGGCTCGTCATAGTAGGGCGGCACGCTGCGGACCGCCGGTGCGCGGCGCATCTTCATCAGCGCGCGAAACAGCTGATCATTAGCGGTTGCCGTGGTCGTCGCCGAATATTGCGGATAGAGCGGGAAGGTAAGGATGCGGTCGCAGCCCTGGTCGACCAGACTCTGGGCAATGCTGGCGGTTGAAGGGTTGCCATAGCGCATTGCCCAGTCGACGACGACATCAGGCAGGTCGCTCAGCGCTTCGGCCAGCTTTTCGGCCTGGGCGCGGGTATAGGTGCGCAGCGGCGACTCGTTCTTTTCCCGGTTCCAGATCCGGGCGTAGTTGGCGCCCGATTTCTTGGGCCGCGTGGTGAGCACAAGGCCATAGAGGATCGGATACCAGATCGCCTTGTTGAGCTCGATGACGCGCGGGTCGGACAGGAATTCACGGAGATAGCGCCACATCGGCTTGAAATCGGTGCCGTCGGGCGTACCCAGATTGACCAGCATGACGCCGATCTTGCCCGCCTTGACCGGCGGATGCCCAGCGGGCAACGGGCCGGGCGCCTTTGCGGCCTTGGGTTCGGCAGGGGTGGGAAGCGACATAAGGGTTCTCCGGAAGACGCGAACCTAACCATCTTGCGCGCGCATTCAATGCAGCGTCTGGCCGCACCTTAAAGCGGATTGTCTGAATGGATTCAGACGACCCGCTTTAAGCCTTTGTTTTTATGCGCGTCGTTCTCCCAAAACCGACGTCACTTTGGGGGCGACATGAATTAGCCGAAAACAGGACGCCCGTCCGGTTTTCGGACGGGCGGTGTCATTCAGGCATATAGCGGGGCTATTGCGGCGGGATGGTCAGCGTTGCGCCAACAGGAAGCCGGCGCGGCTCATAACCCTTGTTGGCGCCCGAAATGACCTTCCATTTGGCACCGTCGCCATAGGTCTTCTTGGCCAGATCCCAATAAGTGTCGCCGGCAACGATGACATGGCTGGCTTCGGCCGGCACGGCCTCCGCTGGCTTTGCCGGCTCGACGGCGGGAGCCGGTGCCGCCGGGGCGGGGGCTGCTTCAGCCGGTTTTGCCGCCTCTGCCGGTGGCGCCGGCGGGGGTGGCGCTCCCTCTGTCGATATGGCCGGGGGCGTGTTGGCGATGTCGCCCGAGTTGGCCGGCAATTCGGGCATTGCCTGTGCCGCATCGGCAGGCTTGGCGGCTTCAGCCGGTGCGGGCGCCGGCGTGGCCGGCGCTGCTTCGGCTGGCTTGGCCGGATCGGTTGCCGGGGCCGCAGGCGCCGCGGCGACGGTCGCGGCTATTTCGGTGATGCGGCCGTCGAGCTTCGGCGTGTAGGGCCGGTGGGCGCCGAGGTAGTCGGCAACCACCTGTTCGAGGCCGGGGCCGTAATCATAGGCGTTCTTGGCCTTGTCGGCGAAGACCTTGTAGCCGTCGCCGCCCTGGCGGACATAGTTGTTGGTTGCGACCAGATAGTCCTTGTCAGGCTTGATCGGCGTCCAGGCGCCGCCCTCCATGACCTCCACCGATTTGACGCGGCCGGCATTGGGCGCGACGGATTTGTCGAAGGAATACTTCAGGCCGGCGACCTGCGGGAAGCGCCCGGCGCCGTCCTCGACCTGGCTGAGGCCGCCCTCGAGGCCGGCCACCAGATCCTTGCCCGAAATCTGGAACGTCGCCAGCGTGTTCTGGAACGGCAGCACGGTCAGCACCTCGCCCATGGTGACGGTGCCCTTGTCGATCGAGGCGCGCAGGCCGCCGCCATTGGAGATGACGATCTCGACGCCCTGTCCCTTGACGCGGTCGAGGATGGCGTCGGAGACGAGATTGCCCATCGCGCATTCGCGGGTGCGGCAGCTCTCGCGACTGCCGTCGATGACGTCGGTGGTTTCCGCCACTTCCTTGTTCTTCAACGCCTCGATCGGCGCCCCAAGCTCCTTGATGCGGGCGAGCACGGCCGGGTCGGGGGTGATCGACTTGTCGAGATAGATCGGGTCGCCGCTGGCCGATTTGACGACGCCATTGTCGTCGAACACCACCTTGAACTCGCCGAGATATTTCGAGTAGGACGCCGCCTGCACCACCGGCACCTTGTAGCCGTCCGGATTGTCGACCATCGTCGGGTAGGGGCCTTCCGCCTTCGGATCGGTGTTCGACAGCAGCGAATGGCTGTGACCGCCGACGACGACATCGATGCCCGGGATCTTGGCAATGACGTCGCGCTCGCGCCTGTAGCCGATATGGGTCACGGCGATGATCTTGTTGACGCCTTCGCCCTTGAGCTTCTCGACTTCGGCGGTGATCGACTTGACGTCATCCTCTATTGCGACGTTGGGTCCGGGGGAAGCGAGGTCCGGCGTGTCGTTGGTGATCGCGCCGATGATGCCGATCTTCTGGCCGCCGACCTCGACGACAACAGATGGCTTGACTCGGTCGCCGAGCTTGGATTGCGCGTTGGCCTTCACATTGGCGCCGAGCACCGGGAACTTGATCATGTCGAGGAACGGCGCCAGGGCCGCCTCGCCGTCGTCGAATTCATGGTTGCCAAGGGCCATGGCATCGAACTTCATGTCGTTGAGGAATTCGCCTTCGACCTTGCCCTTGTAGGTCGTGTAGAACAGCGAGCCCTGGAAATTGTCGCCTGCGCTGAGCAGCAGCACGTTCTGGCCTTGCAGCTTCTTGCGCTCCTGGGCGATCGCGGTGATCAGCCGGCCCGCGCCACCGATGCACTCGCCCTTGGTTTCCTCGTCCGCCGAGCAGGTCGATTCATATTTGTTGTTGCCTTCGATGCGGCTGTGCCAGTCGTTGATATGCAGGATGTTCAGCGTGTAGTCGGCAAAGGACGCGCCGGCCGACAGACCGAGTGCTGAGGCTGACAGGGCTGCAATGGCGGCAAGTTTCTTCATCTTCGTCTCCCGGAAAGCCGATCAGAGGCCACTAGCGCTCTTGCTTGACTGGAACATAACAGCCGGCGCTTCGGCCATGTTCCCATCGCGTTCCGGATGACGCAAGCGGAATCCGGGACCCCTTTGCCGGCATAAAAAAGGACGGCGGCCAACCGGCCGCCGTCCTTGGAAACGAATGGTCGCGGGCTCAGACGCGCCTTGTCAGCACGAAATTCTGACCGCTGGAACTCGTGCAGTTGAGCTGGCTTGTCGACACCATCAGGCAGTTGAAGCTGACCGCGGTCTGGCGGATCAGCGAGGTGCCGTTGATCTGCACCGATGTGGCGCCGGTCATCGTGTAGCTGCCGTCGGCAAGCTTCTGGCCGGTGTCGGTGGCCACGGTCGTGAAGGTACCGCCGGCGAAGGTCGACAGGCCGGTGCCCTTGGCGTCGATCCAGGAGCCCTCGACGCCTTTCGGCGCCGCTGCCATCGGCGGTTCATCAGGGCCGCTGGTCGCACAGGCGGCGAGCATCGTCGCAATGGCACCCGCCACGCTCATCGAAAGAATTTTGCGCGCAATGATCATATGAAAATCCTCTCCTCTCGCATCGGCCCGAAAACCGGAATCGATTTTCGACAAGCACGAGGCGTGCATCCAAGTTTCCAGAGCGACATGCGTCCAGATGAATGCGTGTCGTTGTGGTCCGCATCCCTTCAATCGCCCGATTTCCGGGCGATTGCAAGGCGGTGAGGCAGGTAGGCGGTGCTGCTATCGCACAAGGATGTTGCGGAACTGCCACGGGTCGTTCCGGTCGAGGTCTTCCGGGAACAGGCCGGGGCGGTTATCGAGCGGCGTCCAGTCGGTGTAATAGCCCTTGACCGGTCCGAGATACTGGGACTGCACTTCCAGGCACCGCCTGTAGTCCATCTCGTCGGCTTCGACGATGCCGGCCTCGGGGTTTTCGAGCGCCCAGACCATGCCCGAGAGCACCGCCGAGGTGACCTGCATGCCGGTGGCGTTCTGGTAGGGCGCCAGCTTGCGCGCCTCGGCGAGCGACAGCTGCGAGCCGTACCAGTAGGCATTCTTGTCGTGGCCGTAGAGCAGCACGCCGAGTTCGTCGACGCCGTCGATCAACTCGTTCTCGTCGAGCACATGATGCACCGGCTGAGGCTTGCCGGCGGCGCCGAACATCTCGTCGAGCGACAGCATAGCGTCGTTGCAGGGATGGTAGGCATAGTGGCAGGTCGGGCGGTATTGCACCTTGCCCTTCTTGGAACGCACGGTGAAGAAATCGGCGATCGAGATCGCCTCATTATGCGTCACCAGCAGGCCGTATTGCGCGCCGGGCGTCGGGCACCACGAGCGCACGCGCGTGTTGGCGCCCGGCTGCTCCAGATAGATGGCTGCCTTCGAGCCGTGCTTGTGCTTCTTGGCGTTCTTCGGCATCCATGTCTCGTGTGTGCCCCAGCCAAGTTCCGCGGGCTGCAGGCCCTCGGAGATGAAGCCTTCGACCGACCAGGTGTTCCAGAACACATCCATCGGTTTCGGCTTCTTGGCGCGCTGGGTGTCGCGTTCGGCGATGTGGATGCCCTTGACGCCGGCCTTCTTCATCAGCTTGGCCCAGCCCTCGCGGTCGTCCTGCGCGGGCTCCGAGAACTCCAGGCCAAGATCGGTGGCGAGATTGACCAACGCCTGCTTGACGAACCACGAGACCATGCCTGGATTGGCGCCGCAGGTGGAGACCGCCGTGGCGCCGCCGGGCTTGTCGTGCTTTTCCTTGAGCAGCGACTCGCGCAGCGCGTAATTGGTGCGGCTGGCGTTGTCCGCCTTGGCGTCGAAATAGAAGCCGAGCCATGGTTCGACGACGGTGTCGATGTAGAGAACACCGAGCTTGCGGCAGAGCCGCATCAGATCCACCGAGCCGGTATCGACCGACAGGTTGATGCAAAAGCCCTGGCCGCCGCCATTGGTCAGAAGCGGGGTCAAGAGCTTCTTGTAGTTCTTCTCGGTCACCGCTTCCTGGACGAAGGCGATGCCGCGCTCGTCGAGCAGCTTGCGGTCGGTGTCGCGCGGGTCGATGACCGTCATGCGCGACTTGTCGAACTGGAAATGGCGTTCAATCAGCGGCAGCGTTCCCCGGCCGATCGAGCCGAAGCCGATCATCACGACAGGGCCGCTGATCTCACCGTAAACGGGCCAGTTTTCATTCGCCATTTTATCGAGCACTCCTTCAAAACCCAGGAAACTGGGAAAACATGCGCAAGCCGGGGATTTTTGCCCGGCGGCCATGCGCTACATCACAGATCATTGTCACAAACCAGCGAAAAGCGCCAACCAGCGGCTAGCTGCGTTGGCTACGTGGTTAAGGCTGAAACCGTGGATGAATGGCTCTACCCGAACCAAAGTTAGCTCATTTGCCAAGCGCAAGCGACGTGCCCCGTCCGTTCAACGGATTTTTGCCCTCGGCGCAGCTGTGGACGCCCGAACCACCAACTCCACGGGCAGAACGACTTGGCGGGGCGGTTGGTTGTCAAGAACCATGCGGGCGGCGAGCCTGCCTTTTCCGATCACGTCTTGCGCGACAGTCGTCAGCGGAGGTGTGGTGCGCGCGGATTCAGCAGTGCCATCGAAGCCAATGACCGACACGTGGCCCGGCACCTCTATGCCGCGACAAACCGCCTCGTCGAGTATTGTGATCGCCTGCCAATCCGACATGGTCAGGATCGCGGTTGCTTCAGGCACATTGTCGAACACCACCGCTCCAGCAGATGGATCGCCGGGCGTCGTCTCGATAATCGGGACATCGTCGATCGACAAGTTCGCCTCCGCCAAGCCCTGTTTGAAACCGTCAAGCCTTTCGTCATCGAGTGAGAAGCCGGCAAGAAGCGGGCGCTTTGCCTGTCCGGGCATGTGCACAATGGGAGGGCCTGAAGTTCTCCGTATGGACAGGATGGCAAAATGTCGGTGTCCCAGCCCGGTCAGATGCCGGACGGCAGCGACCGCGCCCCTCCTGCCGTCGATCTTTATCGAATTGATGTCGGGACCTGCGTCGCTTTCGAGAATGACGAAGGGCAGGCGTCGCCGTTGTGCCGATGTTATGAGGCCGATATCCGCGCTGTGACCAAGGATGAAGCCGTCGACCAGGGCCTCGCGGATATTGGCGATGCGGGTATTATCGGTGCCGTTTACAAGGCTGAGCGTCGTTCCGGCCTCGTCGCAGGCGAGCGAAACGCCCAGCACCAACTCGCGGAGATAGGGACTTCTGAGCACGTCGGCGATGGCGTAGGCGCCAGGCGGCATGAACCCGATGGCATTGAACTTGCCATCCCGCAGCAATCGTCCCTTTGGATCGGGGCCGCCAAACCCGAGCGCTCGCGCGGCCGCTTCGACACGTTGGCGCAACTCAGGCCTGACCAGTTCCGGCCGGTTGAAGACGTTGGAAACAGTGCCCCGGGAGACACCGGCAGCCTTGCCCACGTCGGCTAGCGTTGGCATTGCGATTCACCCCGTTTCCCTTCAGTTAGACCATTTTTTGGAGCGCTCCAAGAATTTTGTTGACTCGAAAGTGGAAAGGGCGGATCGTATCACTTGGAGCGCTCCAAGTAGGCGTATCTGGCATTTTCGCGACTGAAACATCGAAGATCGTCAAATGGCTTGGTCCCAACGGCCACGCCCAGGGAGGGTGTTATGGCAGAAACCAATGTTTTTCCCGCCTCGCTTGTCGGTAAGACTTTCGACTGCGTTTTCGGCCCGTTCGTACCCCGGCTGACGTTTTTCTCGCCGGAGGAATTACATGTGCAGGCGTCGATCGGAGCCACCAAAATTGACGAGGTGGTCAAGATCGACATGACCAGCGTACGCCCGAACCTCGTGCTCATGAGCTGGACGGAGCAGAGCGGCAACTTCATCGTGCAGTTGCAGGATCATGAGAAAGGGATCGTCCACAACTATGCGCGGCTGGCCGACGGGCAGCTCTTCTGTGCCCAAGGCGCCATTCAAGCCGTTTCGCCTGCGTGACGCTCCCGCGTCGGGGCCGGCAAAGTGCGGCATCGACCGGCATACTGCTGTTTCCTAGTTGAAGTACTTCGGATTACGATCTGCTGAATTGCCGTCATCGATTTCCCTATTGAAGGAGGAAAGTGCGATGGAACTCGCTTACGACAGTCATCTGCTTGCCCGAATTCTGCTGAGCGTCGCGACCGTGGGCTACGGTGTGGTGACGATCAAAGCCGACCTCAACGCCACCCACGCCACCAATCCGCTGTGGACTCCGCACGCCCGGTTTCACGTCGTTTGGCAGGTGCTGAGCTACACCGGAGTCGCGCTGATTGCGCTGGGGCTTATCTGGATTGGAGGCCCACTCCAAGCCGAGCGGCTCTATCTCGCCGGGGGATTGGGCGTCGCCATGTATGGAGCGTTCTTCGTGGCCATGCTCTCACGACCGATCTATGGCGGCGTGCTCTACGACGAGAACGGCTACCTGCCATTCCGACCGCCGTTCGGACCGGCGGGTTGGCGGTGGGATGTCAACGTCACCGTCTTTACCGCGATGTCCGCGATCCTGCTGCTGGGCTTGGCCGCGATTTAGGACAGCGCCAGCACCCCGAGCCGGTCGACCAGCCGATCGCGGTCTGATGTCAGGCCCTTATAGTCGAGTTGGGCGAGATCGAGCGCTTCGAGCTGGGCGGCGAAAGACGCCGCGAGCTTCGCCCGATCCGGGTGCCTGGCCAGCACGGCGAGCGGGTCGAGATGGATGCGGATGGTGAACAGGATATCGCGTGAAACAGGCAGTTTGCGCAGGGTCTGCCGCTCGACGCGGATGAACGCATGAGCGTCGATATCGCCATCGGGAAAGCGCGACGGCCGGTTGGTGGCGCGGTCGATGCGCTGCAGGTCGGAGAGCGGATGATAGAGCGCGTTGTCGGACTGGATCGACCAGTTGTAGCGCTCGACCGCCTGCCCCTGGAGGCCATCGAACATCCGGTTGATGAGTTCCGCCGGACGCGTGCCCGGGCCGAAACCCGGCACCGGCGCGTGGATGTCCTGCAGCGGCTTGCCGAATTTTTCCAGGAGCGACCAGGACGAGGGAAAGCAGAGCGAGCCGGCGACTAGCCGCCAGCCGCTGTCACCGCGGCGCATCAGGATCAGGTCTTCCTGGACGAGCTGTGAGGCTTTAGCCAGCGGCGCCTCGGCGAGGGAAGCAGGCAGACGGCCCGCCGCGCCCGCCACCTCGACGCCTGATCCGCCGAGCCGATGGGTTTCGGGGAACCTCTCCAGGAGATGCGCAGCGAGCAAGTCGAGCACTTCCTGCTGGGCATCGCGCGTGCCGTCCTCCTCGACGAAAACGCGCTCTGGGATTTCGGCATAGAGCCGGTGCTTTTCGGCGAGATACGGCAGCAGATGGCCGTCGATCTCGATCCAGTCCGCCGGATCGAGCGGCTTCAGCCCGATACTGAACAGTTTCGACGAGCCGTCATAGGGCGTGTGGGTGGGGAGCGTATGCTCTGGGGGCGTGTGAGTGGGCACAGTCGTCCTGTTTCAGGTCAGTCTTGCGGGGATCAGTCCGCGCAGCGAATTGCCGACGAACAGGGACTTGGCGGATTTCAGATCGTCCAAGCTGTAGATCGCTTCGCGGGCGCGGCCTTCATCCAGAAGCTGCGCGCGCAATACACCAGGCAGCAGGCCGCAGTCGAGCCGGGGCGTGGCCAGCACGCCGTCGCCGAGATCGGCAAAGACATTGGTGATCGTGCCTTCACAGATCTCGCCGCGCTCGTTGGCCATAAGCACCTCGTCGGCCTGGGTGATGAGGTGTTCGGCGCGGGCACGCGTGTAGAGCTGCCGCCGGCTGGTCTTGTGGCGCAGCAGCGTGTCGTGCGAATCGAGCCTCGTCCGCGCCAGCCGCAGCATCCAGACCTTGTCGGCGGCGAGCGGTTCATAAGGCTGCGCCGAGGCCGCCACCTCACCATCGTGCGACAGGACGAGCCGCGTGCGCATGGCAACGCCGGAACCGCCGACCGCGCTGCTCAGTGCCTCGCCGACCTTGCCTGGAGCACAGCGGAAGCCGAGCTCCGCCGCCGAGCCATAGAGGCGCGCAAGATGGCGATCGAAGCGCAGGAAGCCCGGGCCGGGTTCCCAGCGCATGGTCTCGATCAACTGAAAGTCGGCGGTGTTCCCGTCGCGAAGCGCGCTTTCAGCAGACACTCCTGATACTCCTCCTGCGCCGTCGAATCGAAGACGACGCCGCCTCCGACATTGTAGACGGCCTCGCCGCCCGAAAAGAGCGAGATGGTGCGGATCGCCACGGAAAAGCGCATCGGGCCGCCGGGCGCGATCCAGCCTATGGCGCCGCAATAGGCATCGCGGGGCGTGCCTTCCAGGTCGCGCAGGATCTCCATGGCACGGATCTTAGGCGCGCCGGTGATCGAACCGCAAGGAAACAGCGCCGCGAAGATCTGGCGGATAGAGAGACCCGGCAGCAGTTTGGCCCTGACGTCGCTTACCATCTGATGCACGGTCGGGTAGGTCTCGATGCGGAACAGCGCCGGCACGTCCAGCGTGCCCACCTCGCTGATCAGCGAGATATCGTTGCGCAGGAGATCGACGATCATCCGGTTTTCGGCCTGGTTCTTCTCGTCATTGCGCAGGAAGATCTTCTGCCGCTCGTCTTCGGCCTTGGTGGCGCCGCGCGGCGCCGTGCCCTTCATCGGATGCGTCTCGATCATGCCCTCGGCGTCGATCTCGAAGAACAGTTCAGGCGAGCGCGACAGCACGATGGGTTCACCGAGCGCGATCAGCGCGCCATATTTCACCGGCTGACGTTCCGTCAATGCATCGAAGGCGGCCAGCGGCTCGCCTGACCATTGCGCATGCACGGGAAAGGTCAGATTGCCCTGGTAGCAATCACCTTGCCGGATGTGCTGGTGCAGCCGCGAAAAGCGTTTTTCATAATCCTCCGGCGACCACGTCGCACGGGCGTCGAAGATCGGGCCGTTGGTCGCCGTGGTGTCGCGCGGCGGCACCGCCTCTTCGACCGGGGCATCGAAAACCCCAAGGCACACGAGTGGGGCCCGGCGTTCATTCGGCAGCAGGGGAACGAGCTTGGGTTCGAGCAGGTAGCCCGCCTCATACGAGAAATAGCCGGCAAGCCATTTGCCTGCATCATGCGCGGCTTGTGCTGCTTCCAGAGCCGGTTCGAAATCCCCTGCTTCGTGCGCCACGATGATATCGGCCGGCCGGTCGAAAACGAGCTGGCGCGCGCTTTTGTCATTGCGAAAAATTGCGGCGGGCAGGGACATGGGACTCGTGCTGCGGTCTATGAAGCCATCAACCGCTCTATATGGGGTGCCGCTCGCGCGCAATCGAGGGAACGGCACGCTGCCTCTCAAAGCCGACCTCAGGGCCAACCCAGGGCCCAAGAGCAAACGGCGGCGCCGATATGGCGCCGCCGTTTGTAGTCTCGGTTCTTGCCGGCGATCAGCTGTTGCTGAGGGTTCCGGCTGTTGGAAACTGCTTGGCGAATTCCTTCTCGTTGCCGGCGGCGAGCAGCTTGGCTTGCTCGATCCAGCGTTCGCGCGCGATGCGGCCGTCGAAATTCATGACGTCCTCGATCCGTTTGACATCGGCGGCGGTCCAGGACGCGATCTGGGCGAAGCTGGTGACGCCTTGCGCCTTGAGCAGCTTCTCGTTGACCGGACCGATACCGATCAGCCGGCGCAGATTGTCGGGCTTTCCGGATGCTGGGCCGGCTGCTGGCTTGGCTGTTGCAGACTTGGTTGTTGCAGGTTTGCTCGTTGCGGATTTGGCTGTTGCAGGTTTGCTCGTTGCGGATTTGGCTGGAGCCGAGGTTTTGGTGGCGGCGGGTTTCGCTGCCGGCTTGGCAGGGACCGCCTTGCCAGGGACCGCTTTCGCAGCGGCCGGTTTGGCCGGCGCTGGCTTTGTGGCGGCGGATTTGGCTGTCGCGGGGGTCGACATCAGGGCCGCCGGCGCCTGGCTTGCCGGCTTTGCCGCGCTGCTTCCGGCGGCAGGTGCGGCCGACGCTTCACGCAGCCGGCGCTCGAGGTCGGCGCGGGTCTTGCCGCATGCATCGAGTTCGCCGGTCAGGCGGTCGCCGTCGGTGCGCAGCCTGTCGCGTTCGCTGCGTGTACGGTCGAGGTCGCCGCGCAAGCTGTCGAGTTCACCGCGCAGGCGCCCCCAAAGGAACCAGCCGACCAACACGCCTATCAGGAACGCCAGGACCACGTAGAAAAAAGTGCCCATTGTCTCTCTCCAGTCAGATCCGTCTGCCGTGGGTCATGACCTTCGGCGAAGGACTACTCTTGGTGGTTCCGCGGTAAGCAGAACAGCCGGCTTCGGTTCGAGCTGCGGCGATCGGCTTTGCTTGCCCATGGCCAACGGCCGTTGTCGCGTTCGCCTGAGCGACACGGCCGGCTGAGATTTCTCCTCGCCGATCCGCATGCGCTCCGGCTGAGCTTGGAGCGAAGGCTATCATAGAGCTTGTGGAAAGCTATCGGAAAACTTCGGTGGAGAGTACTTCAAGAACAGATATTTAGGGTGATAGTAGATCTGTCCCAACATGCATTCCGGCTAAACTGTTAGAGCGATGCCTGAGGGACGCGTTTCAAGCGTCGAGCGCTTCCAGCTCGTCGATCAGGCCGCTGATGACGCCAAGTCCGATCTGCCAGAAGGCGGGATCGGTGGCGTCGAGCCCGAAGGGCGCCAGAAGCTCGGAATGATGTTTGGTGCCGCCGGCGCGCAGCATTTCGAAATACTTGTCCTGAAAGCCGCGCTCGGCGTTCTGGTAGACCGCGTAGAGCGAGTTCACCAGGCAGTCGCCGAAAGCATAGGCATAGACATAGAAGGGTGAATGGATGAAGTGCGGGATGTAGGTCCAGAACACCTCGTAGCCTTCGCGCAGCTTGATAGCGGGACCCAGACTTTCGGCCTGCACTTCGAGCCAGAACTGACCGAGCCTGTCGGAGGTCAGTTCGCCGTTCTTGCGTTCGGCATGCACCTTGCGCTCGAATTCATAGAAGGCAATCTGGCGCACGACCGTGTTGATCATGTCCTCGACCTTCTGGGCGAGCATGGCCTTGCGCTCGCGCCGGTCGGTGGTCTGGTCGAGCAGCGAGCGGAAGGTCAGCATCTCGCCGAAGACCGATGCCGTCTCGGCCAGCGTCAGCGGCGTCGAGGCCATCAGTGCGCCCTGGCCGCCGGCCAGCACCTGATGCACCCCATGGCCAAGCTCGTGCGCCAGCGTCATCACATCGCGCGGCTTGCCCATGTAGTTGAGCAGGACATAGGGATGCGCCGACGGCACGGTCGGATGCGCGAAGGCGCCAGGCGACTTGCCGGGCCGGGCCGGCGCGTCGATCCAGTTGCGGTCGAAGAAGGTTCGCGCGATCTCGGCCATGTCGGGCGAAAAGCGCTGATAGGCGGACAGCACGGTGTTCCTGGCCTCCTCCCAGCCGATGATCGCCTGGGGCGTATCCGGCAACGGCGCGTTGCGGTCCCAGTGGTTCATCACCTCCATGCCGAGCCAGCGTGCCTTCATCGCGTAATAGCGGTGCGACAGGCGCGGATAGGCATCGCGAACGGCGGAAGCCAGGGCGTCCACCACGCTGCGCTCGACGCGGTTGGCGAGATGGCGTGAATCGGCGATGTCCTCGAAGCCGCGCCAGCGGTCGGATATCTCCTTGTCCTTGGCCAGCGTGTTGGTGATCAGCGTGAAGGTGCGCAAATTTTTGCGGAAGGTCGTGGCCAGCGCCTCGGACGCCCGGCGGCGCACCTCGCCGTCGGCGTCCTGCAAACGGTTCAGCGCCGGCTCCAGCGTCAGTTCCTCGCCGTCGATGTCGAAGCGAAGGTCGGTCATCGTCTCGTCGAACAGGCGGTTCCAGGCGCCGCGCCCGGTGATCGACTTTTCGTGGAAGAGTTGCTCGACGCGGTCCTCAAGCTGGTAGGGCTTGTCCTTGCGCAGATCGAGCACCCACGGCCGGTAGTGACCGAAGGCGGGATCGCCGGCGAGCGCGCCTTCGATCGACGCATCGTCGATCAGGTTGAGTTCGAGCGCGAAGAACAGAAGGTGCGCGCTGGCGTCGGTCATCTTCTCCTGGACGTCACCATAGAGCTTGGCGCGCTGGGGATCAGCGGTGTTTCCGGCATAAACCAGACCCGCATAGGAGACGATGCGGCCGATCAGTTCCTCCAGCGCTTCGTAGGCGACGAGCGCCTCGCCCAGCCTGCCGGCGCTGCCGCGCTCGGCCTCGGCGGCCAGCGTGCCCTTCCAGCGGCTTTCGAAGCTGACCGCGTCAGTGGCGGCCTTGGCGATGTCGCGCTTCAGTTCTGGCGCGTCCATGCCGGCATAGAGGTCGGCAAGGTTCCATTCCGGCAGGTCGCCCAGCTCGGCCGCGCCCTGACCGGACGCCGGCGCCGCCAGCCGCCGTGCGGAACCCATGTGCCCAGAATCCTTATGCATTGCCGACACCTTCCGTGGCCAAGGTTCAAGGAGAAACGAGAAGCCGGTCAAATCCTAAGGAATTCATTCACCGGGTTTTTTGAAACCTTATTTAGAACCCTGTGCCAAGATGGTCCACAGGGCAGGATTCCTCGGGCGGGCATAGTCGTATTAGTCATGACAGGTTCCATACTCATAGTCGATGACGATCCGGTGCAACGCCGGCTGCTCGAAGCGGCGGTGACGCGGTTCGGCTACAGCGCAATCGTCGTCGACGGCGGCGCGGCCGCCTTCGATATCCTCGATGGACCCGGCGCCCGCGAGGTGTCGGTGGTCATCCTCGATCTGGTCATGCCCGGTCTCGATGGTATCGGCGTGCTGAAGGCGATGCGCGAGCGCGACATCAACGTGCCGGCCATCGTGCAGACCGCGCAGGGCGGCATCGAGACCGTGGTTTCGGCGATGCGTCATGGCGCCTTCGATTTCGTCGTCAAGCCGGCGTCTCCCGACAGGCTGCAGGCGTCGATCGGCAATGCGCTCAAGGTCGAGGCCGTCGAGGGCGAGGTCAAGCGCACGTCGCGCCGGCGCGGCGGCCTCCTGACCTTCAAGGACATGATTACGCACAGCCCGGCCATGGACAGGGTGATCCGTCTTGGCCAGAAAGCGGCGGCATCCAACATCCCGATCCTGATCGAGGGCGAGTCCGGCGTCGGCAAGGAACTGGTGGCGCGCGCCATCCAGGGCAGTGGCGACCGCCGCTCGAAACCCTTCGTCACCGTCAATTGCGGCGCCATCCCCGACAATCTGGTCGAATCGATCCTGTTCGGCCATGAGAAGGGCTCGTTCACCGGCGCCACCGACAAGCACACGGGCAAGTTCGTCGAAGCGCATTCGGGCACACTGTTCCTCGACGAGATCGGCGACCTGCCGCTCGACGTGCAAGTCAAGCTGTTACGCGCGGTCCAGGACGGCGAGGTCGATCCGGTGGGTGGGCGCTCGACCGTCAGGGTCGACATCAGGCTGATTTCGGCGACGCACCGCAACCTCCTGCAGCAGGTCAAGGACGGCAAGTTCCGCGAGGATCTGTTCTATCGGCTGAACGTCTACCCGATCTTCGTGCCGCCGCTGCGCGACCGCCGCGACGACATCCCCTATCTGGTCACCCATTTCATGGAGAAGGTGGCGCCGGCCGACCCGCACCGTCGCCTGCAGGGTATTTCGGCGGCAGCGCTCGCCGTGCTGCAGGCCTATGACTGGCCTGGAAACATCCGGCAGCTCGAAAATGCCGTCTTCCGGGCC
Source organism: Mesorhizobium sp. SEMIA396 (assembly GCF_024518615.1). Classification (NCBI taxonomy): domain Bacteria; kingdom Pseudomonadati; phylum Pseudomonadota; class Alphaproteobacteria; order Hyphomicrobiales; family Phyllobacteriaceae; genus Mesorhizobium; species Mesorhizobium sp. SEMIA396. The sequence goes on from NZ_JANIFC010000005.1 coordinate 297,261, forward strand.
TCGGTGCTTTGCGAAGGCGATGTGCTTTCCGCCGAGGACTTCCCGCAGATACGGGCGCAAGTGGAAGGCACCGTCAACCTGGATATGGACGGCGATGCGCCGGCGCCCTCCCAGTCTTTGCAGGAGCGCGATGACGAAGCCTTGCCCGGCGAGGGCGGCCCAGCAATCGCGTTCGATCCGCCGGCAAGGCTGCAGCCTCGCTTCGGCACGTTGCGGGCGCTCGACGAGCGCGGCAATGTGCGGGCACTGGCCGATGTCGAACTCGAGATGATCAAGCTTGCCATCGATCACTACAACGGACAGATGAGCGAAGTCGCCCGCCGACTCGGGATCGGTCGCTCGACGCTCTATCGCAAGCTCAAGGAACACGGCATCGATCCGGAGACGGGCCGCGTAGACCGGCTCGCCTCCTAAGGGCGATGCCGGGCTGAGCTTCGGAATCCGGCTTGCCACAAGGCCGACGCCAGCTTGCAATGCCACAGCAGGCCTTGTATCGCCGTTTCGGCGGCATTGTGGCTGTGTCATGGACAGCTCTGTTCACGCATTAAAGCTAACGGTAACAGATCGTGTTCGGGCCGAAGGCGGAAATCTGATCTAAACCAGCGGTTTACCAAGAAACCTTGTGAACAATTTTTGACGGGATATCGCCACGGTGTTACCGCATTTCGGCTTCAATAAGCGATGATTAACCATTAGGATCGATATTCGGGTGTGCTAATGCCACATCCGTTTGGACAAATCCGGGGACAAACGGCAGCCTGCAAGGCCTTTTGATTTGAACAGAATCGAACGACACACAAACAGGCGGCACCATCATTTGAGCATCTGGCCGAAGTGGCTGGCAGTGTTGGTTGTCGCTTTTGGTTTTGTTGCCGCGGCTGCGAGCGGAGCCAGCGCCGAAACACGGTCGCTGAAGCTTTATCATCTCCACACCCACGAGAAGGCCGAGATCGTCTACAAGCGCAACGGCCGCTACGTTCCCGAGGGTCTCAGGAAGATCAACATCATTTTGCGCGACTGGCGTCGCAACGAGCCGACCAAGATGGATCCGCGCCTGCTGGATCTGGTCTGGGAAGCGTATCGGGAAGCCGGCGCCACGGACTACATCCAGGTCATCTGCGGCTATCGCTCGCCGTCGACGAACTCGATGCTGCGCGGCCGCAGCAGGGGCGTCGCCGAGAAGAGCCAGCACATGCTCGGCAAGGCGATGGATTTCTATATTCCCGGCGTGCCGCTTAAGAAGCTGCGCAACATCGGTCTCAAGATGCAGGGCGGCGGCGTCGGCTACTATCCGTCATCCGGTTCGCCGTTCGTCCACATGGATATCGGCAATGTGCGCCATTGGCCCGGTATCAGCCGGCAGGAACTGGTCAGCCTGTTCCCCAATGGCAAGACGCTGCATGTGCCGAGCGACGGCAGGCCGCTGCCCGGCTTTGAGCAGGCGCTCGCCTCCTACAAGGCGCGCAAGGGTTCAGGCTCGCCGGCCATCGAGATGGCCAGCGCCGGCGGCAGCGGCAAGAAGTCAGGTGGCTTCCTGTCGGCATTCTTCGGCGGCGGCGACGACGAGGCCGAAGACAGCGCCGATGTCCAGACCGCTTCGGCGGCCCCCCCGCCCAAGGCGAGAAACCTGAAGCCGGCAGCAGCAGCCAAGACCAGCAACCTCCCGGGCATTGCCATCGTGGCGCCGGAGAATGCGCGGCGCGCCGAGATTCCGCAGGTGGCCGAGCAGCAGGCTCCGGAGCCGGAAGAGGACACGCCGGAGACGATCATCGCCGCATTGCCGGCCCGAAGCGTTCCGCTGCCGGATTTCGCACCGCGGCCAAAAGCCGATCTCGGCGCTCAGCAGCCTGAGAATGTTCCTTTTGCGATGGCGGAGGCGACAGCCACCACCGAGCAGGCCGTGGCGACCGCGCATGCGCCGGCGAGCGTTCCTTTCGGCGTGGCCGATGCAACGGCTTCGGCTAATCCGGCCCAGGTCGCGGTCAACAACATACCGTTGCCGACATGGCGTCCCGACAATTCGCTGCCGGCCGCTTTGGCTGCGGCGCCCAGCAAGGATGTGCTGATGGCGCTGGCCGAGACGGCTGATCAAAGCAAGACGGCGACCGATGCGTTCTCGGTGCTGCCGACGGCGCGGCCCGAGATGGCCAGGCCGGATGCGGTCAAGGCCGTGCTCGACGAGGCCAATGCCCAGGTCGGTGCGGCCGATTACCAGCTTGCTTCCTTGTCCGGATCCGAGCCGCGTTCGGCGTTCAACGATCCAGGCACCAACGCCGCATCGCCGCGCGATGCCGTCGTTGCCCGCCCAGTCGGTTCCGATCCGGCCGCCGCGATCGGCGCCGGCGTCAAGACGACCCGCAAGGAATCGAGAGCCACCGCCCGCGACCTGAAGCCGGGCCCCAAGGCCATGGTGGTTGCAGCCGCACCGCAGGCCGCCCGCTGGGCATTGACCAGCGGCGACCATGTCGCCACCGTTTCAAGCGCGACGACGGCGCCGGGCTACGCCTACAGCATCGTGCACACGGCGCCGAGCGAGGTCTACACGGCCGGCTTCCAGCCGAGCAGCCAGGTGGCCGATGCCAACCGCTTCACCGGCAACGCCGTCAAGTTCATGTCGGTAGCCCGCTTCCAGACCAAATGACGGCAGATCAATCGGCAAAGCCGCGCCGGGCAACCAGCGCGGCTTTTTGCTGTTCAGCGAACCGGGCCAGCCTGCACGGTCACGCTCGGCTGAACTTCTCGTGAAGCCGGAACGGTCGGCCTATTCCCTGGGTTAACATAGGTTCGTTCAAACCCGGGGAGATCCATGAAGAACATCCTATTGGCATCGGTCATCGCATTGGCAACCGCTTCGGCGGCTATCGCCCCTACGCAGGCCGAGACCATTGTCGTCAAAACTCATGACCATATGCACATGAAGAAGCACTGCCGGACCAAGGTGGTCACAAGCTGGAAGCATCACCACAGGGTGGTTGAAAAGGTCCGGGTCTGCAGCTGATCAGCTTCGGAGCCGATTTGGCAAACCCGGTCGACGCGAGTCGGCCGGGTTTCTTCATCCCGTGGCCGAGGCCTTATTTCGCAAGCTTGCTCGCGGCGCGCGCCAGGGCTTCGATCTCGTCCCACTTGCCGGCTTTGACGAGGTCGTCGGGCGCCACCCAGGAGCCGCCGACGCAGACCACGTTGGGCAGGCTGAGATAGTCGGCCGCGTTCTTGGCCGAGATGCCGCCGGTCGGGCAGAATTTCACATCGGCGAGCGGCGAGGCAAAGGCTTTCAGCGAAGCGATGCCGCCCGACTGCTCGGCCGGGAAGAATTTCAGGAAGCGCAAGCCGGCTTCCCGTGCAGCCATGATCTCGCCGGGCGTGATGGCGCCGGGCAGCAACGGAACATCGCTGCCGGCGGCTGCCGACAGAAGCTCGCGGGTGATGCCGGGGCTGACGATGAAGCGCGAGCCCGCGGCAGCCGCCTCTTCGAACTGCCTGGCATCGAGAATGGTGCCGGCGCCGACGATGGCGTCCTCGACTTCCCCAGCGACCCGCCGGATCGCTTCCAGCGCATCGGCGGTCCTCAGCGTGATCTCGATTGCCGGCAGGCCGCCGCGCGCCAGCGCGCGCGCCAGCGGCACGGCATTGGCGATATCAGAGATCTTCAGCACCGGGATGACCGGCTGGCCGTTGAGGAGCGACAAGAGTTTTTCGGTATTGCTGGGCATGTGTCTCTCCGTGGCGTGGACAATTCAACCGATTAGCAGAAGGCCGTTTTCCTGTCCACGAAGCCGGCCGTGTCGCGATGTCACGTGTCGCCCATGCTCGCCAAGCTTAGCGCGGCTGCCAGCTCGGCGGTGCCGGCAGCTTTGTCAGGATAGGAATTTTTTCTTGACTCCCTGATCTCAGCTATGGTACAAATTCGCCTATGGTGCAGATTTGCGCCCGGGACCTCCGAACAGGATGCCTGCTTTGCCTTGAATAGGCTTTCGTGAGCGTCTAGTGGCTTCGGCAATGACATCACTTCCACCCTTCCGCGTCGCAGCGCTCTACCGGTTTGCCCGGCTCGACGCTTTCGAAGAACTGCGCGCGCCGCTCGCCGCCTTCTGCTGCGGGCGCGGCATCAAGGGCACGCTGCTGCTGGCGCATGAAGGCATCAACGGCACCGTCGCCGGCAGCGAGGCGGCAATTGCCGAACTGATCTTGTATCTCGAAGCCATCGAAGGGCTGGCGGGCCTCGAGGTCAAGTACAGCGCAGCCGCGGACATGCCGTTCCACCGCATGAAGGTGCGGCTGAAGCGCGAGATCGTTACCATGGGTGTCGATGACATCGATCCTTCGAAAAGTGCCGGCACCTATGTCGCGCCGGCCGACTGGAACGCGCTGATTTCGCAGCCCGGCACTGTCGTCATCGACACGCGCAATGCCTACGAGGTGTCGATCGGCACATTCAGGGGTGCGATCGACCCGGCCACCGCAAGCTTCCGCGAGTTCCCGGCCTGGGTGGAGGCGCACCGGGGGGAACTCGAAGGCCGCAAGGTGGCGATGTTCTGCACCGGCGGCATTCGCTGCGAAAAGGCAACCGCCTATGTCAAATCGCTCGGCTTCGAGGATGTCTTCCATCTCAAGGGCGGCATTCTCAAGTATCTCGAAGAGGTTCCGGCCGAACAGAGCCTCTGGCAAGGCGAGTGCTTCGTCTTCGACGAGCGCGTTTCGGTGTCGCACGGCCTCGCCGAGGGCGAAGCGGAACTGTGCCGCGCCTGCCGCCACCCGCTGACACCGGGCGACCTGACGTCGCCCAAATTCGCCGCCGGTATTTCCTGCCCGCATTGTTTCGATGCGCGTTCGAACGAGGACCGCCAGCGTTATGCCGAGCGCCAGCGCCAGGTCGAGCTTGCGCAGGCGCGGGGCAGAGAGCCGCATATCGGCTCCTGATCCGGGCATCAAGCTGCTGCAAAGCGGCCGCCTGTCATTGCAATGTCAAGTTTCGGGACCTACGTCTTCGACGTTCGAAACCTGCCCGTTCGGCCGGGCAAATCCTGGAGGCACTGAATGTTCGATCCCAAGAAGCTTCTCGACGATCTGCTCGGCTCGCAAATCCCCGGCACCAGCGGCACCGTCCGCGACAAGGCGGGGCAGGCCGTGCAGATGGCCAAGGACAATCCGCTGGCCGCCGGCGCACTGGCCGCCGTGCTGCTTGGAACTGGTGCCGGTCGTAACGTGACGGGCGCCGCGGTGAAGCTTGGCGGACTGGCCGCCATCGGCGGCCTCGCCTACAAGGCCTACCATAACTACAAGGCCGGCAACGCACCCGCCGAAGCACCGGCGGCCGGCGAACCGGAATTGCTGCCGCCGCCCAAGGACACCGCCTTCCACCCGTCGCAGGCGCCGCAAGGCGAGGACGAATTCACGCTGACCCTGATACGGGCGATGATCTCGGCGGCGAAGGCCGATGGCCATATCGACGATGAAGAGCGCCAGAAGATCGCCGGCAAGCTCAGCCTGGCCGGCATAGACTCCGATGCCGAAAAGTTCCTGATGGCGGAGCTGGCAAGCCCGCTCGACCTCGACACGCTGGTCGCCGGCGCCAAGACCGACGCGCAGAAGCTCGAACTCTACACGGCGTCGCGCCTGACCATCGATCCCGACACCCGCGCCGAGCGTGGCTACCTCGACCTGCTTGCAGGCCGGCTCGGCCTGCCGGACGCGCTGGTCGACCATGTCGAGGCAACGGTTTCGGCGGCCAAGGTGCCGGCCAAGGCAGGGACGTCACCCAATCCGCGCTGGTAGGCCAAAACGGCACAGGAGGCGCTTTCCGGGTTAACCTCTCGTTAACCCAGCAAGCGCATCATTCAACACAGTCGGATCGGCTTTTCCTCCTCCCAAGCCCGGTTCAGATCAGGGGCGGTCGCCAATGGCCGCCCTTTTTGTCGGCCCGATCGGATGGACACGCTTGCCATCGCCGCCGTCATTTGCGATGCCTTCCTTTTTCGAGCCAAACCCCGAAAATCAGTCGAGCAAGCGCAGCGCTGCCGGAGGACAACAGCCATGACCGAGCAAAGAACCGCCATCGTCACCGGGGCCGGCACGGGCATCGGCAAGAGCGTCGCCACGGCGCTGCTCAAGGCGGGCTGGAACACAGTGTTCTGCGGACGCCGCAAATCCGTGCTGGATGCAGCCGTGGCCGAGGCCGGGTCCACCGACGCCAAGGCCCTGGCGGTTGCCTGCGATATCAGCAAGGCAGGCGAGGTCGACGATCTGTTCGAGACCGTGGCGGCGGCCTTCGGCCGTGTCGACCTGCTCTTCAACAATGCCGGCATGGGCTACAAATCGACGCCGATCGACGAGATACCGGTCGAAGTGTGGAACGATATCGTCGGCGTCAACCTCACCGGTTCGTTCCTGTGTGCCCGTGCCGCCTTTGGCGCCATGCGCAAGCAGAAGCCGATGGGTGGCCGCATCATCAACAACGGTTCGGTGTCGGCCTATGCGCCGCGCCCGGGCTCGGTGCCCTACACGGCGACCAAGCATGCCATATCAGGGCTGACCAAGACGCTGGCGCTCGACGGCCGGCCTTATGACATCGCCTGCGGCCAGATCGACATCGGCAATGCGCTGACCGATATGGCGCAGCCGATGACGGTCGGCGTGCCGCAGGCCAACGGCTCCATATCAGCCGAAGCGGTGATGGATGTTCAGCGCGTCGCCGACGCCGTCGTCCACATGGCCAGCCTGCCGCTCGACGCCAACGTGCTGTTCATGACCGTGATGGCGACCAAGATGCCGTTTGTCGGGCGTGGCTAGTCATTCTCCCGGTAGCTCTGTGCCGGGCAGATAGAGCGCGATAGGACGGATCTCGTAGACGGCGGTCGGATTGACGCGACGAAAGTCGCGCGCGATAGCGATGGCATCGTCCCGCGTCGGGCAGTCGACGACATAGAGGCCGAGAAGCTGTTCCTTGGTTTCGGCGAAGGGGCCGTCGACGATCATGCCGTCGCGCAAGGTGCAGGCCGATTGTGTCGCGCCAAGCCGCGCCGACGGGCCAAGGCTGCCGTCGGCATAGAGCCCTTCATGGATCTTGAGCAAGTCAGCCATCAGCGCCGTATCTTCCTGCGGCGTCAGCGCCTTGATTGCGTCTTCCACATGATAGGCAAGGATTGCATAGAACATCCGATGTCACCCCACTTCGATCCTGATCCGAGGACCGTAGCCGTTCTCGACATGCACGCCCAGTCTTGGCCGCGCGCCTCCGGACGGCTCATGACACGGTCATGCCACAGCCGCAAATTGTCCGGAAGAGGACAGCGGGCCGCTTTCAAGCTTACTTCGCCAGGAAGGCCCCGATCCGTTCCAGCGCCCGCAAGATGTTCTCCTCGGAATTGGCGTAGGAGAGCCTGATATAGCCTTCGCCGAGAATGCCGAAATCGGGACCGCCGATCAGCGCCACGCCGGCCTCGTCGAGCAGCGCCGAGGCGAGCTTCTTGGCCTTCCAGCCGGTCTTCGAGACGTTGGGGAAAGCGTAGAACGCGCCCTTGGGCGTGATGCAGGACATGTTGGGCAGCGCGTTCAATCCCTCGACGACGATCTTCCGGCGGCGGTCGAAGGCGCGCATCATATTGGCGACATCGTCCTGCGGGCCGTCGATTGCCGCGATGCCGGCGAACTGGCTCGGCGCGTTGACGCAGGACCAGCAGTTGACAGCCAGCTTGCGCACCTTGTCGTAGAGATGGGCGCCCTTGTCGCCATTCGGCCAGATCGACCAGCCCATGCGCCAGCCGGTCATCGCCCAGGTTTTCGACCAGCCGTTGAGCACGATCAGCCGGTCACGGATCTCGGGAAAGCCGAGCAGCGAGCAATGCGTCTCGCCATCATAGGTCATGACGTCGTAGATCTCGTCGGAGAGGATGGCGACCTGCGGATGCGCCTCCAGCCCCTTGACCAGTTTCTCGATCTCGGCACGCGGCGTGACGCCGCCTGTCGGATTGGCGGGCGAGTTGAGGATCAGCAGCCTGGTCTTCGAGGTGATCAGCGCCAATGTCTCCTCGGCCGAGAAGGCAAAGCCGTTCTCCTCGCGCATCGGCACGGGAATAGGGGCTGCACCGGTGAACTCGATCATCGAGCGATAGATGGGAAAGCCCGGATCGGGATAGAGGATTTCGGCGCCAGGTTCGCCGAACATCAGGATCGCGGCGAACATGGTTGGCTTGCCGCCGGGCAGGATCATCACCGTTTCGGGCGATACTTCGACACCAGTGGTGGTCAGCGTGCGCCGCACCACCGCTTCGCGGGTCGCCAGCAGGCCATTGGCCGGCGTGTAGCCGTGATGGCCGTCGCGCAGCGCCTTGATCGCCGCCTCGACGATGTGCTGCGGCGTCTTGAAGTCCGGCTGGCCGATGCCGAGATTGACGATGTCGCGGCCTTGTTGGGCAAGTGCTGTGGCCCTCGCGAGCACGGCAAAGGCGTTTTCCTCGCCAAGGCGGTCGAAGGCCGAAATCGTGTGGAGCATTTTTCCCGTCCGTGTGGTTCTTGCTGTTGGGTCGCGTTTTTGTGAGCTTCGGCTGGCAAAAGTCAAACGGATTGGAGCTTTCGGTGTCGGAAAATCTCAGGGATTGGCAACCGCGCCCGCGGCCCGAACGCAAGACCATCGACGGAAGCACTGTCCGGCTCGAACCGCTGAGTGCCGCAAAACATGGCGATGGCCTCTATGAAGCGTCCTCCGTGTCCGACATCGACGGCCGCTTCGCCTGGTTGCCCGATTATCCGCCGGAGACCCGCGCCGCCTTCCAGCCATGGCTGGACAAGGTCGAGGCCAGCGAGGATCCGCTGTTCTTCACCGTCATCGACAAGCCCAGCGGCAAGGTCGCCGGACGCCAGACGCTGATGCGCATCGATCCGGCGTACGGCGTCATCGAGATCGGCAACATCTATTGGGGACCGCTCATCTCGCGCAAGCCGGGGGCGACCGAAGCGCAGTTCCTGTTCATGAAATACATCTTCGACGAACTCGGCTACCGCCGCTACGAATGGAAGTGCAACAACCGCAACGAGCCATCGAAGCGGGCCGCCGAACGGTTCGGCTTCAAGTTCGAAGGCATTTTCCGCCAGCATCTGATCGTCAAGGGTGAAAACCGCGACACTGCGTGGTATTCGATCATCGACAAGGAGTGGCCGGCGCTGCGCCGTGCCTACGAGGCATGGCTCGATCCGGCCAATTTCGATGGCGACGGCCAGCAGAAGCGACGGCTCGAGGATTGTCGCGCGGAATTCGGCGCCTAGGAGTTCGCCATTGGCACATACCCACGATCACAGCGGGCACGATCACATTGGGCACGATCATGGGCCCGGCCATGTCCATGGCTCGACCGACAAGAAACGCGTTCTGATCGCAGCCTGCCTGACCGGCGGCTTCATGGTCGCCGAAGCGCTTGGCGGCATCCTCACCGGCTCGCTGGCGCTGCTGGCCGATGCCGGCCACATGCTCGCTGACTCGATCGCGCTCGGCCTTGCCTGGTATGCCTTCCATCTGGCTGGCCGCCCGGCGACTGTTCGCCTCACCTATGGCTTCGGCCGGGTCAAGACGCTGGTGGCCTATACCAACGGCATTGCCATCTTCGTCATCGCGCTGTGGATCGTCTATGAGGCGTGGGGGCGCCTGCAGGCGCCGGCACCGGTGCTTGGCGGGCCGATGCTGGCGGTGGCGATCCTCGGCCTGCTGGTGAACATCGGCTCGTTCTTCGTGCTGCATGGCGGCGACCGCGAGAGCCTGAACATGCGCGGCGCCATCCTGCATGTGCTTGGCGACCTGCTCGGCTCGGCCGCGGCCATCGCGGCGGCGCTGGTCATACTGGCGACCGGCTGGACGCCGATCGACCCGATCCTGTCGGTCCTGGTCTCGCTGCTGATCCTCTACACGGCGTGGTCGCTGATGCGGGAAGCCGCCCATGTCCTGCTCGAGGGCGTGCCGCCAAGCCTCGACCGAGATCTGATCGCCCGGGATATCGAGGCGACGGTCCAGGGCGTGCGCGAAGTGCACCACATGCATGTCTGGTCGCTCGACGGGACCAGTAATATGGCGACGCTGCATGCCTGTCTCGACGAGGGCGTCGATGCGCATCAGGCGGTGAGTGCCGTCAAGAAGCGGCTTGCCAGCGAGCACGGCATCAGCCATGCCACCGTGGAACCGGAATTCGGCCAGTGCGCCGACGATGGCGAGCACGACCATGGGCACGAGCACGAAGCGGCTGCATATCACGACCACCATCACTAGGACCGATCGATTGATGTCGATTGGTCCTGCCTCGGGAGTTGCAAAACCTTGAAAACCAGCTTGATGAACACCCGCTGCCGTGGTGCGGCGTGATGGATCGTGACACCAGGAATGCTCTTATCGCTGCCGTGTGGATCATGCTTCTGTTTGGTATCGGCGCCTACTATCTGCCGACCGTAATGCTGGCACTCGGCAGCCTTTCGACGGTGCTGGCCGGCGCCTTTGGCATCGTCTTCGTGCTGGCGTTCTTCTCGGTGTTCTGGTTGCGGGCTCGCAGCCAGCGCAAAAATCAGGGTAAATAGGCAAGGGATTTTCGATATGCGCATTCTGATCACTGGCGCCGCGGGTATGGTCGGCCGCAAGCTCATCGCCCGGCTGGCCAAGGACGGCACGCTGCGCGGCCGCAAGATCACGGCGCTTGATTTACACGATATCGTGCCGCCACAGGCCCCGAGCCTGGATGGCGTCAGCGTCACGCTGCACACTGGCGATCTCGCCGAAGCAGGGGCCGCTGAGCGCCTGGTCGCATCGCGCCCCGGCGTCGTGTTCCATCTTGCCGGCATCGTGTCGGGCGAGGCGGAAGCGAATTTCGATCTCGGCTACCGCGTCAATCTCGATGGCACGCGGGCCCTGTTCGATGCCATCCGGCTGGCGGGCTTTGCGCCGCGCGTCGTCTTCACCTCGTCGATCGCGGTGTTCGGCGCGCCGTTCCCGGATGTCATTCCCGATGATTTCCATCCGACGCCGCTGACCTCCTACGGCACCCAGAAGCAGATGAGCGAAGCGCTGCTGGCCGACTATACCAGGCGCGGCTTCTTCGACGGTATCGGCATCCGGCTGCCGACGATCTGCGTGCGGCCGGGCAAGCCGAACAAGGCGGCGTCCGGCTTCTTCTCCGGCATCATCCGCGAGCCGTTGAGCGGCCACGAAGCGATCCTGCCGGTGCCGCGCTCGGTCGTGCACACGCATGCCAGCCCGCGCTCGGCGGTGAACTTCCTGATCCATGCGGCAGGGATCGACGGCAGCGCAGTCGGGCCGCGCCGCAACCTGACGATGCCCGGCGTTGCCGTCACCGTCGGCGAGCAGATCGAGGCGCTGGAACGCATCGCCGGGCCGAAGGCGGTAAGCCTGATCCGCGAGGTTCCGGATGAGACGATCTGGGCGATCGTCAAGGGCTGGCCGACGCGCTTCGAGGCAAAGCGGTCACGGGAGCTCGGCTTCAGCGCCGAAAAGAGTTTTGACGAGATCATCCGCGCTCACATCGAGGATGAGCTCGGCGGCAAGATCGCGGGTTAAACTCCGAACCTCGTGGCGCCGGCCTATCCGCCGCTCGCCAAACTCGCCGACAGCAGCAGCAGTCCGAACAGGAACACAAACGCCGCGCCGCCGATCTCGACGATCGAGTGGATGCGGTTGCCCATGCGGCCGTCGCCGGCGAAATACACCGCCCAGTTCTTGGCGGTCACCGCCAGTGTCGCCAGTGCCGATACGGTGATGGCGGTGCCCAGCGACATCGCCAGCACCGACAGCAAACCGCCGAGCCAGAGGCCGTTGAGCAAGGCGAAGCTCAGCACGATCAGGGCGCCGGAGCAGGGGCGGATGCCGACCGCCGCCACCGCCGTCCACGCCGTGCGCCAGTCGAAGCGGTCGCCCGACAGCAGCGCCGGATCGGGTGCGTGCGAATGGCCGCAGGTATCGCAGACTTCGCCGGCCGCGTGATCGTGATGAGCGTGATCGTGTTCGGCATGATCGTGATGATCGTGCGAAGGGCCGTGCACATGGTCATGCGCGTGTGGCGCGTGCGAATGAGCATGCGCCGAATGGCTGGGAGCTGCATGGGAGTGACCGGCATGCGAATGCGCGCCGTGCGAATGGCCCCCATGAGAATGACCCCCATGAGAATGACCGGCGTGAGAATGGCCGGCATGAGCCGCCGACAGGCTGTAGGCCGGGCCCTTGCCGAACAGACGCAGGACGGCGGGGCCGAGTTTGCGCCACAGCAGCCAGGCGCCGAACAGGGTGACGAAGACAAAGCTCATGATCTCCATGAACCAGGCCGCGTCCGTCATCGAGACGGAGGTGCCGCGCAGGACGAAATAGGCGACCCCCATCACCGCGATCGCGGTCAGGCCCTGCAGCAGCGCCGAGACGAAGGACAAGAGGATGCCGCGCCGCAACGCCACTTCATTGGCCACCATGTAGGACGAGATCACGGCCTTGCCGTGGCCGGGGCCGGCGGCATGGAAAATACCGTAGGCGAAGGACAGGCCGACGAGTATCCAGATCTTGCTGCCGTCCTGGCGCATCGCCTTCATCGCCGTTGCCAGCGCGCGGTAGAATTCCTGCTGCCTGAGATTGATCCACATCAGGATATGGGCGAACGGGCCGGTGGTCGGCGCCATGCCGTCATTGACGCCGATGCCGAGCGAACTCTGGGCATGAGCGGCGTCGGCGAAATGCATCATGGCGACAGTGAGGGCCAACAGGCCGAATGCCAAACGCAGGGACGGTTTCGTCACCGGCTTCATCCTTCTGGCTGACAGGTCAGTTCGAGCTTGGTGGCGAAGATCTTGCTCATATCGGTGCCGGTCGGATCGTTGAAAAAGGCATCGGTGAGGGTCTTCTGGTTTTCCTTGATGGCCTCGTCCGGGTCCGGACGGACCACCTTGCTGGTGCAGTTCGAGGGCAGGCCTTCAACCGTGATGTTGGAGTCCTCGGTGAAGTCGATCGCCGTGTAGAATGTCGGATCGTAGACGCCGATATCGATCTTGCCGTGGAGCTTGATCGGCACCTTCGGTTCGGACTCGAACAGGATGATCAGCTGATCGTTGTCGAAATTGGCCATCAGATGCGGCGGCGGCGTCATCGCCACGTCCTTGCCGTCAACGGTGACGAGCTGGAAGTAATTGAACTCGGCCAGCGAGGCATGAACGGTGTCGGCGACTTCCTTCAGCTCCTTGTCATCGAGCTTCAGGTCGGAGTTCTTGTCGAACTCCATCATCACGGTCGAGGAAAACAGATCGTCGAAGCGCCAGAGATGACGGAGAGCCTTCACGCTTTGGTGATCCGGGGAGAGAATCACATCGAGGCGGGCCTCGGCGAAGACATGCGGATGCACGTAAGCCGGTCCAGTGGCGGCAAAAGTAGCCGCCAAGGCCGAAGCCAGCATGATTGCGTGCCGTTTCAGATTCATTCTCGGTCCATAGGCCTCGGAAGAGTTGCCGAGAGTTACCAGAAAGGGGGCGAAATTGGGACCATGAGACTATCGATGCCGGTCAGCCAGCCTCGCGCGTCCTGAACCACTGCACCAGGAAGTCGACGAAGACGCGGACTTTCGCCGGCAGATAGCGGCGGTGCGGGTAGACGGCGAAGATGCCGCCGCCCGACAGGATACGGTCATCCATCACCGCCACCAGCCGGCCGCTCGCGAGGTCGGGCGCGGCGATGAAATCCGGCAGGACGGTAAATCCGAGGCCCGCCACGGCCGCGGCTCTCGCCGTCATCGGGCTGTTGACCTCGACCGGACCGGACACCGAAACGCTCACCGGATCGCCATTGTCGCCCTTGAACGGCCAGTTGTTCAGTCCGCGGCCATTGGTGTCGACGATGCAAGGCATGCGGCTGAGATCCTGCGGCCTTGTCGGCATGCCATGCCTGGCGATCAGTTCGGGGGAGGCGCAGAGCTTTATCGAAAACGGCGCCAGCCGCCTGGCGATCAGCGACGAGTTCTCCAGCCGCGAGATGCGCACCGCAAGATCGAAGCCCTCCTCGACCAGATCGACGAAGCGGTCGTCGAGCTGGATGTCGAGCACGATGTCGGGATGCTGCTTGGCGAAGTCGATCAGCGACTGGCCGATCGGCGCGTCGGCGAAGGTGCGCGGCGCCGACAGCTTGATCCGGCCGCGCACGTCGCCGGAGGATTCACGCACCGCGTCGGCCAGGCTGTCGACCTCGCGCACGATCTCCGAGGCGCGCCGGTAATAGGTATGGCCGGCCTCGGTCATCGAGAACTGGCGCGTGGTGCGGTTGAGCAGCAAAGCGCCGAGTTCGTCCTCCAGCTCGCGCACATATTTCGACAGCAAGGCCTTGGAACGACCGATCTTGCGCGCCGCCGCCGAAAAGCCCTCGGCCTCGACCACGTCGATGAAGGCACGCATGCGCGTCAGTGTGTCCATGGTCAGGCCTTTCGTGCCGCGTCGAGAAGTTTCCGGCCGAGCCGTATCAGGGCAATGTCGCTGCCGGAAGGGCCAAGCAGCGACAGGCCGAACGGGGCGCCGGCGACCGAGCCGACGGGCAGCGTGATCTGTGGAAAACCAGACAGGCCGGCCAGGCACAGAAGTTGGAGCGCCCGTTCGCGATAGGCCTGGAACTGCTCCGGCGTGCTGTCCACGTAAGGCGCCGGACCAGGCACGGTCGGCAGGACAAGGAAGCCGTTCCTGCCGAGCAGGGCGTTCAGTTCGCCGCGAAAGGTCAGACGTCGCACCTTCTCGGCCTGGGCTGTCCTGTCATCGACGGCACGGCCAAAGCCGAAACGCTCCTCGACACCGGGGCCGAGGCCGCGCTCGCCGCTGGTGATCCATTCGCCATGCACCGCCCAGGCCTCCCTGGCCTGCAGCCGGCGAAAGCACCAATAGAGTTCATCGGGAGATGAGGAGAAGCGGATTGCCGGCGTCGCCGGCACGCCGAAGACCGCGCCCGCCAGCCCCTTCATTTCACCATATTCGGCCAGCGCCGGGCGGGCGACCAATCCATCCAGCCAATCCAGCGCCAGCGGCCGGTCCAACACGTGCTGGTGCGGATCGCGGCCGAGCAGCAGCTTGCCGACGGTCTCGTAGGTCTCGATGTCGTCGGCGAACCAGCCGAACGTGTCGAGGCTCGGCGCCAGCTTCATCGTGCCGTCGAGCGGAATGCGGCCATGCGTGGTGCGCAGCCCGATCAGTCCGCAAAAGCTCGCCGGGGCGCGGATCGAGCCGCCGGTGTCTGAGCCGGTGGCGATATCGGCCAGCCTGCCCGCCACCGCCGCCGCCGACCCCGATGAGGAGCCGCCGGTGACGCGGTCGGGTGCCGCCGGGTTCACCGGAAACGAGAAATGCGCATTCTGGCCGAACAACGCGAAGGCAAGCTCGTCGGTCTGCGTCTTGCCGACGAAGCGTGCGCCAGCATCGAGGATCATCTGCACGGCGGGTGCGGTGCGCGAGGCTGCGTGGCTTTCGGCGAATTTTTGCAAATTGCCGCAACCGGTGCGGTAGCCGGCGACGTCGTAGATGTCCTTGACGGCCAGCCGCAGGCCGGCCAGCGGGCCTAGCTGGGCATGTGCCACTGGCATCTGGCGAAGATCGAGAAAGGCGTTGAGAGGGCCGTGCGTGCCTGTCATCGTTCGATATCCGGATACGGTTGCCGCAACATTGTTCGACACCAGAAATTTTACAACCTGCGATACGATTTTTATTGATTGTGAAAGTCTTCGCCCTTATATCGCGCTTGCCCAAAGTCGCACGTGCCTGTGGGTGTCCGCCGATCCTCGAATGGTGAGGGAAATCGGTAAGGTAACTGGAGCCAACCCCTCCAGTCGGTCTAGCGGCCAACCGCCAGCCCGAGGACACCTTGAAGCAACGACGGTGCGGGCCTTTCTGGTGTTCTGCCGGTTGTCCAAAAACCGGGGTTACTGAAGAGGCACACCTTCATTGCCGGCAGTGCGGACGGGTCTCCCATCCAAGCCAAGGCAGACAAAGCGAACCGAGGCCGGGCAAGGCCAAGGTTCACCGCCGCGAGACGGCGCTTCATGGTTCCGGGGTCTCCACCGGCTGGTTCCATGGATATCCGTCCCGCCTTTGTCCACCGCGTGTTCGCGAGGCTGACAGCCCGCGTCCCGCAGCCTTATTGCGCGCCGAAAGGCGCTGATGGAGAGACCCCGATGGCCACCCAGCGCATCCTTGACTTCCTCGCCACCCGACGTCCGACCGGTCCCTGCCTCGTCGTCGACCTCGATGTCGTGCGCGACAATTTCCGCGCCTTCGAGAAGGCGCTGCCCGATTCAAAAATCTACTATGCGGTGAAAGCAAACCCGGCGCCGGAAATCCTGCGCCTGCTTGCTGCGATGGGCTCGTCCTTCGACACCGCTTCCGTTGCCGAAGTCGAGATGGCGATGGACGCCGGTGCGCCGGCGGACCGCATCTCCTTCGGCAACACCATCAAGAAGGAGCGTGACATCGCACGCGCCTACCAGCTCGGCATCCGCCTGTTCGCCGTCGATTGCGTCGAAGAGGTCGAGAAGATCGCTCGCGTCGCTCCAGGCGCGCGCGTGTTCTGCCGCGTGCTGACCGATGGCGAGGGCGCGGAATGGCCGCTGTCGCGCAAGTTCGGCTGCGTGCCAGCGATGGCCGTCGACGTGCTGCGCCATGCCAAGGGGCTCGGCCTCGACGCCTATGGCGTGTCGTTCCATGTCGGCTCGCAGCAGACCGACCTGACCGCCTGGGACCGTGCGCTGGCCGACGCCAAGGTGGTGTTCGCGACGCTCGCCGAAGAAGGCATCGTGTTGAAGATGGTCAATATGGGCGGTGGTTTCCCGACGCGCTATCTGCGTGACGTGCCAGCCGCCCAGGCCTATGGCCAGGCGATCTTCTCGGCGCTGCGCAAGCATTTCGGCAATGCGCTTCCCGAGACCATCATCGAGCCGGGCCGTGGCATGGTCGGCAATGCCGGCGTCATCAAGTCGGAAGTCGTGCTGATCTCGAAGAAAGCGGCCAATGACAATGTGCGCTGGGTGTTCCTCGACATCGGCAAGTTCGGCGGTCTTGCCGAGACGATGGACGAGGCGATCCGCTACCCGATCGTCACGCCGCATGACGGCACGGAGACCGCACCTTGCGTGCTCGCCGGCCCGACCTGCGATTCGGCCGACGTGATGTACGAGAAGACGCCCTATCCGCTGCCTTTGTCGCTGACCATCGGCGACGAGGTGCTGATCGAAGGCACCGGCGCCTACACGACCACCTACTCGGCGGTCGCCTTCAACGGCTTCGAGCCTCTCCGATCCTATGTGATCTGACGGCGCTTCCTCAGCGCATTTTCGGACGGCGAACCGGACACAACTTCGCCTGAAAATGCGCTGAGAGAGCCGATCAGATCATCCCCGGTGGGCGCGTGTCGTCCACCCGGGCTCGCCTGTGGAACAGATCTCCGCTCGCCAGGGATTGCGGAAATGGAAATGTCAGTTGAAATGGAAATGCCAGTTGAAATTGGGGGCCACGCACCGGCCTCTGTGATGGTCGCCGAAACCGCCGCCGATGTTGCGGCGCGCGAGGCGTTGCTCGATCGGGCCATGGGGCCGAAGCGCAGGAAAAAGTCGTCGGAGAAGCTGCGGCGTGGCCGGCGGCCCTCGGAAGGCCTGGCCTTCGTCGCCCGCGATGCTTCGGGCGGCGTGGCCGGCACCGTGCGGCTGTGGGATGTCAGGCTGGGCGAGGGCGGTGCGGCCGTGCTGCTGCTTGGCCCACTTGCCGTCGACCCGTCGCTCAAGAATGCCGGCATCGGCTCGGCGCTGATGCGCCATGCCATCGCCGAAGCGGCGCGTCTCGGCCATGCCGCTATCCTTTTGGTCGGCGATGCGCCCTATTACGCGCGCTTCGGCTTCTCGGCCGAGAAGACCGGTTCACTTGCCATGCCGGGACCCTATGAGCGGCACCGCCTGCTGGCGCTGGAACTGGTGGAAGGCGCGCTTGACGGCGTGCACGGCACGCTGAAGGCGGCCGGCCGCAAGCTGAAGGCGCAGGAACTGATATCGGCGGCCTGACACGAAGCCGGCAGCATTTCATGCAAAAACGCCGCCCGAAAAGGCGGCGTTTTTGCGCTTGGTGGGTGCCGCTTGGGCGGCTGGATGCCTTCAGCCGATCAGCTGGCTGAGCGCCATGGCGACGGTCATGTCGCCTTCGACCTTTATCTTGCCGGTCATGAACGCCATTGTCGGGTTCAGGTCGCCAGCGATCAGCGAATCCAGATCGTCGAGCGAGAGCTTGATGGTGCAGTCGGTGGGTGCATCGGTGTTCGAGACGGTTGCGCCGTCGATGACGATGACGCCGTCGCTGCCGGTGTCGAATTTCACGGAACGATCGAACCCGCTGCTGGCCACGCGCGACTTGATCTTCTCGGCAATCTCCTGAACGCTCACGCTGTTCTCCTTGTCTGGTTGCATCTGTCTCGCAACGGCGCTTCGATCCAGCCGAAGCCCATGCCGCAGTTTCGCGATCACGGTCGCTGCCGCATATAGCTTTGGGTTGACGTTTACGTCAACGCGAATTCGGGCGGTTGGTTCCTGCCGTCGCGGCAGGTGAGCCCCGATGAGGCCGGGACTCCGAGCCGGGGCAACTCAGTGTTCCTTGAACGCCTTGGTCATTTCGCTCGCCGTCTCGCTTTTCTTGCGGCGCAGCCAGTTGTCGCGGATTTCGTCCTTCGACAGGAAATTGACCTGGTCGATCAGAACCTCATGCACCAAGGGCGCGCCGACACGCGCGTTGACGGTATCGCGGATTGCGGCGCGGAAGGCATCGAGATCGATCGTCGCCTTGTTGGTGAAGTCGATCTGCGGATTGGAATAGAGGTAGGAATAGACCTGGTCGGTGATCAGCGCTTCGGCCGGAATGGACAGCTTCTTTATCTGCTCGGGTTCGACGGTGTAGACGAGCTTGGTCAGGAAATAGCCGCCGATCTCAGAATCGCGGATCAGCGGCACCGAAATGATGTCGGTCTTGACGTAGTCGAGACCGCCCAGCATCGGCTTCGGCGTTTCGCCGACACCGCGCTCGCCGGCCGCCTGAAACGAATAGAACACGGCGCCGAGGGTTGCGGCGCAGATCCAGACGGCGATGGCGATGACCTTGATCATCGGCTCTTGTCAGTCCCTTGATCAGTCCCTTGCGAAGGCGACGCGGCACTGCGCCGTTGCTTCGGCAGTATCTCCGAAGTGTCGCTTGTGTTCGGCATCATGCCTTCATCCAGCCGAACTCGCCGGCGGAATAGGTGCCGTCGGTCTCGGCGCGCTGGATGGCGTGCCGCAGCAGGCTGGCGACTTCGTTGACCGCGCTGAGATGCGCCAGGATCGCCGCTTCGTTCTTCGCCAGCTTCTGGCGCAGCCGGGTCAGGCCCTCGCGGTGCTGTTCGAGGAATTCGGCTTCGCTGCCGCCCTTCATGGCGCGCGTCAACTCGTAGAGGTAGCGGCTCTTGCGGGCGTTCGACGCCTTGAGATCATAGTTGGTCGCGTTGCGGATACCGGCCGTCTCTTCCTCGACCACTTCCTCGATGCGACCGATGATGGCGGCGAGGTTGCCGGGCCGCGCGAACGGGATCGGCGCTTCCGACGCGGTCGTGCGTGCTGGCAGATTGGGGGTGGATTCTGAAAAGTCGGCCATGGCGTTTCCCAGTTTAGATCTTGATGTTTGTTTTTATGGTCGTCTCGTCACCGGTCATCGACCCCGCAGCCTTGCGCTGCAATTGGTGGACCAGCGAGGTCGACAGGCTGTTTTGCTGGTCGATCTCGGTCTTTTCCAACCCGCCCGAGACCGGACCGACCGGAACCACGCGCTTGCCTTCGAGATAGTGGTCGGCAAGCATCGACTTGGCGATGCCGATGCCGCCGCGTTCGGCCATCACGTCGGCCACCCGCTCGGCAAGCTGCGATTTCCACATGTCGCCAGCCAGGCCCTTGCCGTAGACGCCCTCGGTGTCCTTTGGCAGCATGTTCTGGATGAAGGTCTGCAGCACCATCGCCTCGAACTTCTTGAATTTGTTGGCCGGGTCGGTTGCAGCGGCGGCCTTGTCGGCGGTGGCGCGCGACAGGATCGAGCCGGCATCGACCGAAGCGGCGGTGTCGAGTGAAAACGTGCCCGCAGCGCCGCCGGCCCGCTTTGCCAGCGCGGCGCGGGCGGTCTCGATATCCGCCGGGTCGGCGGCTCGGGCCACATCCATAACGATGTCGCTGGGTGGAGAAATCGCCAAGAAAGTCCGCCTTTTACCGGTTTTCCTTAGCCAGACCATGCCTCAACAAGCTTGTGGCAGGCTTGCGGGAAGGAGAGGGAGCGGAGTGCGCGGATCGGATCGAAGCTGCCGGCTTCGCGCCATCGGGCAGATTTTTCCATCGTCGCCTTTGGCCGGAAGCTGACGATCAGCTTGGCACCCACGAGCTTGCTTCGATGGTCCGCCGAGGGTGGGATTTCCGCCTCAGCTTCACTCCTTGACCGCCCCCGTCATCGAGGAGACGTAGTGCTCGACAAAGAATGAATAGAGCACCACCACCGGCAGGGAGCCGATCAGCGCGCCTGCCATCAGGGCTCCCCATTCATAGACGTCCGAACGTACGAGCTCGGTAAGCACGCCGACCGGCACGGTCTTGTTTTCGGACGATTGGATGAAGGTCAAGGCGTAGATGAATTCGTTCCATGACAGGGTGAAAGCGAAGATGCCGGCGGAAATCAGGCCGGGCACCGACAGCGGCAGAACTATCTTGGTCAGGATTTGCCAGCGGCTCGCGCCGTCGATCAGCGCGCATTCTTCCAGTTCGAAGGGTATCGAGCGGAAGTAGCCCATCAAGAGCCACGTGCAGAATGGAATGAGGAAGGTCGGATAGGTGAGGATCAGCGCGAACGGCGTATCGTAAAGCCCGAGGTTGAACACCATTACCGACAGGGGAATGAACAGTATCGAGGGCGGCACGAGATAGGCCAGGAAGATTGCCAAGCCGACCTGCCGCGCCCCGGAAAACCTCAAGCGCTCGATCGCATAGGCAGCGAACACCGCCGCCAGCAGCGACAGGAAAGTTGAGGCGGTCGAGATGATGATCGTGTTGAGAAGCCAGCCCGGATAGGATGTGTCGAAGAGCAGATACCGAATATGCTCGAGTGTCGGATTGACGACCCAGAACGGATTGAAATTGGCATAATCCGTCATCTCGAGATTGGGTTTCACCGCCGTGATCGTCATCCAGTAGAACGGGAACAGCAGCACGATGACGAAGATCAGGAGCGGCAGATAAACGGTGACCACGCGCCGGGGCAGGCTCTGGAGATAGCCCATGCCGCCTTCATCCGTGTTCGGACGATTGTTCGTTTCGATCGCGGCCATGTCAGTCTCCACCGCCCTGCTGCCATTTACGACGTTGCAGCCCGAAATAGCTGAAAAGGATCGCCGCTAGCAGGAACGGGATCATCGCCACCGCGATCGCGGCTCCCTCGCCAAGCTGGCCGCCGGAAATGCCGCGCTGGAACGAGAGCGTCGCCATCAGATGGGTGGCATTCACCGGTCCGCCGCGAGTCAGCACATAGATCAACTGGAAATCGGTGAAGGTGAACAGGACCGAAAAGGTCATGGTGATGGCGATGATCGGCGTCAGCAGCGGCAGCGTCACATAGCGGAACAACTGCCAACGGCTGGCGCCGTCGAGCGTCGCGGCCTCGTAAAGCGATTGGGGAATCGTCTGCAGGCCGGCCAGCAGCGTGATGGCCACGAAAGGAATGCCGCGCCAGACATTGGCAGCGATCACCGAGGCGCGCGCGTTCTCCGGATCGCCAAGGAAATTGATGCGGTGATCGATCAGTCCCATTTCCATGAGCGCCCACGACAGGATGGAGAACTGCGAATCGTAGATCCACCAGAAGGCGATGGCCGAGAGCACCGTCGGCACCACCCACGGCAGCAGGACGATCGCGCGGAAGAACGATTTGAAGGGCAGGTTCTGGTTGAGGATGAGCGCCAGCCAGAGGCCGAGCGCGAATTTCAGGATCGAGGCGCTGATCGTGTAGAGCAAGGTGTTGAAGACGGAGAGCCAGAAGACGGCGTCGCTCCACAGGTATTCATAGTTTTCGACGCCGATGAAGATGCCGGGGCGGCCGATGCGGGCATCGGTGAAGCCGAGCCAGACGCCGAGCCCCAGCGGATAGGTCAGGAAGACAAGCAGCAGTGCAGCCGCCGGAAGCATGAAGCCGAAGCCAAGTGCGTTCCGGCTTTCGCTCCAGCGCGACAGAATCCGTGAGAAGATCGAAGGTCGCGGCTGGATAGCAGCTGACGGCACGGCCATGGGTCGGCTCCTGCTGAGGTCTCATTGATCGGCCGGATCGGCCGCGACGCAATCCGAAGCCAGCCGGGCAGCGGCGCTGCCCGGCTGAGCCGGCTCAAACGCGATAATAGCGATTTGCCCGCTTCTCGGCCTCTTCCATTGCCTCTTGCGGCGTGGCCTGGCCGGTCACCGCTTTGGCGAACATGTCGACCAGCACGTAGTCGGCCATGGTTGCCGCCGAGGCATAGCCGAGCGGCCCGGCATAGCCGTTAGGCCGCAGAGTAGCCGAAGCCTTGGCGTAAGCGGCGTTGTTGGGATCGGCAGTCCACACGGGGTTGTTGTCGAATGCCTTCAGTGTCTGGCAGCAATATCCGGCCGAGGAGGTGATCCAGTCCTTCATTTGCGGTTCCTCGAACATGAACTGCAAATACGCCTTGGCCGCGTTGGGGTAGGGCGTGTAATTGAAGATGACAGCCGTGGTCACCTGGAACAATTCGACGGATTTGCCGACAGGACCGATGGGCAGGTTGGTCGTGCGTATGTCCTTGGCGATTTCAGCCAGCTTTGGATCTTTGTCCTTGTTGATCTTGGCCGTGTTGTAGGCGGAAATTCCATTGGCGATCACCCCCAGTTCGCCGGCCAGGAAGGCGCGGTTGTTGTTGACGTCGAGCCAGCTTTCGGTGCCTGGAATGAAGGTCTTGTAAAGCTCCTGCGCATATTCGATCGCCTTGAGGGTCTCGGGGCTGTTGATCGTTACCTTGCCACTCTCGTCGACCATCTGGCCGCCATGGCTCCACAGCAGCCAATGAGCATAGTTGTTGCCGTCGCCGACGCCATGACCATGCGTGAAGCCGGCCGGATGTCCCTTCGCTTGCAAGGCCTTGCAAAGTTCCAGGAAGCCTTTCGTGTCCTTGGGAAACTCCGAAAAGCCGGCCTCTTTCACCCAGCTTTCCCGATAGACGATGGCATTGCCGATCGTGGCCAGGGGCAGGCCGACGAACTTCCCGTCGCGTGTCGCATATTGCTTAGGTCCCTCGTGCCAGCCGCCATATTTCGAGCCGAGATACTCGCCCAGTTCGCTCACGTCGTGCAGCTTGTCGGGATATTGGTGCGGGTCATCGAACCAGACGAACATCAGGTCGGGGCCGGACCCGACATTTGCTGCGACCGCCGCCTTGGGACGAATGTCCTCCCAGCTTTCCTTGTCGACGCGAACCTCGACACCTGTCGCCTCGGTGAAGCGTTTGGTGTTGGCCAGCCATTGGTCTTCATCGCCCTGGACGAAGGGCGACCAGCGCAGCAGTCTAAGCTTGGCGCCATCCTCGGGTTTGTATTTCAGTCCGTCCTGGGCAAGGGCCGGAGAGCTG
Source organism: Mesorhizobium sp. SEMIA396 (assembly GCF_024518615.1). Taxonomy (NCBI): domain Bacteria; kingdom Pseudomonadati; phylum Pseudomonadota; class Alphaproteobacteria; order Hyphomicrobiales; family Phyllobacteriaceae; genus Mesorhizobium; species Mesorhizobium sp. SEMIA396. The sequence goes on from NZ_JANIFC010000005.1 coordinate 320,917, forward strand.
ATGAACCGACTTCCCAAGGCACCCGCCGCCGCGCCGGCGGTGGTGCGGATCACGTCGCGTCTGGTGAACTTCATGCTCGTTTCCTCCTGTTGTTGTCCTTGCCTGTGGTCCTACTGATCGATACGTGTCTGGAATCTCTGTCCGGTTTCTGCGTGAAAGAGATGGATAAGGCTGGGCTCGGCCGTAAGCCGGATGGTTTCGCCCGGCGTAAAGGAATGTCGTTCCCGGAAATTCGCGACGATCTCTTCGCCGCCGGCTGTCCGGCCGATGAGCTGCACTTCGGACCCGGTTGGTTCAACCACCGCGACGGTGACCGGAATGCCCTGGTCGTCGGACAGCCGCAAATGCTCGGGCCTTATTCCCAGCACCACAGGCTCGCCATTGCGGATGGAAAGTGCCGAGGCCAACGGGACCGAAATCCCCCCGGCGCCGCGGAACGAGGGTGAGCCGTCGGTAGCGATCTCGCCCCTCAGCAAATTCATGGCCGGCGAGCCGATAAAGCTGGCGACAAAAAGATTGTTCGGCCGGTCATAGAGTTCCAGCGGCGGCCCTATCTGCTCGACGATGCCGTCATGCATGACCACGATCTTGTCAGCCATGGTCATGGCTTCGATTTGATCGTGAGTGACGTAGACTGTCGTGGTCTTGAGGCGCTGGTGCAGTTCCTTGATCTCGGCGCGCATCTGCACCCTGAGTTTGGCGTCGAGATTGGACAGCGGTTCGTCGAAGAGAAAGACCGCCGGATCACGCACGATCGCGCGGCCCATTGCGACGCGCTGGCGCTGGCCGCCGGAAAGCTGCCGAGGATAGCGCGCCAGCAACGGCACCAGCCCAAGGATTTCGGCCGCGCGGCGCACGCCTGCATCGCTCTCCGGCTTGGAAACTCCTTTGAGCATCAGCGAGAACGCCATGTTCTCGGCGACGGTCATGTGTGGGTAGAGCGCATAGTTCTGGAAGACCATGGCGACGTCGCGCTCCTTGGGCGCAACGTTGTTGACGACACGTTCGCCAATCGCGATCTGGCCGCGTGAAATCTTTTCTAGGCCGGCGATCATTCTGAGGAGGGTTGATTTTCCGCAGCCCGACGGTCCGACCAGAGTGACGAACTCGCCGTCCTCGATGTTCACGCTGACCCCGTGCAGGATCTCGACAGCGCCGAATGATTTATAGACTTCGCCAATTGCGACAGACGCCATCGATCCTCCCAACAAATTCCCGCGACGTCGTCGAAGGAACAACGCTTCCGCTAGCGACAGCCCTGGCTCCTCCCAGGCTCACGCTAGGCTGAAACGGTAGCGCTACCAAACCGGGCTGTAAAGCGTTTACGGGAAAGCCGAACCTTGGAGGGTCCGCTTCGCGCCACACAATGCTCCCAACTACTCCTGCGTCCGCTTCTGCGTGATCAGGTCCAGCCGCTCGCGGTCGGAGCGTTCGCGTTCGTCGCGGTTGCGTACGTCCTTGTAGGCGCGCTCGACCATGTTGGTGCGGGCGGTCGCCGCGGCGATGAGGCTGGCTTCCTGCCTGGCGCTCGCCAGGTTCGCTTCCTGGCGCACCACCGCCTGGGCAATGCGGCGATGGTAGAGATCGGGAAACAGGGCGGAGAGCGAATCGGCCTGGTCGAAATGGCCGACCAGTTCCTTGGCCTCGGCCTCGGCGGCACTGGCCGCCGCAAGGAAGGTGGCGTGGCGGGTTTCGTGCAGCGCCTTCAGCTGTTCCTGAACCTTGACCAGCTTCTTGAGGCGGTCCTTGCGCGTGCTCATTTCTATCTCGCCAATGTCAGATCGACGAAGCCGTCGACGAACAGCGACAGCATGGTGCCGACGGCGAAATAGAAGATGATCATGCCGCCGGCGATGATGAAGGGCTGGGAGATGAAATAGATCGGGATCTGCGGCGTCAGCTTGTTGACGAAGCCGATCGTCAGATTGACGAGAATAGCATAGGCGACGAACGGGCTGCCGAGGCGGATGACCAGGAAGAACGTGTCCGACACCGTGTCGGTGACATCGACGAGGGCGGCCTGCGGGTTGAAGAAGACGTTGACCGGCGCGACCGTGTAGGAGGAAACCAGCGCGCGTATTATCTCGTGGTCGAAATCGAAGACGAACAGCATCAACAGCGCCGAGAACGAGATGATTGCGGCAAGGGCTGCCTGGGGTTCGGGCTCCTCGATCGCCGGTCCGCCGGTGCCGCCATAACCGACCAGCATGGCGATGGCCGAGCCCATGAAGCGCAGGGCTTCCATGTAGAGCCTGGTCATGGCGCCGATCAGGCCGCCGACCAGAAGTTCCGAGATGATCATCGGCACAAGGATCTGCGGGCGCGGGTCGACGAAAGGAAAGATCTTGTCCCACAGAAAGGCGAGCAGGCCGCCGGTGGCGGCGACCGCCACGAACAACCTGACCTGGACCGGGACGCGGGCGCTGGAGAGGCCCGGCATCAGCATGAAACAGGCGCCGATGCGGCAGAAGGCGAGGAACGCCGCGATGACGACGCCTTGCGACAGCACGCTCACGATATGGTTCCGAGCACCTTGATCTCGACGCCCTTGGCGATTTCGACATGGCTGAGCACCGGCAGCGTGGTGAACAGGCGCTCGATGATCATGCGCACATAGGGGCGGGCGTCGGGCGCGGTGACGAGGACGAAACGCTCGCCGGCTTCCAGATATTTCTTGATCGCCTTGGTGGCGTCCTGGCCGAACTCCTCGAGCTGACGCGGGTCGATGTCGAATTCGCGCACCTCGCCCTTGGCGTCGCGCTTGAGGCTCTGGTGGAAGGCGAGATCCCAGCGGTTGCCGAGGCGCAGCACTTTCAGCACGCCGCCCTCGGACAGGTCGCCGCATATCTGCTGGGCCATGCGGATGCGGACATGCTCGACGATCTGCTCGGTGCGGCGCACATGCGGCGCGATCTCGGCGATCGCCTCGATGATCAGGTGCAGATTGCGGATCGAGACGCGCTCGGCGAGCAGCAGCTTCAACACCGCCTGCAGGCCGGGATAGGAGATGTGCGTGGTGCAGATCTCGTCGGCGAGCTTGCGGTATTCCTGGTCCTGGCGTTCGAGCAGCGCCTTCATGTCCTTGTAGGACAGAAGCTGCGGCAGGTTGTTGCGGATGACCTCGGAGAGATGGGTGAGCAGCACCGACATGTTGTCGGCGAAGGTGTAGTTCTCGCGCTTCAAATCCTCGGCGAAGGCTTCGACCACGGAATAGGCGCGCATGCCGAAGGCCGGCTCGCGGATTTCCTCGCCCGGTATCTCGGGTATGTCGCGGTTGCCGAGCAGCACCATGATCTCGCCGACGCGCATCTGGTACTCGGCCACCACGGTGCCGTGCACCTTGATCTGGTAGCTCTTCGGCGGGATGGCGAAATCGTCGGCGACGCGCACTTCCGGCACGACGAAGCCGTACTGGGTGGCGAATTTCTTGCGCATCTTGCCCATGCGGAAAACCAGTTCCTGATGCGACGTCAGCAGCCTTGTCGACAGCTGCTTGCCGATCAAAAGCTCGATCTCGGCGGTGGCGAGCGAAGCCTTGACCGAGTTCTTCTCCTCTTCGACCTTGGTCGCCTTTTCCTGATCCTTGATCGCCTCGGCTTCGGCGACGGCGCGGTTGGCGCGCATCGGGATGACGTAGCCGAGACCGGCCATGCCGGCGGCGAGCGCAAAGAACGGGAACAGCGGCAGGCCGGGCATCAGGCCGAGCAGCACCAGCAGCGATGCCGCGACATAGAGGGCGCGCGGGTGGGCACCGAGCTGGCCGAACACCGCCTGGTTGGTCGAGCCGCGGGTGCCGCCCTTGGAGACGAGCAGGCCGGCGGCGAGCGACACGATCAGTGCCGGGATCTGGGTGACGAGGCCGTCGCCGACCGACAGCTTGATGAACACGTCGGCGGCTTCGCCCATGCCCATACCGTGCCTGATGTAGCCGATGGCGATGCCGCCGACGATGTTGATGGCGGTGATGATGAGGCCGGCGATGGCGTCGCCGCGCACGAACTTCGAGGCGCCGTCCATCGAGCCGAAGAAAGAAGATTCTTCTTCCAGCTCGCGGCGGCGCAGCTGCGCGGTCTTGTCGTCGATCATACCGGCCGACAGGTCGGCGTCGATCGACATCTGCTTGCCTGGGATGGCGTCGAGGGTGAAGCGCGCGCCGACTTCGGCGATACGGGTGGCGCCCTTGGTGATGACGATGAAGTTCACCACGATCAGGATCATGAAGACAATCAGGCCGATGACGAAGTCGCTGGCCATCACCAGCTTGGAGAAGCCGGCGATGACATAGCCGGCGGCATGCGTGCCCTCATTGCCGTGCGACAGGATCATGCGCGTGGTGGCGATGTTGAGCGACAGCCTGAGCATGGTGGCGATGAGCAGCACGGTCGGGAAGGACGAGAAATCGAGCGGCCGCTGGATCCACAGCGCCACCATCAGGATCAGCACCGAAAGCGCGATCGAGAAGGCGAGGCCGACGTCGATGAGAAAGGCCGGAATCGGCAGAAACAGCACGGCCAGGATGATGACGATGCCGATGGCGAAGAAGACGTCGCGGCCGTTCTTGGCCACCGCGCCGGGCTGAATGCTTTCGCTGATCGCCATATCGTCCTCAAACCCCATAGACTGCCGAGCGCGCGACAGCCCTGTAAAGGTAGCCCGCCAAGCTTGCGCGAGGGTGGGAGACTGGCTAGTTCGAACGACCATGCGCAGGTCGCCGTGTCGGCCGGCCTCGCTAGGAAGGGAAACCCATGCTTCTGATCATCGGCACCATCCGCCTGCCGCCAAACAAATTGGAGGAAGCTAAGCCCGCTATGGAACGCATGGTTTCCGGCAGCCGCGCCGAGCCCGGCTGTCTCGAATATTCCTATGCGCAGGATGTTTTCGATGCCGGGCTCATCCGGGTCACGGAAGTCTGGAGTGACAGGGCAGCGCTCGACGCGCATTTCGCCTCGCCGCACATTGCGGACTGGCGTGCGAGCTGGCCGGCGCTAGGCATAGGCGAGCGCAACCTCGTGCTCTATGAAGCCGGCGAGCCCATGCCGACCTGAACGGTCCGTCAGCCGATCGATATCGCGCCAGCTGTCGCCAATATGGTGTCTGCCGGCATAGTGGTTGCCATGCCGTGCCGCCGGGCGTATCAGGCTGGCTTTCCACTGCCTTTCGATATCGGCGAGCCGCCCCGGTGCTTTCCAGAAACCACAGCGAAGTCTACGCCCGCCGGCTGCGCGCGGTGCTGATCAGGTCGTTGCCTCTGCTCGAGGCACGCGGCATCGTGGTGGTCGTTCTCGCCGGTGTCGTAGGCGTGATGGCGGGCATATTGGTCACGGCGATGAGCCAGATCGTGCAGGACCTGCACGGGCTGCTGTTCGGCGTTCAGCCAGGCGGCCGGCTTTCCGGCATGTTCTCGCTCGCCAATCCGATGCAGGCGCTGATACCGGCGATCGGCGGCATGCTGCTGGGGCTGACGGTGGTCTGGCTCAGGATACGGAAATTCCGCACGCCGATCGACCCGATCGAAGCCAATGCGCTCTATGGCGGGCGCATGTCGCTGACCGACACCTTCATCATCGCCGGCCAGACGATGATCTCCAGCGGTTTTGGCGCCTCGGTCGGGCTGGAAGCCGGCTATACGCAGGTTGGCTCCGGGCTGGCATCGCGGCTGGCGGGCATCTTCAGGCTGCGCCGCAACGATGTCCGCATCCTGGTCGGCTGTGGTGCGGCCGGCGCCATCGCCGCCGCCTTCGATGCACCGCTGACCGGCGCCTTCTACGGCTTCGAACTGGTCATCGGCATCTACTCGGTTGCCAATGTCGCGCCAGTCTTGACAGCCGCGATCTGCGCCTCGCTGACGGCAGAGATGTTCGGCGGCGTGCCGTTTCCGCTCGAGCTTTCGGGTCTGCCGGCGCTCACCGCCAGCCAGTATGTGCCGTTCCTGCTGCTCGGCCTGCTCGGCGGTGCCGCCTCGATCGCCATCATGCATCTGGTGACACTGATCGAGCGCGGTTTCGCCAGGCTGTCGATCGATGCGGCGCTGCGCCCCGTCATCGGCGGAGTCATCGTTGGCTTGTTGGGGCTGATCACGCCGCAGGTCCTGTCCAGCGGCCATGGCGCGCTGCATCGCGAATTCTCGATGAATTACGGGCTGGCCGTGGTGGCCAGCGTCTTCGTGCTCAAGCTGGCGGCGTCGGCGGTCTCGCTGGGGTCGGGTTTTCGCGGCGGATTGTTCTTCGCCTCGCTGTTCCTCGGCGCGCTGCTCGGCAAGGCGTTCGCGGATGTGATGATTGTCGTCTCGCCGGCAACCGGCATCGACCCTGCCGTCGCCGCCGTCGTCGGCATGACGTCGCTCGCAGTCGGTGTCGTCGGCGGTCCGCTGACGATGACCTTCCTGGCGCTGGAATCGACCCGCGACCTGACGCTGACCGGCGTTGTGCTGGCCGCCTCGATCATGTCGGCGATCCTGGTGCGCGAGACCTTCGGCTACTCGTTCTCGACATGGCGCTTCCATTTGCGCGGCGAGACCATCCGCAGCGCGCACGATGTCGGCTGGATGCGCAGCCTCACAGTCGGCTCGATGATGCGCAAGGACATCAAGACCATCTATGCCTCGACGACGCTGGCAGCCTTCCGCAAGCAAGTGCCGCTCGGCTCTGCCCAGCGGGTCATCGCCGTCGACGCGGGCGACCACTATGTCGGCGTGCTGATCGTGGCCGAACTGCACAGCGATCCTTCCGATGGCGAGGTGCCGGTGCGCGATCTTGCCAAATACAAGGACGCGGTGCTGGTGCCGAGCATGAACGTGCAGGCCGCCGCGGAAACATTCCAGCGCGCCGGCGCCGAAGAACTCGCAGTCGTCGAGGATTTCACCGACCACATCGTCTTGGGGCTTTTGACCGAAGGCCATCTGATGCGGCGCTATGCCGAGGAACTCGACAAGGCGCGCCGGGACCTATCGGGCGAGGGGTGACGGACGGCCAAGCGGGGGCCTGCGACAGTGGTTGCGGAGCCCTAATGCTCGATCGGTCCCTTGGCCATCACAAGCGCTGTGCCCGCGGTCGTCGGGCGTTCGATCATGCGCCGCACGCGGGGCGGTTCGTCGCCGCTGTGCAGGGCCCGCACGCGTTCGCCGATGACGGCGTCGGCATGGGTGATGCGTCCATTGTGCCTGATATATTCGATCCAGGTCGGCGTGTGATAATGCTCGATCCATACGGTGGGATTCTCGAGATCGCGCGCCAGCGTCCAGTTGCGGGCGCCGTCACGACGGCGGATGCGGCCGCGTTCGGCCATGATGGCGAGGAACTCCGGTTCGTCCTCGTGCCGGATCACATACTCGATCATGATGGCGATGGGACCACTGCGCGGCTTCAGGTCAAGCGCAAGGTGCGGTTCCTTAAAGCGATTGAGCGGGTCGAGGTTGAGCACCTGCTGTTGCGGCAGCGGGAGCAAAAGACCGATGGCGCCGCCGGCCAGCATGGCGACGCTGGCTGCGATCAGCGCGGTTTCGGCGCCGTGCGCATCGGCGACGACACCCCAGATCCAGCTGCCGAGCGCGATGCCGCCGAAAGTCGCGGTCTGGTAGACCGACAGCACCCGGCCGACCACCCAGCGCGGCGTCGCCATCTGCACCGTGACGTTGAAATGCGAAAGCGCGATCACCCAGCAGGCGCCGCCGACAAGCAGGCCGAGCGACGTCTGCCAGGCATGCTGGCTGACGGCGGCATTGAATGCGCAGACAGCGAAGCCGGCAAAAGCACAGCGCACCATCGTCTCGCTGGACAGCAACTGCCGCAGCCTGACGCTGATCAAGGCGCCGCCGACCGCGCCGATGCCGAAGGCGCCGAGCATGATGCCATAGGTCAGCGCATCGCCCTTGACGACATCGCGCGCCACCAGAGGCAGCAACGCAAGCACAGCGCCTGCACTGAAGCCGAACGCAGCACCCCTGACCAGCACCTTGCCGATGTTGGGCGACATGGCGACATAGCGCAGGCCGGCGCCCATGGCAGCCCCCAGCGACTCGCGCGGCAAGGTCGATACCGGCACGTCCGGCTTCCAGCGCGCCAGCACGACGATCAGGCCGATATAGCTCACCGCGTTCGCCGCGAAGGCGGCCGCGGCACCGGCCGCGGCGACGATGATGCCGCCGATCGCCGGACCGACGCTGCGTGTCAGGTTAAAGCCCATCGAATTGAGGGCGACGGCCGCCGGCACCTTGTTGCGGGGGACGATGTCGCCGACGGAGGCTTGCCATGACGGGCTGTTGAGCGCGGTGCCGCTGTCGATCAGGAAGGTGAAGGCGAGCAGCGTCCACGGCGTGATCAGGCCTGAATAGGTGAACAGGGTCAGAAGCACCGACACCACCAGCATGAAGGTCTGGGCGACAAGCATCACCTTGCGCCGGTCGAAACTGTCGGCGATGGCGCCGGCTACGAGTGCAAACAGCATGATCGGCAAGGTGGTCGAAGCCTGGACCAGGGCCACCTGATAGGGCGAGGTGGCGATCGTGGTCATCATCCAGGCGGCGCCGACACCCTGGATCAAGCCACCGAAATTCGAGACGAGACTTGCGCCCCACACGGCGCGGAAAATGCCGTGCCGGAAGGGCGCCAGCGCCGAGACGCTCTCGCTGTCCGGCTTTTCGTCAATCATTTGGGGTTCCTGCCATGTCGTGCCTGCTCGTCAGACAATCCGTTTGCGCAGACCGTTTGCCGAAAGTAGGGCATGGCGCCGCAAAGGGCAAAAAAGCGCATGGTCCAACAATGGGATAGAGGCGGTCCAGGCCTTGTCCGCCGTGGGTCCGGAGGTGCCGCGGGGATCGGCGGCGTCTGTCCTCGCACAATTGCGAACGGCATGCCGCGGCACACCATCCTGGAACAGGCTCAGAAGCCGTTCTGGATGCGCTCGAAGATGACGTTGGTGAAGGCCGATATCTGGCTGCCGATGAAGGGGCCGGTCAACGCCACCACCAGCATGATCGCGACGATCTTCGGCACGAAGGTCAAGGTGATCTCCTGTACCTGCGTCAGCGCCTGGATGAGGGCGATGCCGATGCCGACCGCCATGGCGACCAGCACCACCGGAGCGGACGCGACGAGCACCGTCCACACCGCGTACTGGACGATGTCGAGAGCGTCGGCCTCATTCATGGGACTGGCTCTCTGTCGAAAGCGTCAGCTTGCTGCCTTGACCGAGACTCCCGGACCGACGGCGACTTCGGTGCCGTTCTGCAGCACGGCGATGAGACCGTTGCTGGCGAGGCGCACCGAAGCCACGGTGCCCGTGGTCAGGCCGTCGGCGGAGGTGATCGAGCGCCCGATCAGTGCGTCGGCCTGCGACAGCGCCGAGGACTGCATGATCTGATTGAGCTTGGTGTTGGTCTGCACCGACTGCTCGACCTGAGAGAAGGTGGCGAGCTGGGCGACATATTGCGTCGAATCCATCGGCTTGGTCGGATCCTGGTTCTTCATCTCGGCGATCAGAAGCTTCAGGAAGGACTGGTAGTCGACCGCTGTCTTCGAGGTCGACGCCGTGGCCTGATTGGCGCCTGTCGGAATCGTCGTCGTCATGTCCACGTTCATCAGTATCGTGCTCCCACGGCCAGCGGGCGCTCGGCACCCAAAACATCGTCATTACCACCCAGCGCGCGGCGTTCGAGCGGATAAAGCGCGCGGATCGCCTTCAGCGCCTCGTAGATATGATCCTCGCCGACCATGCGGTCGATCTGTTTCAGCGCGCTGCAGATCTGGGTGTCCTCGAAGCTTGCCAGAAGCAGCGGCAGCGAACGGCGGAACATGTCGCGCGCCGCGGCGGCGCCGGCCGGGTTCATCAGCATGACCTGCAGGATGAAATAAAGCTGCTTGAGCGGCGTCGAGGCATCGTCGGCCTGGATCACGTGGCTTTCGAGCAGGAACTGGACGTCGTTCATCAATTCGACGGTGACCTTGCGGTCGACCCGGATGACGGCGCCGTTGATGTAGATCTTTTCGTTCGGCTTCAGCGATATCTTCAGCGTGTTGGTCATTGAATGCCGTCCCTGATGATCTGGGACACCTCGATCAACCCTTCGAAATTGTTGGTGCGGCCCTGACGGATGTCCTCCGCCTCGCGCAGCAGCCACAGGCCGATGGAAATGAGATTGGCGCGCAGTTCCTTGGGCAGGGCGTTGTCGCTGGAGCCAAGATCCTCGACGAAGGCGGTCCAGACGCGGTTGGTGAAGTGAAGCGCCTCGATCGCTTCCATGGAATCGTGGCCGGCCGCTGCTGCCGCCGCCAGCATGTCGATCGAGCGGGTCAGAAGCTCCCGCTCGCGGTCCTTCGCGTCGGCAACGGAGTTGCTCTGGATGTCGGCGTAGGAGAATTGGTACATCGTTGGGGCTCTACCGTTCCGTTAAGCGTTGTCAGGTCAGGTAATTCAACAGGCTGAGCTGCTGCAGGCGTGCGGTCAACGCGAAAGACGTTTCGATGTGCTGTGTCAGGTCCGCGACCCGTGTCGCGGCTGCCGCCGGATCGACGGCTTCCAGATCGAGAATGTGCCGTTCGAAAAGGTCGACCTGCGTTTTCATCCGATCGTTGGCATCGGAAACCCGCTTCTGGACGATGCCGGTCTCGGATTGAAGCTGGCCAATGCCGCTCAGCGCTTCGCCAACCAATGTGGTGGAGCGGCTGACAACCGTATTCTTCGCCGCCTGGCTGATGTTGCTGGACATCAGGCTGCTGACCATGGCTGCGGCCATGGCGAGTTTCTGAATGCCATCGCTGTTGGCGCTGGTCGAAGTCGGTGTGGTTTCGTTGAGTGCGATGCGGCTGACGATCTGCTGGTCGGTGGCGTTCGACCAGTCGCCCTGCCAACCCGCGCCCGTGAACAGCGGCGCGACATCGTTGGTGATGAAATCGTCCATCTGGGCGGCCGTGATGTTGGCCGCTGCCGGGTCGTCCTGGGTGAAACCGAAATTGGTGAGGAAAGCGGTATCGAATGCAGCCTTGGCGGGAGAGCCGGCAGCCGTGAAATCGTTGATCGGCTTGACGTCGGTGTTGGTGCCGGCAAACAGATATTCACCATTGACGCTGGTGTTGAGGATCGAGGTCAGCTGCTGGATGGTCGCCTTGCCGGAGTCCCGGGTGAGGCTGTTGGACGAGTCGCTTGAGGAAGCGGTGGTCAGGGCGGACAGGAAGGTCTGAGCGGCGCCGGAGAGCTGGCCAAGCGAGGTCTGTGTCGAGGAAAGCCTCGCGCCGACCAGGCCGTTGGAATCGATAATGACGTTGAGCCGGTCGAGATCGCGCGAGAAGGTGACGGACTGGGCGGTGCGCCCTCCGAGAGCCAGCCCGACATCGGCGACCCTGCCGGTCGACGCTTCCTTCGTGGCTTTGACGAGTTCGGCCTGCATGCGCATCTGCTGGGAGCGCATGGCATTGGAGATTGCGGCCGAGGAGACTGAAGTCATGGAATTATCCCACCGCGTTGAGCAAGGCCGTCAGCATGTCGTCGACGGTTTTCATCATCCGGGCCGATGCCTGGTAGGTGTGTTCGAGGTCGAGCAGCAACGACATTTCCTGGTCGACATTGACCCCGGTCGCGTTGGACAGCGCTTCGGCGCTGCGCGATGCCAGTGCTTCCTTGGCATCGGAGGCGGTCGAAGCCTGCTGGCGCACGCCCTCGAACCAGCCGATCGAACTGGCGGCGTAGTCGGATACGCTGGAGGTTGCCGAAACGCCGGCGGCGGGGTCGAAAGTCATCGGCTGGTCGAGCCGGTCGCCATAGGCGACCAGAAGGGTGGAATAGGACGCGCCGCCGCCCGTGTTGGCGACATAGGCCGCACCATTGGCGCCGCCGTCGCGCAGCAGCGTCGGGTTGCCGCCGGTGCTCGGGTCCATCGCTGCATTGACGCTGATGGACGCGGCAAGGCCGGTGACCAGCGTGCCGGCGGCCGGCACGGCCGGCGCTCCCGACCAGGTGAACAGGCCGGCGGCATTGGCCATCGAGGGTGCGGTCTCGGCAAAAGCGGTGATCAGGCCACGCGCGGTCTCGTCGAGCTGGCTCTGCATGGTCGAGGCGACGCCGTCGCGCAATTGCAGCAGGCCGGCAAGCGTGCCGCTGGCGCTGGTGTTGCCGCCGGCTCCCGCCGAGATCGGCACGTTGTCGATGTAAACGGCATTGCCGGCGGCACCCGCGGTATAGCCTGCCGACGCCGCGAAGGTGACCGTGCGCGGTATCGTCTCGAACAAAGTCGTGCCGTCGCCGGTGGTGATGACCATGTCATTGTCGCCTCGCGTGAAGGTCGACACCGGGACATAGTTCGAAATCTTCTTCAAAAGCGCGTCGCGCTGGTCGAGCGCATCGGAAACGTCGGTGCCGGAACGGGTTCCGGACATGACCGCCGTGTTGGCATCCTGGAACTGGCTGAGCAGCGAGTTCAGGTCATCGACGGCGGTGGCGATCTGGCCGTCGGTCTGGGTGCGGAAATCCTGGACTGCCTTGGAGCCCTCGTTGAGCGAGCGCACGACCTGTTTGGCGGCGTCGATGACCGAGGCGCCGAGGTTCTGGTTCGACGGCGAGGTGGCGTAGAGCTGCAGCGCCTGCTGCAGGTTGGCGATCGCGGTCGAGGGCGAGGACGCATTGTCGACGCCATTGACCGCGACGCCCAGCTGATCCATGCCGCTGTAGAGCGCGTTCTGCCCGCTCCAGGCCGATAGCGCGCCGAGATTCTGGCGAAACAAAAGCTCGTTGGCTGCGCGCTGGATATCGACCGAACGCGCGCCCGGCGCCGTGCTGGTGACGACGGCCTGGCGCCGCGAATAGTCCGGATTGGAGGCGTCGGCGACGTTGCGCGAGACAACGCTTGTCTGTCGCGCGGTGTTCATAAGCGCCGACTGGGCGATACTCAATGCGGTAGACAGTGACATGCGGGTCTTTCGCGGGCGACGCCCGTCTTATCTCTTCAGGTTGACAAGGACGTCCATCAGATCGGAACCGGTCTGGAAGACTTTCGAATTGGCGGTGTAGCTGCGCTGCGCCGCGATCATGTTGGTCAGTTCTTCGGCGATGTCGACGTTGGAATTCTCGAGCGCGCCGGAGATGATGGAGCCGAGTTTGCCTTCATTGGCAAAGCCGACACGAACCGCGCCGGACTCGGTGCCCTGCGAATAGACGTTGCCGGGCAGCGCGGTGAGCTGGTCCGGGCTCTGCACGTCGGCCAGCGGAATCTTGTAGAGCGGCTTGGTCGAACCGTCCTTGTACTGTGCGTAGATGGTGCCGTCCTTGCTGATCTGGACCTTGTCGATGGTGCTCGGCGCGTTGCCGTTGACCTGGGCATCGGAAACCGTGAAGCCGGCGCCAAGCTGGGTCAGCGCAGACAGATCGATATTGAGGGTGGCGCCGTTCGGCACGGTAAATGAAACGCCGGTGGGCGTGCCGGTGAGCTTGCCGGTGGTGGTGTCGAAGGTCAGGTTGGCCGAGCCCAGCAAGCCGCCAGCGGTGTAGGGGAACGATGTTCCAGCGGTGGCCTTCGACTGATCGAAGACCGCCACCTGCCAGGTGCCGGCGCCGGTGTTGGTGAAATAGACGTCGAGCAGCTTCTTGTTGCCGAGATTGTCGTAGGCGACCATCGAGGATTTCGACGTGTATTGCGCGGTCGCAGCGTTGGCGGCGGGCAGGTTGGCGGTCGCGACCGGTGTCGCGCCGGCCGGCAGGTTGCCGGCATAGCTGCCCTCGGTGCTCGGCGTTGCGGTCATTCCCTGGTCGGAGATGACAACCGGGACCAACCCCTCGAAGCCATTGACCGTCGCTGCCGGTACGCCGTTGTCGTAGCTGTACGCCATCAGCTGGAAGCCGGCCGAGTTGACAAGTCTGCCTTGACCGTCGGGAACGAAAGCGCCGGCCCGGGTCAGGTAGGGGGTGCCGCTCGGATCCTGGACGACAAAGAAGCCATCGCCGCTGACGGCAAGGTCGGAAACCGAGGTCGTGTACTGAAGCACACCCGGATCGCTGACCGCCTGGCGGATCGTCGTGGTGACGCCGCCGGAATTGTAGGCACCGCCGGTCGACGGCATGACCAGCGTCGAGAATTCGGCGGAGGAGCGCTTGTAGCCGGTGGTGTCGGAATTGGCGATGTTGTCGGCGACCGTCGATAGGCGGTTTGCCTGGGCGTTCATGCCGGAAACGCCGGTCCGCATCATTCCGTAGAGGCTCATCGAAACGTCTCCGCTGTGTCCATGCTGCTGGCTACGAGGCTACGCATGTTTTCTTGCGCGAGGCTGGCGCGGCGCTGCATCAGAAGACGAGCCGGTAGCCGAGGAAACGCTTGGAATCGATCGGGTCGGTGCCCAGCTTCTCGCGCAGCTTCTTGCGCAGTTTGCTGATGTGGCTTTCCACCACGTTCTCCTCGACCTCTTCGTCGAAGATGCCGTAGATGGCGTTGAAAACCTGGGTCTTGGTGACACGGCGCCCGCGATTGCTCGCCAGATATTCGAGGATGCGGCGTTCACGGCGCGGCAGGGGGAGGGGCTGACCGTCGATCTCGGGGTCGCGGCCATCCATGAAGATGCGCATGGCGCCGATCTCGGTGTAGGCGACGTCTTCCTGGGCGCGGCGGCGGATGGCGGTGATGCGGGCCAGGATCTCGCGGATATGGACGGGCTTGCGAATGACGTCGTCGACGCCGCTCTCGAACAACCGGAGCGTGTTCTCCAGCGAATGCTGTTCGCTGAGCGCAATCACCGGGGCGCCGGTGCGGTCGCGGATCTGGCGCGGAGAGATGGAACCCTCGCGGCAGTCGCCGATGAGGAAGGCCCTGACCGAGCGCAGATCGGTGTCTGCGGCAGAGTTCACCCACTCACCGAATTCGCCGGACGCAAAGCCTGCACAGGCGATGCCCTCACGATCGAAAAGTGAATTGTATCCCTCTGTTACGAGCTCGCGCTCGTCAACGATCACAATCATCGGCCCCGCCTTCCGAATCAAATCATTTGCCCCGTGAAGAGAGGCGTATCCGCTGGCGGGAATCCTGAACAACCGTCATTTCTTGTAGCTAGTTTCTTGGGAGTCTGGAATCGTTTCGGTTGCATTAGCGGGCGGCCAGATGTGCTTTCGGCGGCAAGTTCTGACCAAGTCAAACCAACAATTCGGGTTGTACGGTTTGTCTATTAGTAACGGGAAATGCGCTTACGGGTTGCAGAATCCGCGGGCGTTCGCGGTCCATTTTCCAAAGCCGGTGGCGACCATGTTGGCAATGACGCGGCAGACATAGATCTTCTGCGCCGGGTCGTTGTCGGGACCGGCATGATAGCGGGCCACGGCCATAGACCAGGTCTCGTGACGGGCATGAAGGCTGGCCAGGAAGCGCGCCGCATAGTCGACGTTCTGGCGTGGGTCGAGCATGTCCTCGACGCTGCGAAAATGCGATGCGTGGTAGTGGTGATTGATCTGCATGCAGCCCAGATCGATCAGGGTCTTGCCCTCGCGCCGGGCATTGGCGAAGGCGGCAAGGGCCTCGGTCCGGCTCCTCGGAAAGACTGCTTTTCCTTCTATATTCAAGGCATTGGGTTGAAGGCTGCCCTTGTTTCCGGTCTCCGTCAGGCCAACGGCATAGAGGATGCCGGCGGGTACGCCATAACGATCCGCGGCGCGCAGGATCTCCGGCTCGCAGGGGTTGGCCGCGGCTGCGGCGGCGTTTGCCGCGCTAGATAAAGATATCGCTGCCAGCGCGCTCGCGAGCAGGCGAAGTGCCGCGGCCGTAGTCCTGCGCGTCATCGTTGCGTTTCCCTGAGGATTGCTGGCCCGGTTGCTGGCCGCCGGCTCCACCATTGCCGCTGCCCGAATTCCCCGGTTGAAAGGATGCTGGATCGCGGCCTGTCGCCGCCGCCATAGGAGCGGTTGCATCCGCCCGGGTTGTAGCGGGAACTGCTACCGAAGGTTGCAGTATCGTGACCTTGTCAACCTCGAAGCCGAGCCCCCGCAGCGACTTGACGATGGCCTCGCTGTCGGCCGACAGCCGACGATAAGCGTCGTGCGTTTCCGGCTTCAGCTCAATCGAGAGTTGTTCCCCGGAGAGGCGAAGATTGGCCGTCACCATGCCGAGTTCGGCGGGGTGGAGTTCGATCTTCAACACATGTGTCGGAACGGCAACAGAGCTGGCCAGATGGGTGGGCGTGGGTGAGGCTGAAAGCGCCTTTTGCGGCCCGGCGTCGGTGGCTATGGCGTTGATCACATTGAGGGCTGCCTGGCTGATGGGACTCTGCGGCGGTGCGGGGAAGCTCCGTTCCGACACCACGTCGATGCGCGCAGTGGGCAGGGACTGTTTTCCCGCTTCGGGACGCATCGAGGACTGGACATCCTCGATGCTCTTCATCGCATTCGCGGCGTGCTTCGACCGCACGCCGGGCACATCGGCAGCCGGCGCGTCCGGCAGCTTCTGGGCCGCCGCCGCGGCGTCGCGTTTTGTCGCGCTGGAGGCAGCGCTCGGTGACTGACCGTCAAGCGCCGTCAAAGGTCCGTCGACGATCGACGCCTGCTCCGGCTTCGACATGGTTTCGAGTGCTTCGCGTCCGCCCGCGGCTTTTGGCCGGTAGGTCTTTGGCAGTGAAGCCTGCCCATCGAGCGCCGGGTCCGACGGATTCTCGCCGGTGGTCGTATTGCCCCCGGCTGCCTTGGCCGTTGTCGAGAAATGCCACAGGTCATGAAACGCGATCAGCAGCGGCAGGTCGTCCTGAAGCGGCTCGGCGTCCGGCGCCGTCTCTTCAGCGTCGGCCTTCGCGTTTGCTTCCAAATCGTCCTTGCCGGTTTTCACGTTTGCCACTTTGGCCGAGATGGTCCTTGCGGGCTCGGCCGATGCTGGTTCGGCCTTGGCGTCATGCCCGGCAAGGCCGGCCGCGAGCTTGCTCCAGCACTGGTCGCGCGATCCCGCCTCTGTCGACGGCTGCCGTTCCGGGCGGGCAGCACCGGCATCGTCGCGCAGCATCTTGCCGAAGCCGGCGTCATCGTTCCTGCCGTTCGCGGCCGGCTGCTCCGACGTCGCGCGCGTGGAGGCAAATCCTGGCAAGGCCGAGCCGAGGCTGGTGGTCATTTGGGGGCGGCTCCAAGCATCTGGTCGATCAGGTCGAGCTGTCGACGTGTTCTGGTCATGGCGGCGTCGGTCGGATCGGCGGGCTCTGGGCCGGCTGCGGGTGACGGTGCCGACGCCGGCATGACAGTCGCAGGGTCGGGGGATGCCGCTGCTGCCGTGTCCGGCGCATTGGCGGCTGGTCCGCTGGAGGCCGCGGTGACGGCGGGTTGCTCCGAGATGGCGCCTTCGACCGGTGGCAGGCCACTGTCATCGGCGCCTTGCGCCGTGGCGATCTCGGGCACCGGCTGCGCGGCGGCGGCAGGAACTGGGGCAGGCTTTTCCGCCGGAAGGGCGGTGGGCGGCGCGACGACCTCGCCGGCAATGGCCTGCGCGGCGTCGAGCAAAGCGCGGTCGCCCTCCGACAGCCGGCTGCGGTCGATCTTGCCGAGCTTGGCACGAACGTCCTCGATTGTCCCCGAGGTGACGGTGGAAAGGCTGGCATAGAGCAGGGCGCGTGGATCGTCCTGATTGGTGTTGCCGTCGCGGCCCTGTTCCGCCCGCGCCGAAGCGAAGGCCGACAAGTCGTTCAGGCCGTCTATCGCGGCCCGGCGGGCGATGCGCAGATAGATCACCTTCTCGCGCTCGGGATCCATCATCGAGGTGATGTCGCCCAGCTTGTCCTGGCTGATCGACATGTGCAGCGCGATGACGCCGGAGACGAAGGAGTCGGCGAACTGGCTGGCATAGGGCGAATAGAGGTAGCGCTCGACATATTGGGTGGAAGCAAGGGCGAAGCGTGCCGCGTCGCCTTGCGCGACTGCAAGGCCGACCGAACGGCGAAGTGCCGCTTCCTCGACCAGCGTGCCGGGGCTGAGCAATCTTGCCTCGTCGAGCAGACGGAGTGCGGTCGCCGGCTGATCACCGGCAAGCAGTGAGCCTTTGACCAAAGCGAGGAAGGCGCCGAGATCCGGAGGCAGCGCCATGGGATCGATCGGCCTCAAGGCTTCGATAGCCTCGCCGGGCCGGCCGTTGAGGTAATCAATCACGCCTTTGGCGATGGCAAGGCTTTGCGGATCCGTCGTAGCGCGCGACGTGGCCGCTTCGACGGTCACCGGGTTGCCGCCGCTCATGCCGTAGACAAGCAGGGCTCGAAAGTTCTTGGGATCCTTGTAGTCCTCGGCATTCGCCGCCCGCAGGCGCGCATCCGCCATCTCCAGCAGCTTGGCTTGCATCGGCAAGGCGGCATGATCGCCGGCGGCTATGCGGTCCTGGATGAGTTGCAGCGAGCGCACCAGCTGATACGGCTGCAGCGCGTCCTGGGCGAAACCGGCCGACGGGTGTCCGCCGGCCAGCAGCAACAAACCAATCAACCGGCGGGTGACGGCCGCTCGCTTCATCCGCCGGTCGCCATCAGGATCTCGATGCGACGGTTCGCGGCCGCCAATGGATCGGCTGCTATTTTCGGCTGGCGGTCGGCGAAGCCGGCGACCTCGGTGATGCGGCGTTCGTCGACGCCGCCGCGCACGAGCATGTAGTAGGCGGAATGCGCGCGCGCCGTCGACAGCCGCCAATTGTCGTAGCTGTCGCCGCGGAACGGCCGGGCATCGGTGTGGCCGTTGATGCTGATGGTGCCCTTCTGGCTGTTGACGATGCGGCCGATCTTCTCCATCGCCAGCACCAGTTCGCGTCTCGGCAATGCCGAGCCGACCTCGAACATGCCGAAGTCGAGCTGATCGGTGATCGAGATGACGATCCCCTTGTCGGTGGCTTCGACCGAGACGCCGTCGTGCAGCTTGTCGCCGGGCTTGAAGGCATCGGCCAGCTGCCGCTTGACGTCGGCAGCTGCCTTGACGGCAGCCGCGGTTGGCGCCTTTTCGCCGATGTCGGGCTTGGCGGCCTTTTGCGCCTCAGGCTCTGCCTTGGCTGCGTCGGCGACCGTGGTGCCGTCCGGTTTGGTCTCGCCGGCCATTGCCGTGGCAGGGTTCGCGGCCTGCTTGCCGGTCGCGTCCTTGGCCAGCGGCTCAAGCGGTGCGGCCGCGACAGGCGGCACGGCTTTGACTTTGAGCACTTTCGTTTCGGCGGTCTTGTCGCCGGGCTTGGCCGGATCGCCCTCGATCTTCGTGCGCTCGGCGCTGGCTTCGGCGCCGGGCGCCGCTACCTGCTGCGACCAGAAATCCGGCTCGAAGGGATCGCGGTAGGAGGCGCCACCGGAGGCGCCGGTAGCCGGGCCGGCAGCCTGCACGCCGCCGTCGCCTTTCTGGCTGACATTCTGCATGACGCCGGTATCCGCGGCGATTTCCGAAAGCACCGCGTAGGGGTCGGCGAAGAGATGATCGTCGGAGCGTTCCGCCTGCTGCGGCTCCTGCTTGTCCTGCTTGCGGTCCGACGCGCCCGCGCCGGCATTGCCGTTCTGTCCGGCTTTGCTGGTCGCCTCTTGCGGATCGTCTGCCGTCAGCCCCATGGCGCGCGGTCCGTCGCCGAGATCCTCCAGGCCCTTGCGGCTCGAATTGCGGTCGACCAGCTTGACCGGGTTGAAGTAGCTGGCGACGGCTGCCTTGGTCTGCTCGTTGGCGGCGTTGATCAGCCACATGACCAGGAAGAAGCACATCATGGCCGTCATGAAGTCGGCGAAGGCGATCTTCCAGACGCCGCCATGGTGGGCCTCGTCATGGTCGTCATGGCTGCGCCGCACGATGATGATCTCGTGGCGGCCGTGGTCGGCGTCTGCGACGCTCATGCCAGGACCTCCGAGAGGACCGTCGACCATTCGGCCATGCGCGTCTCGAACACCGCCTCGTCGATGGCGACGGTCAGGTCGAAGCCTGGCGCCTCGACAAAATCGAGATTGGCGGCGCGGGGTCCGAGCGACGCCTTCAGTGTTTCGAACATCGAGAGCGGGCCGCGCACGACGATGCGCACCGCTTCGGCATCGCCGACCGCTTCGCGGATGGCGCCGGCCAATGCCTCGATCGAACGTTTCTGCAGATCGTCGCTGACGATGCCGCCGATGATGCGGGCGACCGTGGCGGCGACAAGTCCGGTGACGCGCGCCTCCATGGCATCGATGCGCAACGAGACCGCCTTGCCGACATCGTCGCCGAGGCTTTCGAGAAATATCCTTGCTTCCTCGGCATTGGCCTGGCGTTCGGCTTCGAGCGCGGCGTCATGCGCAGCCGACAGGCGGACCTCCAGCGCTGCCTCCGCCTGGGCAACCGCCTCGGCGATCAGCGTGCCGATATCGGCCTGCGGCGCCGGCGTCTCGGGCTTGTGTTCGGGATCGATTGCTGCCCGCGACTGGCCGGCACGTTGCGCGCGCGTCCCGAAATCAGGCAGAAGGTCGAAGAGGGCTACGGAGGGCATGGTTTACACCGCCACTTCCTGGGCGGCCCATTTGCGCAGGATCTGCGCGGTGCGCTCCTCGTTGAGGTCGACCATCCTGGCAAGCCTGTCCTGCGGCGCCGGCCGGATCTTCTGGCGAAGATCGTCGAGCGGCGTGGGGCCTGGGCGTGTGCCTGGCAAGGTCCCAATCGCGGCACTGTCGGTAGCCGCCATTGCCTCCGGCGTCGGCAGCGAGCGCTGGACGTCGTCGAAGCTGGGACCTGCCAGGGCCGGAGTAGCCTTTGCCGTCAGCGCCGCGGCCATCGGCCTCAGGCCGAAGAAGGCGACCAGGAACACCACGACGATGAAGGCACCGGCATTGATCATCGTGCCGGCATGCTGGCCGATCGAATCGAGCATTCCCGCCTGCGGGATCGCCTCGCCATCCAGGCCGTCGATGAACTCGACCGCCGAGACGTCGATGATGTCGCCGCGCTTTTCGTCAAGGCCGGTAGCGGACGTGACCATCTTCTGGATCTCGGCGACGCGCTTGGCGATCTGCTCCGGCGTGGCGTCCTTGCCGAGGATGGCCGTCAGCCGTTGCTGATTGACGACCACGGCAATCGACATCTTGGTGACGGTGTAGCCGTTTGAGACCGTGGCGATCTTCTTGGAATTGATCTCGTAGTTGGTGATCTCTTCCCTGCGGTCGTTCTGCGAGGAGGATTGCGGACCATCGGTGGCGGTTGCCTGGGTCTCGGGCAGGTTCTGCTCGACGCTGGCCGGAGTGGAAGCCTGCTTCTGGTTGTTGTTCTCGTTGGCCCGCACCGACTGCACCGAGCGTTCGACGCGGGAATTCGGATCGAAGATGGTCTCTTCCGTCTGGCGGGTGTCGGTGTTGACCTCGGCCTTGACGCTTGCGCGGAAATTGTCGGGGCCGAGATAGGCCGTCAGCGCACGGCGGATGTTGTCTCCGATCTGCGCCTCGACGGTCTGCTCGACGCCGAGCGTGCGGGCGGCGCTGGTGTTGGAAGGATCGTCGCCCGCGGCCAGCAGATTGCCGCTGGAATCGAGAACAGTCACCTTGTCTGCCGACAGGCCGGGAACGGCGGCGGCGACGAGATGGCGGATCGACATGGCGCTCTTCTCGGCGTCGATGCCGGCGTAGCGGATGACCACGGAGGCCGAGGGCTGCTGCTCGTCGCGGCGGAAATTGGCCCGTTCGGACATGACGATGTGGACCCGCGCAGCCTTGATGCCCGATATGGACTGGATGGTGCGGGCGATCTCGCCTTCCAGCGCCCGCACGCGGGTGATCTGCTGCATGAAGGAGGTGAGGCCGAGCGAGCCGACATTGTCGAACAATTCGTAGCCGGCATTGGCGCTGGTCGGCAGGCCCTTTTCGGCAAGCAGCATGCGGGCCTGAGCGGTGGTGCCGGCCGGCACCAGAACCGAG
Source organism: Mesorhizobium sp. SEMIA396 (assembly GCF_024518615.1). Taxonomy (NCBI): domain Bacteria; kingdom Pseudomonadati; phylum Pseudomonadota; class Alphaproteobacteria; order Hyphomicrobiales; family Phyllobacteriaceae; genus Mesorhizobium; species Mesorhizobium sp. SEMIA396. Next base: position 342,723 of record NZ_JANIFC010000005.1, read on the forward strand.
GTTCCATCGGCGCCGACATCGAAGCCGATGCCGGCTTCGCCCAGCACCAGGCCGATCTGGTTCACGTCGGCGCGGTCTAGTCCCACATAGAGCGTGTCATAGGCGGGGCGGTTGAGATAGACCGAGGCGATGCCGATGACGCCCATCACCAGAACGGCGATGCCCGCCAGCATGGCGAGGCGCTTCACGCCAAACCCGCGGAGATTCGAGATGATGCTCTGGATCTGTTCCGGCACGGTTCAACGACTCCCAGCATGATTGTCCGCCGGAACTCTAGTCTTCGAAGCTTGTGCGAAAATGAAATCGGGCCGCGCTGGCGGCGCGGCCCGATTATCTGATGGAAAGGACGGCGCCGGTGGCGCCCGTGATCAGCTCTTGAACAGAGACAGGATCGACTGCGAGGCGCTGTTGGCGATCGACAGCGCTTGAACGCCGAGCTGCTGCTGAACCTGCAGTGCCTGGAGCCGGGTCGATTCCTTGTTCATGTCGGCATCGACAAGCTGGCCGACGCCGCGGTCGATGGAGTCCATCAAACTCTGGGTGAAGGTCTTCTGCAGGTCAATGCTGCTCTTGGCGGAACCGAGGATGGTGGCGGAGTCGGTCAGCTGGGCCATGACGTTATCGATCCTGTTCACCATCTGCGTGATGATGTCGTCGGTAATGCCTGGTGCCGTGATATCGAGGTTGTAGGCGGAGATATTGTCGACCTTGGCGACCGCTCCCGCCGCCGTCTGGCCGGCGGTGTTCGCGGCGATGTCCGTTCCTCCGCCCGCGATCACGCCCGCATAGGCGTTGTCGTACAGGGTCTGGGCGGCGCCCGTGGAATAGATGGACGTCTGGCGATCGAGGGTTCCGTAATTCTTGACCTCGGCGGCGAGGCCGTAGTCGAAAAGCTTGGTGCTCTCGACATCGATATCGATCGTCCCGATCGAGATGGCGCCGGATGAGGAACGATTGAATGAGGACACGATCTGGGAGTCGGGCTGGACGCCGTCATTGGCGGCCGCAACCTGCTTTGAGGTCACCGCTAGGAAGTTCGAGCCTGAAAAGGTGGCCGCATCGGCGAACGACTTCATCTGCGCCTGAAGCGCTTTGATCTCGGTCTGCGTCTTTGCCTTGGCTGCGTCCGTCTGGCCGACGGTCGAAAGCAGCTTGGTCTTGATCTGGCCGATCGTTGTCAGCACATTGTTCATGCCGGTGTAGGCGGTGTCGACTTTCGAGGCGCCGAGGCCGAGTGCATCCTGCACCGTCGACAGGGCCTGGTTGTCGGAGCGCATCGTGGTGGCGATCGACCAGTAGGCCGCGTTGTCCGAAGCTTGCGAGACACGGTAGCCCGTCGATATGCGGGCCTGTGTCTGCTCGAGTGACTTGTTGGTGGCGCTGAGGCTTTGAAGCGCGGTTAACGCCGCGGCGTTGGTCATGATACTCGCCAAGAAAGTCGCTCCTTCTCAAAGGCCGGCATGCTCAGACATGCCGGATAGCCTGCTTCAACCGTGGTATCGTGCCAGTAGGGCCGATTCGCCAACCGTTGTAAGCTATTGGTTAACCATAATTAGCGGGACATGGTTAACAGCCTGTTAAACGCGGCCTTTCGAGAGTTAACGACAGAGCGTTGCGCGCGGTCCGAGCAAACGAAATCGGGCCGCGCTTTTGGCGCGGCCCGATTTTAGTGCAAGTTGGCGGATGCGATTAGCCGCGGAAGAGCGACAGGATCGACTGCGACGAACCGTTGGCGATCGACAGCGCCTGGATGCCGAGCTGCTGCTGGACCTGCAGGGCCTGGAGGCGGGTCGATTCCTTGTTCATGTCGGCATCGACGAGCTGGCCGACACCGCGATCGATGGAGTCCATCAGGTTCGAGGTGAAGGTCTTCTGCAGGTCGATACTGCTCTTGGCGGCGCCGAGCGTGGTGGCGGCGTTGGTCATGGCCTTGAGCGCGGCATCGACGACGTTCATCTGCTGCGCGATCTGGCTATCGCTGGCGGCCGTGCCACCCGAGAAGATAGTCAGCGAGGCAACCGAATAGGTGTCGGTAACCGCTGCGGCAGCGCCCAACGTCGGTGCCGAGGCCGTGGCAACAGCAGCGCCCGTGGTGCCGAGGCGGGCCGTGTCGAGAATACCCTTGGCGGTTGGTGCCGCGCCGGCATCGTACAGCTTGATGCTTTCCACATTGACATCGATCGTCGAGATCGAAGCCGCGCCGGTCGCGTCGCGGTTGAAGGCCGAAACAATCTTCACGTCGGCCGCGGTGCCTGTCGCAGTGGACACCGAAAGCATGTTGGTGCCGGAGAAGGTGGCGCCATCGGCGTAGGCCTTCAACTGGTTCTGAAGGGCGGCGATTTCGACCTGGGTCTTTTCTTTGGAGGCGTCCGTCTGGCCGTAGGACGCGACCAGCTTGGTCTTGATCTGGTTGATCGTATCGATCGCGCTACTCATGCCGGTATAGGCTGTGTCGACCTTAGAGGCGCCGAGGCCGAGAGCGTCCGAAACGGTGGACATTGCCTGGTTGTCGGAGCGCATCGTGGTGGCGATCGACCAGTAAGCGGCGTTGTCCGAAGCCTGCGAGACCTTGTAGCCGGTCGAGATGCGGGCCTGGGTGTCGGTGAGGGATTTGCTGGTGGCGTTGAGGCTCTGCAGGGCCGTCAATGCGGCGCTGTTCGTCATGATGCTGGACATGGTACTCGGACCTTGATTTTACAGGTATTTTTTACATACCGGCTCTACCGGTATGACGGTGCGGCATCATGCCCATGATCTCTCAAAATCGATCACCCGCCATCTGCGAGCGAATATGCGGGCAAGTCCCTACCAAAGGGCTAAACCGGACGGTTAATCGAAAATATATTGCTGGGATTTCGAGCCGGCGCCGCAGGGTCAGTTGAAGGAGCGCACCAAGCTGCCGACAAGCAGGTTCCAGCCGTCGATCAGGACGAAGAACAGGATCTTGAACGGCAGCGACACCACTGTCGGCGGCAGCATCATCATGCCCATCGCCATGGTGATGGTGGCGACGATCAGGTCGATGACGAGGAATGGCAGCACGATCAGGAAGCCGATCTCGAAACCGCGCCGGATCTCCGAGATCATGAAGGCCGGCACCAGGATGCGCAGGTCGACGGTGTCACGCGAAACGGTCTGTCCGCGCTCGCGGGCAAGGTCGGCGAAGAGGTCGAAATCCTTGTCACGCACATTGTGCAGCATGAAGGTGCGGAACGGGTCCGAAATCTTGTCGAAGGCTTCGGTCTGGGTAATCTGGTTGTCCATCAGCGGCTTGACGCCGGTGTTCCAGGCCTGATCGAAGGTCGGCGCCATGACATAGAAAGTCATGAACAGCGACAGCGAAATCAGGATGAGGTTTGCCGGTGTCGACTGCAAGCCGATGCCGGCGCGCAGGATCGAGAAGGCGATGACGAAACGGGTGAAGCTGGTCACCATGATCAGCAGGCCTGGCGCCACCGACAGAACGGTCAGCAGGCCGAACATCTGGATGATGTAGCCTACGGTGGTGCCGTCGGCCTTGCCGATACCGCCGAGATCGAGTTGCTGCGCCGTCGCGACGGACGTTGCGGCCGCGATCATCGCCGTGGCGAGAAGGAACTTTCTCATTCGAGCAGCAATGTCCTGATAAGAATCTGCTTGGCGTGACCCTGGCTGCGGATCGAGGCGCGTTCCTCAAGATCGGCCTTCAGGTGCTGGTAGCCGCTGGCGCCCTCGATCTGATGCATCTTCAAGGTGCGCACCAGGGCCAGAAGATCCTGGTGGATGTCATCCGACATTGCCTGTGGCTGCGGCCCGTCATAGACGACGGACACCTCCATCCTGATCCATGTGCCGGCAGGCGAGGCGATGTTGGTGGTGATCGGCGCCAGCACGACAAGCATCGGGCCCAGGCCTGGCTGCTCGGCCGCGGTGGGCTGCATGATCTTGCCTTCGTTCTCAGGCGCGACCGGTACCGACGCCGGTGCGCCGACGCCTTTGAGATAACCGCCGGACATCCAGCCCATGCCAATGGCGGCCGCCGTCACAAGCAGCAGCAGGCCGGCCTGGATGGCAGGGGAGGGACCCTTGCGTGGCTGAACCTGTTCGATATTTGCCACGGCGCCCTGCTCCGATCCTAGAACGGAAGAACCTGGTCGAGAATCTGCTGGCCGTAGGCAGGCTGCTGGACCTCGGTGATGCGACCGCGTCCGCCGTAGGAGATGCGGGCCTCGGCGATACGTTCGTAGGGGATGGTGTTTTCGGCGCCGATATCGGCCGGCCGCACGATGCCGGCGAGCGTCAGCACCCTGAGCTCGGCGTTGACGCGCACTTCCTGCGATCCGGTGATCATCAGATTGCCGTTGGGCAGCACATCGGTGACGATCGCCGCGACATTGAGCTCAAGTGTCTCCGAGCGCTTGATCTCGCCGTCGGCAGTCGTGTCCGTGGTGGAGCTGAGAGCCCCAGCGCCCTTGCCGGCTGTGCTCCACTGGTCCCACTGCGCGCTGAGGTCGTAACCGAGCTTGCGATTGGCGGTGCGGCTCCTGTCGTTCTGGTTCTTGAAGTTGGCCCGATCGTTGATCTTGATCTTGACCGTCAGGATGTCGCCCTGGGACAGCGCCCGCGGGTCGGTGAACAGCCGGCTCTGGCGGTCGTCCCACAACGAGAATTTCTTGACTGGCGCGGGCGGCGTTTGCGGATAGCGATAGAGGGAGCCGGTACTGCCGCCATCGATGCCGGAGCCGACCGGGGACAGGGCCGGCTCCCTGCCGACCTCCTTGAGGTTGGTTCCGCAACCCGACAGCATGGTGACCGCGCACAGGACAAGCATTTTCCGGATCATGACGGATCTACCCTTCGGGCTGCGCTGGCCATAATGCCGGTGAGCGTCGCCGCTGCCTTCTGGTCCATTTCGTTGAGGATGACGCTCGCCTTGCGTGTATCGAGCTTCATCAATATGGCCGCAGCCAGATCGGCGTTGACGATGGCCAGCCGCTCGGCGGCGGCGTCGGGCTTCATGCCGGCGTAGATCTGGACCACGCCGTCCTCTGCCCGGGCCAGGAAAACCTCGCGTCGCTTCAGCCAGGTCTCGTATTCAGCTTTCTTTGCATCGAGAGCTTTCATGCGCTCGTCAATGCCGGCCTGGAGCTGCTTCAGTTCCTCCGCCTGCAGGACATAGCGGCGGTCGCGGGCGGCGTCGGCGATGTTTGAGCAGAAGCGCTCGATCTCGCTTTGGTCCGGCGCCTTTTCCCGCGTCAATTGCTGCGGCGTCGCTGCCACCGGTGCTCCCGGCAGGACCTGGCGGACCGTCTCCTCGCCGCGCGCAGTGTCGCCGGCAAAGGGCAGCGTCGCGAGAATGGCGGACGCGAGCAGGATCGCAGCGGTGCGGTGTCTTTCGTGGTGTGAGAAGAAGCGCGTCATCGGCATCGCCTATTGCAGAACCAGGTCGGCCTGCAGGGCCCCGGTCGACTTGATGCCCTGCAGGATGGCGATGATGCCATCCGGCTTGACGCCGAGGCGGTTGAGGCCGGAAACGAGGGTCTGGAGATCGGGTCCGTCCAGCACGGCAACGCGGGCGTCGGGCCGGCTGGCGTCGATGGCTGTGAACGGTTCGATGGCGGTCTCGCCCTTGGAGAAGGGCTCGGGCTGGACGACGCGCGGCGCTTCGGTGATGCGCACGGTGAGCGTGCCGTGGCTGATGGCGACACGTGAGATCTTGACGTCATTGCCGATGACGATGGTGCCGGTGCGCTCGTCGATCACGACACGGGCCGGCGTGTCGGATTCGACCACCAAATTCTCGATCTCGGCATAGAAGCGGGCCGCCGAGACACCTTTCGGCCTTCTGATCTGAACGGTGCGCGAATCGCGCTCCGCCGCCACCCGCATGCCGAAGCGCTGGCCGGTGTAGTCGTTGATGGCGTCGGCGATGCGGATAGCGGTCGAGAAATCGGGATTGCGCAGTTGCAGCGTCAGGATCGCCTGATCGTCGAACTCGGCCTGGACAGCACGCTCGACGATGGCGCCGTTCGGCACGCGGCCGGAGGTCGGCACGCCTTGCGTCAGCTGCTCGGCCTGTCCCTGGGCGGTAAAGCCGGACACGATGACCGAGCCCTGGCCGACGGCATAGATCTCGCCGTCCGCCGCCTTCAGCGGCGTCATGATCAGCGTGCCGCCGGAAAGCGAGGTCGCGTCGCCCATCGAGGAGACGTCGATGTCGATGCGGGCGCCCGATTGCACGTAGGGCGGCATGTTGGCGGTGACGATGACGGCGGCGACATTCTTGGCGCGCGCACTGCCGCCTTCGGTGGCGATGCCGAGATTTTCGAGCATCGCGCGGATCGACTGTTCGGTGAATGGCGAGTTGCGCAGGCTGTCGCCCGATCCGGCAAGGCCGATGACCAGGCCGTAGCCGACGAGCTGATTGTCGCGCGAACTCTGCAGCTGGGCGATGTCCTTGATGCGCGCGGCGACCTGGCCCGGCGGCAGCGAACTTGGCCCGGTCGACACCCGGAACATGCGGCTGGTGGTGGCCGGATCATATTCGGGATCGCTGTAGACGCCGCCATTCTTGGCGGCGAGCTCGCGCTTGGCCTTCGACGTCAGGCCATCGGCCAGCGCCGGCTGCAGGCCAAGCACGGCTGCCAGCATCAGGGTAAGCCCGCGCATCATGAAGCGCTGACCTGGATGGTTCCGTCCGCCATCACCGTGCCGGACAGGATTTTGCCGCTGTCGATGTTGCGAACCTTGACGAGGTCGCCCGCAACTCCCGGCTGCAGCGTCACGGCGGTGGCCGAGATCGTCAGCCCGCCGGCGATGAAGAAGATCTGCACGGAAGCACCCTGTTCGACCAGCCAGGCCTCGCGGATGGCGGTGGAAGGAATGTAGCGGCCGGGCAGCAGCGTGCGCTTGGCGACCTTGCCATCCAGTTCTTCGGCTCGCGTGGCGACCGCCTCCGGCTTGCGCTTGCCGACGATAAGGGTGACCTGTTTCAGGGCAGCCAGGTTGATGGTCTCGCCGGGATAGATTACCCGGCTCGGAATAAGCACCACCTCGCCGCCAGCTTGATTGCTGGCGATCCGGGTGGCCGATTGGTTGGTCGACTCCTGGGCAAAAGCCGGCATCGTGCCGGTCACCAGCGCAAGGACGAGCGCGGTGCGGCGGAATGCGGACAGGAGGCCGGGCGTCGACATCATGCGTTACCTGATGTTCTTGGAGACCACGGAGGCCATGTCGTCGGCGGCCTGAATGACCTTGGAGTTCATCTCATAAGCGCGCTGCGCCGAGATCAGTTCGGTGATTTCCTTGACCGGGTCGACGTTGGAGGCTTCGAGATAGCCCTGCTGGATGGTGGCAAAGCCGGGATCGCCCGGCACGCCGACATTCGCCGGCCCCGAAGCCGTGGTTTCCTGGAACAGATTGTCGCCGAGCGGCGCCAGGCCGGCCTCGTTGGCGAAGTTGGCGATCTGAAGCTGCCCGAGGTTCTGCAGGTCGGTCTGGCCATCGATGCGGGCGAAGACCTGGCCGGTCTTGTTGACGATGACCTCGACGGCATCCACGGGAACATTGATTGCCGGAATGACGGCAGCGCCGTCGACCGTCACGAGTTGGCCGGTGGCGTTGGTGTTGAGAGCTCCGGCGCGGCTGTAGAGCGTGCCGCCGTCGGCACCCTCGATCTGAAACCAGCCCCTGCCGGTCAGCGCCAGGTCGAAACTGTTGCCGGTGCTGGTCAGTTCGCCCTGGGTGTGCACGTTGCGCACGGCCGTCGTCTTGACGCCGAGGCCGATCGAGACGCCCTCCGGCACCAGCGAGGCGTTGGAGCGGTTGGGCACGCCTTGTGTACGGTCGACCTGATAGAGCAGGTCGGAGAATTCGGCACGGGCGCGCTTGTAGCCGGTGGTGTTGATGTTGGCGATGTTGTTGGCGATGACTTCCAGATTTGTCTGCTGGGCATTCATGCCGGTGGCGGCGATGGCGAGTGCTTTCATGGCGGAATTCCTCAGATGCCCATTCGACTGACTTCGAGATAGGCGGAAACCACCTTGTCGCGGATGGCGACGGCGGTCTGAAGCGCCTGCTGCGCGCTCATCACGGCGTCGACCACCTGACGGGTGTCGGCGTCGCCCTTGAGCGCCTGCAACGATACCTGCTCGGCATTCTGCAGCGTGTTCACGGTCTTGGAGGCTGCCTGGCTCAGCGCCTCGGCGAAGGAGGTGCCGATGGTGCCGCCGGCCGAAGGTGTCGCACCGCCCTGGAGCAGGCTTGTGGCCGTGTCGTCGCCGCCGATCGACGGCTTGAACTGAAGCGCTCCGATACCGCTGATCATTACTGGTTCCTCATCAGGTCGATGGTCATGGAAATCAGGTCGCGGGCCTGCTTGACGACCTGAAGGTTGGCCTCGTAGGAGCGGTTGGCCTCGGTCATGTCGGCCATTTCGATCAGCACGTTGACGTTGGGCATCTTGACGTAGCCCTTCTCGTCGGCTGCCTCGTTGCCGGGCTGGAACTCGACTGGAAAGTCGCTGGGGTCTCGATCGATCGAATTCACTGCAACGGTTGAGCTGCCGGAGGCCCTGTCAAGCTCGGAGACGAAGCTGATGGTCTTGCGGCGATAAGGATCGGAGCCGGGCGCGGTGCCGGTCGACTGGGCGTTGGCGAGATTTTCGGAAACCACGCGCAGGCGCTCCGACTGGGCGCCGAGGCCGGATGCTGCGACTTTGAGGGCTGCGGTCAGTGCGTCCATGGTCAGCTCTTCACCGCCATCATCATCATCGTATGAAACGCCTTGACGATCGCCGTGTTGAGTTCGAAGGAGCGGCGCACCTCGCCGGCTTTCAGCAACTGGTCTTCCAGAACGACCGAGTTCTTGGACGGCATGACGACGCCGTCATTCTCCTGCGGCTTGATGGTGAAGCCGGCATTGGTCGCCGCATTGCCGAGATGGCCGGCCTGGGTCGCCTGCAGCGATACGGCAGCGCGGTCGAGCACCTTTTCGAATGGCTCGACATCGTTTGCCGTATAGCCTGGCGTGTTGGCATTGGCGATGTTGCCGGCGACTGCCGACTGGCGCACGGCCAGCCATTGCGCTTGCTTGGCGGCGAGGTCGAAAAGGGAAACGGGCTCCATGGGAATCTCCGAGCAGGTACCCAGAGACTAGGCCGCCAGTCTTGCGCGGGCCTTGCGGATGGCGGGAGCCGGAGATCGTTTATCTGGAGAGTTCGATCACCCGGTCGGCACTGGTGACCATGACCCATTTGCCGTTGCGCTGCTCGATGGAGGACACCTGACTGGAGTCAGGCAGTATCGAGCCGCGCTGGACGATCCAGAGGCCAGCGTCGTCCTGGATCATGGCACGGCCGTTAGCGACATGAACCATGCGGAATTTCGCCGCGTCGGCCGGAAACGGTTGCTCGTCGGGTGCGGCTGCGGGATTGGCGTCGTCCCGCACCGTCCCCGTGGCAAGAAGATCGAGATTGGCCGCGGGAATATCCTTTGCCGTCAGCGGCGCGCTGCGTTGCGCGACCACGCCGCCGCCCGCTCGCCCGGAATTGGAGCCGGTGCCGCCGAACTTCATCGCCTGGACGCCAAACTGGTCCTGGTTGAAGAAGATGTACCAGGGAAACAGGGCGCAGATCAGGCCGAGCGTGATGCCGAGCGCGGCTATGACGAAATCGCTGCGTCGGTCGGACTTCTTCTTCAGTCGGGGAAACGGTGCCTTTGGCGGCTGCGGCCATTCGGTGCGCGGGAACAGCCCGTCGATCAGCGAGTCGCGGCTGGCCTGCGTCATCTCGGCAGCCACCGCCTGGGGAGCCCGGGGCAGAGCGGGTTCGACGGGCCTGGCCAGATCAGGATCGGCTTTGCCAGCTCGTGGCAGGATTGGCTTGACGGCTCTGGCCAGAACGGCCTCGGCTTTGGCTGCGATGTCACGGGCGGCCTTTGCCTTGGCGGTTCTCGCTTCGTCAGCCTCGGCTTGCTCCACGGCGTTGGCCTCGGCGATCATGTCGCGCAGGATGCGCTCGGTATATTCGCGTTCAGTCTCCGGCATCGGCCTTCAGCTTGCTCTTGAGGTGGCGGGCGAGATCGGAGAACGGGTCGGTCGACGGGCGATCCTTCGGCGCTTGCGTCAGCGCCTCATAGATCAGCGGCACCTGGCGCACGGCGATGTCCAGTTCGGCATCGGCGCCCCCCTGATAGGCCCCAAGCAACCGGATATCGCGCGTGTCCTCGAAGCGCGAGATCATCGACTTCAGCCTTGTCACCAGCGCGCGCTGTTCTACGCTCCAGGCCTTTCCGGCCAACCGCGATATGGACGACAGCGGGTTGACGGGGGGATAGCGACCCTGTTCGGCGATCGCACGGTCGAGCACGACATGGCCGTCGAGGATGCCGCGCACGGAATCGGCGACCGGATCGTTGTGATCGTCGCCGTCGACCAGCACGGAAATGATGGCGGTGATGGATCCTTTGCCTTCCCCGCCCGGCCCGGCGCGTTCGAGCAGCTTGGGCAGTTCGGTGAACACCGAGGCCGGATAACCGCGCGCGACCGGCGGCTCGCCGGTCCCCGTCGCCACCTCACGCAGGGCGTGGGCGAAGCGGGTGATCGAATCCAGCACCAGCAAAACGCGATGCCCCTGGTCGCGGAAATGCTCGGCGACGCGCATGGCGGTGTCCGGCGCACGCCGGCGCATCATGGCGCTTTCGTCGCTGGTGGCGACGACGGCGACGGTCTTGGCCATGCTCTCGCCGATAGTATCCTCGAGGAATTCACGCACTTCTCGGCCGCGTTCGCCGATGAGCGCCACCACGACGGTATCGAATGCGTCGGCGCCGGCGAGCATGGCGAGCAGCGTCGACTTGCCGACGCCGGAGCCGGCAAAGATGCCAAGGCGCTGGCCGAAACAGAGCGGCGTGAAGATGTCGATGACCTTGACGCCGGTCATGAAGGCAGTGCCGACGCGTTGCCGCGCCATGGCTCCCGGCGTCGTCTGGGCGCCGCGCGATGTGTCGTCTCCCCGGGCGAGCGGCGGGCCGCCATCGATCGTCCTGGTGAGTGCGTCGATGGTGCGGCCGCGCCACGAGGCATGCGGCGCCACCACGAGCGGACCTCGGCGGAAAACGGCATCACCGATGCCGGAATCGGCGCTGCGTTCGAAGGGTGCCACGACGGCCTCGTCGCGGCCGATCTTGACGATCTCGCCGCGCCGCGCACCGGCATCGCCGCGCTGCTCGACGATGTCGCCCAGCCTGGCGAAGCCGGAAAGGCCGTGCACCTTGTAGTGCGTGGGCGTGACTTCGATGACGCGGCCGCCGCGCTTGAGCAGCGCCTCGGCGTCGGCGAAACGCCGCCAGACCCGTTCCAGCGCGGCAAGCCGGTCTTCCGGCGCCGGCTGGAGTTGTCTTTCGGGTGCGCGCAGGGATGGTTGGTCGAGCGACATGGATTATTTCGAGCCGAGCGTCTTGATCGCCTCGTCTGTGGACGAGTCGGTCTGCCGCATCAGGGCGGCGGTGTTCTCGAAGGCGCGCTGGACCATGATCAGCCGGGTGATCTCCAGCACCGGATTGACATTGGACTCTTCGAGAAAACCCTGGGCGACGCCGACATCGGAGCGGTCGGTGACAGGCTCCGGGGTGCGTGCCGGAACGATGCCGGAATTGCCGTAGCGGACGAAGTTCGGGCCTGGGTCGAAATTGTAGAGACCGATCGAGCCGACAAGCTGATCGTTCTGGCGCAACGAACCATCGGCCCCGGCCTTGGGTGGGCCGTTGCGGGGATCAAGCTGGATCGGCGAGCCGCCGGCATCGAGCACCGGGTGGCCCTCGATCGACATCAGCTCGCCGTTCTCGTTCATCGAAAAGCGGCCGTCGCGGGTCATGACGGTGCCGACCGGCGTCTCTATGGCAAACCAGGCATCGCCCTGGATGGCGAAATCGAAGGGATTTCCGGTCTCGCTCAAGGCGCCGTGGGCGCCGGAAAGGTAGGTCTTGCCCGGGGAGGCGAAGGATACCGATTTCTGCCCGGTGCCGGAGACGACGTCCTCGAACTTCACGCCGGTAGCGCGAAAGCCGATCGTCGAGGCGTTGGCGACGTTGTCGGCGATGGTGTCGAGGCGCCGCTCGAGCGCGATCTGCGACGAAAGGGCGACGTACAGGCTGTCCCGCATGATGGCCTCAGAACCTCAATTTCTGCATGGCCATCATCAGGTCGGTGGAGATGCCGACGGTGAGTGGCTGGGCAAATAGCACGCTGACCGAGGTGACGGCCGATGAAGTCGGGTGGTTGATCTCGTACATGCTGGTGAAGCGGGTCAGGAACTTGCCGAGTTTCTCGGGGTCGGAGAAATCCGAGATGTCGAGTTTTTGCTCGAACAGCTGCGCCTGCTTGTCGACGTCGGCGGTGGCGAAGGAATCGGGCAGGCCGAGCACGGTGCGCACGACACTGGCAAGCGCGGTGTCGGCCAGCACGTCATACCAGCTGGTGATGGTTGGGGCCTTGCGATCGAAGTAAAGCGCCAGCCGCACGCCCTGGTTGGCCTGACCGGCATCCTCTTCGAGGGTCTGGCGCATGTATTTGTCGACGGTCGGCTGCTGCGCCGGATTGATGGTGGTGGTGTTTTCGCCATAGGCTTCGAAGTTGAAGGCGGAGGCAAGCGCGGCATAGGTCTTGTCCGTCATCTTGTTGGCGACACTGTGGGGGTCGCGGACGCCGCCTTGCAGAACCCGCTTGATGAGATCCTTGTCCTCCGTCGCCGAGTCGAGACCGAATGACGCCAGCGCGTATGTGTAGAGCCGGCTGTTCGACATCAGATCGTCGATCGACTTCACCTTGGTGATGTTGGCAAGATAGTATGTCGTCTCGCCCTTCACATAGGCCGAATTGGGATCGAGGCCGGCGATCTGGGCCTGGATGGCATAGTTCTTGGTCACCAATTGCTGTGTCTTGTTGTAGATGGTCGCATCGGCGCCGTTGGCGGCGAAGTTGAAGGCGCTGACGAATTCGGCGTAACGCTTGTCGGTCAGCTTGTTGGCGAAGCTGTCGGGATCGGAGACGCCTTCCTTGAGTGCCTTGACCATGAAGGCCTTGGCGTAGTCCATGTCCTCCAGCCCGTAGGCCTTCATGGCATACTTGAACAAACGGTCGTTTTTGACGAAATCGTCGATCGATTTCACCTTGGTGATATTCGCGAGATAATATTTGGTGTCGCGATCAACCACGGGCTGCTGCTCGATCCTGTCGATCGATTTTGAAATGTCCTTGGTGATGAGCTGGTAGCTCGTAAAGGTATTGAGCAAAGACGTGCCTCCGGCCGAAGCTATGCCGGCACAATACCCCTACTTCCTTGCGCGAAACTGAATCGCTTCCAAGCCCTCGATTCAAGCCTCACACAAGGCACGGGGACTATCCCTAGCTCCTGATGTGAAATGCGGAAGGACCTGTCGTGGGCATTCTGATTGGACTGGTGGTAACGCTCGGCTGCGTCCTTGGCGGCTTCATGGCCATGGGCGGCCATCTTCACGTGCTGATCCAGCCATGGGAGGTCGTGATCATCTGTGGTGCGGCTTTTGGCACCTTCCTCGTTGCCAATCCGATGAAGACGGTCAAGGACACCGGCAAGGCCATTCTCGAAGCCTTCAAGCAGGCGGTGCCGAAGGAACAGGACTATCTCGAGACGCTCGGCGTGCTGCACTCGCTGATGCGCGAGCTGCGGTCGAAATCCCGCAGCGAGGTCGAGGCGCATATCGACAATCCAGAAGAGTCGGCGATTTTCCAGGCGTTCCCAACCGTGCTGCACAATCATGACCTGACGCATTTCATCTGCGACTACTGCCGTATCATCATCATCGGCAATGCCCGCTCGCACGAGATCGAGGCGCTGATGGACGAAGAGATCCAGACCATCAGGTCCGACAAGATGAAGGCCTATCACGCGATGGTGGCGGTGGGCGATGGCCTGCCGGCGCTCGGCATCGTCGCCGCCGTGCTCGGCGTGGTCAAGGCGATGGGCGCGCTCGACCAGTCGCCGGAAATCCTCGGCGGTCTGATCGGTGCCGCACTTGTCGGAACGTTCCTCGGCATCTTCCTGTCCTATTCGGTGGTCGGACCGGTCGCGACCAAGATCAAGACGGTGCGCGAAAAGAAGAACCGCCTCTATATCATCGTCAAGCAGACACTGCTGGCCTACATGAACGGTGCGCTGCCGCAGGTAGCGATCGAGTTCGGCCGCAAGACCATCTCGTCCTATGAACGGCCGACGATCGATGCCGTCGAACAGAGCACGATGAATACCGGTGCCGTCGAAAAGAAGGCCGCCTGAACGATGCGCGATAGATCGGTCCCAGCACTGTCATGACCAGTCCGGGCAGCCCAGCGGAAGCGCGTTCGCTGATCATCGAGCGTCTGGTCGGCGACAGCGGCGAGGCCGCGCAGGTCATCGACGCAGGCCGCGCCATGGCCGAACGCGCCGTACCGCTGTTGCAGAAAAGCCTGACCAGCGAGCTTGGCGTTCCGGTCGTCGTCGACCTCAAAGCGATCGAGGTCAGCCGCGTTCCCGAGGCGCGTTCGCGTGCCGGCGACACGTTCGCCATGACCGTGATCGGCTCGTCGGCGTCCTCTGATGCGATGACCCTGGTGATCGATGCTCCGGCGATCGCGATCATGGTCTGCACGCTGTTCGGCGGCGACCCGGATCTGCCGGCATCGCCGATCGAACGCGATCTGTCGCAGATCGAAATCGATGTTTCGACCATGGTGTTCCAGCAGGTCGCGCAGGCCCTCAACGGATCGGGAAAGCGCTCGCTCGACCTGCGCCTGCCCGCGCCGCGAGCGATGTCCGGCACCGAGGCGAAGCGGTATGTGCTGCGCGATGGCGCGGCAATCCGCATCGTGCTTGGCATCTCGACGCCGGCCGATAGTGGCACCGTCACGGTGACGATGCCGCAGCGCGTCGTGCTGGCCAGCCGCGACGGAGCCGTGCCTGTCAGCGACGACGATCACGGCCCCAGCTGGCGCGCCCGCTTTTCGGAAGAGGTGATGCGCTCCACCGTGGCGCTCGAGGCCACGATGCCGCTGGCGCGGCTGACGCTCGGCGATCTCGCCGGTTTCGAAATCGGCGACGTCATCGAATTCGAGGAAACGGCCCAGTCCCAGGCGCGTCTCAGCGCACGGGGCAAGACGCTGTTCGTATGCGAGTTCGGCAAACTGGGACAGAATTACACCGTCCGGATCAGGCATCCTTACGACGCCGGGCAGGACTTTATCGACGGGCTGATGCCGGCTGCCGCCGGACGCGCCTGAGCATTTGGAGACGATCATGGCCAAAACCAAGGCGGAAGCCGACCTCGACCAGCCGGACGAGCAACTCGATCGCGCCATCGAAGAGTTGCGCGGTGTCCTGCATGAAGAGGAGCAACGCCCCGATGCGGCCTTCAGGGCGGCCTCATCAGCCAATTCGAGCGTGATCATGAACATCCCCGTCGATGTCCAGATCATCCTCGGCAGCACCGAGATGCCGGTCTCCGATCTGATGGCGCTGCAAAAAGGGTCGACCGTGGCGCTCAATCGCCGCATCGGCGAACCTGTCGACGTCGTGGTCAACGGCCGCAAGATCGCGCGCGGCGAGATCACCGTGCTGGAAAGCGATCCGTCGCGGTTCGGCATCAGGCTGACCGAAATCATCGCCGGCACGAAGGGCGCCTAGACATGGTTTGCGGGGCTTGCCGGTGGCAGCGGAGGCGAGTGGCATGACGACGCCGGTGACCTTGACCCGCGCGCAGAAGGCGGCCGCCATACTTGTGGCGATGGGCAAGCCGTCGGCCAGCCGCCTGCTGAAATTCTTCAAGCAGGAAGAACTGAAGGCCCTGATCGAGGGCGCCCGCCTGCTGCGGACGATTCCGCAAAGCGATCTTGAGCGCATCGTCGCCGAGTTCGAGGCCGAGTTCACGGAAGGGGCGGGATTGCTCGATTCCGCCGACAGGATGGACACCATCCTCAACGAATCGCTCTCGCCCGAAGAGATGAGCGCGATCATGGGCGACAAGAAATTCGAGGTCGCACCGGAAGGCCCGCCGCCGATCTGGCCCGAACTCGAAAAGCTCGAACCGGCGCGGCTTGGTGCCTTCCTGGCCGGCGAGCATCCGCAGACGGCGGCCATGGTGTTGTCGAAGCTGGCGCCGCAGGTGGCGGCCAACGTGCTGCTGACACTGACCAAGCCGATGCGTGGAGAAATCATCAAGCGCATGGTGACGATGGCCAATGTTCCCGACGCTGCCGCCAGGATCGTCGAAAACCGGCTGCGCGCCAGCGTGCTGGCGGAAACCTCGACCAAGGACACCTCGGCCGGGCAGGCGCGTGTCGCCAGCGTTCTCAACGAACTCGACAAGCCGCTGCTCGAGGAGGTCATGCAGGATCTGGAAGCAGCCGGCACGCCTGATCTCGACGGTGTGAGGGCTCGCCTGTTTGCTTTCGACGACTTGCCGTTGCTCACCCAGAAAGCCCGGGTGCTGCTGTTCGACGGGCTCTCGACCGAACTGGTCACGCTGGCCCTGCGCGGCACTTCGGCCGCACTCGCAGAATCGGTGCTGTCGGCCATCGGCGCCCGCTCGCGGCGCATGATCGAAGCCGAACTCGGACAGGGCTCGGACGGGGTCCCTCTCGCCGACATCACGGCGGCCCGCAAGACGATCGTTACGACGACGATCCGGCTGTCGCGCGAAGGCGCCTTCGAACTGCCCTCGACCCAAGACGCCGCCTAAGGCCGCGCCATGGCTGACGCGGTCGACAAGGATTCGAAAACCGAAGAGGCGACGGAAAAGAAGATCCGCGACACCATCGAACAGGGCAAACTGCCCCATTCGCGGGAGACAGCGCTCCTTGCCTCGTTCGTTGCCATCCTGGTGTTCACCGTCTTCTACGCCAAGGATGCGATCATCGATCTCGGCATGTTCCTGTCGATGTTCCTGGAGAAGCCGGAAGCCTGGCCGATGGACACCGAGACCGACGTCATCGCGCTCTACAAGATCGTCCTCCTCGAGGTTGGCCGCGCCATCCTGAGCCTGATGGTGCTGCTGACCGTCGCCGGCATCGGCGCCTCGGTGTTCCAGAACATGCCGCAATTCGTAGGCGAGCGGATCCGGCCGCAACTCTCGCGCATTTCGATCGCCAAGGGATGGAACAGGCTGTTCGGCATCCAGGGTTGGGTCGAGTTCCTGAAGTCACTCGGCAAGGTCGGGTTTGCCATCGTCGTGCTGAGCTTCACGCTGTCGGAAGACCACCGAAAGCTGCTCGCCGGGATGATCACCAATCCGGTCGCATTCGGTCTCGTCATCCGCGGCATCGCCGTCGACATCCTGGTGGCGATCGTCTTCGTCATGGGGCTGATCGCGGCAATCGACATCGTCTGGTCGCGCTTCCACTGGAAGCAGGATCTGCGCATGAGCAAGCAGGAGGTCAAGGACGAGTTCAAACAGTCCGAGGGCGACCCGATCGTCAAGTCGCGGCTGCGCTCGCTGGCGCGCGACCGGGCGCGCAAGCGGATGATGACGGCGGTGCCGCGCGCGACGCTGATCATCGCCAACCCAACGCACTTCTCGATCGCGCTGAAATATGTGCGCGACGAGGACTCGGCACCCATGGTGCTGGCCAAGGGGCAGGATCTGGTGGCGCTGAAAATCCGCGAGATCGCGCGGGAACACAACATCCCGGTCTTCGAGGACGTGGCGCTCGCCCGCTCCATGTACAAGCAAGTTTCGGTCGATAGTGTGATCCCGTCACAATTCTACCAGGCCGTCGCCGAACTGGTGCGGATCGTCTACTCGAAAAAGGCTGAGCGCAGACAGATTTCATGAACCGGCAACCACACGCAAAATCTCGCGAGATCATAGTCGCCAGCGCCATCGAGCAGGTGGTGGGGGAACTCAGGCTGATCGATGTCGCCGACTACATCGCCTTTATCCGGCTGGAGCATTTCGCGTGCCTGTCGGACCTGGTCGATTCAGCGGTCGAGTTGTTCTTCATGCCGGGCACTCTGCGGCTTGGCCATGGTGGTGAGGCGCATGTCGACTGGAGCGGCAGCCCGCGCATCGTGCTCGATCTGGAACTGAGGCCGCCCGGCGTCACCGTCTATTTCCAGCTGACGCTGAGCGAGCTCGGCGCTTCGGTGGCGGTCAACTACGTGTCGTTCGAGAAGCCGGGCGAAGACCCGGAGCACAATACGGCGCTGCTCGAGGCGGTGATCGAACAGGCGCGTATCCGCAAGGTCGAGCCGCTCGCCTATCGCTGACGTCGGTCGCTATCGAGCTGCCTGTCGAAAACCCCTATTCGATCAAGCCCAGCCGCAGCGCCTTGGCCACGGCCTGGTTGCGATTGACGGCGTTGAGCTTCTGGGTCGATTGGGTCAGATACTGGTTAGCGGTGTGCACCGATAGTTTCAGGAGCCGCGCGATCTCTTCGCTGGTGTTGCCGTTGGCGGTCAGCTTAAGGCATTCGAGCTCGCGCTTGGAGATTGCCCGCATGCGGCCGGTATCGCCCGGACGGATGCGGGCGACGGCGGCGAACAGCGAAAAGCAGCGGGCGTGTATTTCGTAGAGCGCATCCTGCTGCAAGGTCATCTCCGAGCCCAGGAATACGACAAGACCGCATTGGCCGCGGTCGGCGTGCACGGGAAAAGCGATGCCGCTGGTTCCGGGCACCAGCGCCGCCATCTGCTCGGTCCAGGCGAGAGTGGTAAACAGCTCCACCATGGCAAGGACGCCGTCATCCGTCCACCAGCGCGGTTCGGTCGAGAGGCGGGTGTGGCGCACGATCTCCTCGCCGTTGGCGCCTGAGATGAACTTGGTCGCCACGGCAATGCCCGGATAGTCGGAATCAAAGCATGGCACGAGCCGCGCCCGCTCGGGCGAGGGGCTTACGAAGAAGAGGCCGAAAGCCGAGGCATTCATGTCAACGGCGATCCAGCGGCAGCGGCGCACGGCATCGGGAATGGTGACCGCGTGATGGGTTTCGGAGCCAAGGGTGAAGGCTCCGAACGGGTTGCGCTGCTCGTTGAAAAGGGCTTCGGCCGTTTCCTTGATATCGGCGTGTTTCAAATGATGCCGCTCCTGATCGCCGTGGCGATGGCCATCGCGCGGTTGCTGGCCGCGAATTTCTGGATGGCGTGGGTGATGTAGCTGTTGACGGTGTTGGAGGAGACGCCAAGGATGACGGCGACCTCGTCGGTGGTCTTGCCTTCGGAAACCCAGAACAGGCATTCGCGCTCCCGATCCGACAACGGATCCTGCATGGCGGCAGCGGCAATCAGTTGCGGGATGTGCGAGAGCGCGTAGCAGCATTTCAGTTGCGCCCGCATCAACGCCGGCTGGTCGATGCTGCCGGCGGTCGCCGCAGAGAACAGGGCGAACAGGCGCTGGCGACCGACATTAAGGCGCAGCGAATAGATTTCGGCATGGCCGAGCACGTCGAGAAGGCGGGCTTCCTCTCCGGTGATCAATCCGTCTGTTTCTGGTGCCCGGGATGCCACGAGCGGATGTGGACGGATACCTGGCGCGACGGTGAGCGCGCCTTGCGCGAGCCCGGCGATCAGCCGCTTGCCGATCAGCTCGATGGCATCGAAAATCCAGTTGGAGGAGACGATGCGCGCATCGTTGCGGTCCTGGTCGTGGACAATGGCGACCAACATGTAGCTGTCGGCGCCGATCTCGGCGGTCAGTTGCATGAAAAAGCTGGTGAGATCGCCGCGCGACGTCAGGCGCGAGCCCAATGTGTCGGATTGAAGAAGTGCGGCGGGACTGCTCATTCTTGTTGCTTTTGGCCGGAATCGTTTCTGCTGTCCGGATGCTGGAAGCCAGCCGCCAAACCCGAATACGCATTACTTTGACGAAGACACACGCGTGGCGCAGGGCTGCGCCGAACCAAATCCCGAATCCATTCAGGGAACGCGAAGCCGTCCGCGTCTGGTGCCGGAAAAGCTCCGGAACAAGAGACTTTGGGTGTTCGCCGCGCCCCCCAAGGACCGGCTGATTCGGGTCTAATCTACCCGCAGTTGAATCTGACATCAAACGCGATTTGACAAAATCGAATCCGATGGACACACGTGCGACTCAGAGGTCGGTTTTCGCGCCTCGGAACAGAAGACCGGGACGCGAAAACCTTCGCCGGCCATTTCGGCGGCCGGTCGATTTCGCCAGGCTCGGGAGCATTGAACAGATGGGCGCGCCGGTTGCCGTGCCGAAGGCTGGTGCCTTGGCCCGATAGTGGGAACCGGGCGATGTTGCCGCCCGGTCCCGGCCGTCCCTTGCTTATGCCTGTCGTTGTCCCAAAACCGCTAGATGCTCCGGGACGACAGGCATTTACCGATCCTCGAACCCGGTCAGCACGCCGACCGCGTTGATGCCGATCTCCTCGACGGCATAGCCGCCTTCCATGACGAACAGCGTCGGCAGGCCGAGCCCGCCGATGCGGCGGCCGATCTTTGGATAATCAGATGTCTTCAGCTTGAACTGGCTGATCGGGTCCTTCTCGAACGTATCGACACCCAGCGAGACGATGACGACATCCGGTGCATAAGCGGTGAGCCTGGCGCAGGCATCCTCGAGCGAGGCGTTCCATGCATCCCAGTCGGTGCCGAAGGGCATCGGATAGTTGATGTTGAAGCCTTCGCCGGCACCCGCGCCGCGTTCGTCGGCATGGCCGAGGAAGAACGGGTACTCGACCATCGGATCGCCATGCAGATTGAGCACCTGGACGTCGGCACGGTCGTAGAAGATCTCCTGCGTGCCGTTGCCGTGGTGATAGTCGACATCGAGGATCGAGATGCGTTTGGCGCCCTGGTCGCGGAACCATTGCGCGGCGACGGCGGCGTTGTTGATGTAGCAATAGCCGCCCATGAAGCCAGCCCCGGCATGGTGGCCGGGCGGACGGCAGAGCGCGAAGGCGGAAGCCTCGCCATCCTTGACCAGGCCGGCGGCGGTCAGCGCCACATCGTAAGAAGACTTGATCGCAGCCCATGTGCCTTCGACGAAGGTGGCGCCGGCATCGAAGGAATAATAGCCGAGCAGTGCGTCGACGCGCTTTGGCGGCACGTCGCCGCGCAGGCCGCGCGTCGGCCAGGTGAAGGGCATCGCCGTGCCCGTGAGGCCTGCTTGCAGCCATTGCGGCCAGACCGTCGGAAGAAAGTCGATATAGTCCGATTTGTGGATGCGCTTGGCGGCGGCGAGGTCATGTTCGTGCGGCGCGATGATGGGACCCAGTTTCTCGCTTTCGACCCGTGCCTTGATGAATTCGGCCCTCGATGGCTTTTCGAAACCCGGCACGATGGCTGATGTGACCAGTTCCATTTGGCCGGCATGGCCGGCGTGAAGGGGGGAGAAAACAGTCTTCATAAATTCCTCTCGAAGTGCGAAATCAGTCAAGATTCAAGATTGAGATAAGGGCTCACCAGAGCGAGCCACATTCTTTCCACATCATCCTCGATGAGGTCGTATGTCTTGCGGTCGCTTTTCAACCCGACAAGCCGGCAGGCGTGCCCGACGTCCATCATCAGCACGCCGAGCCGGCTGGCGATCTTGTCTTCAAGCGCCGGGTTCACATGCTGCAGCCATGCGGCGTAGAGCGCGATGATCTGCTCGTCATATTCGTTCTGGATCGGCCTGAGGTCGGCATTGCCTGAAATGGCCTCGATCACCGGCATCAGGCTGGCGTTTTCGAGGTAGAGTCTGGACGTGTCGATGAAGAGCTTGCGCACTTCGCGCCGAAACTCTTCACGGTTGGTGGGCGGGGCGACCTTGATACGCTTGGCGATCACCTCGGGAAAGGATGACAGCCAGCGCCGGGCGAGGTCCAGAAGAATGGCTTCCTTGTTGGGAAAGTATTGGTAGATCGAACCAACCGACAAGCCTGCGCGCTGCGCAATGGCGAGCGTCGTGGGCGTCTTGGTTCCTTGCTCCCGCGTCAAGACCAGCGCTGCGTCGAGAATCCGGTCGACCACCTTGCTGGAGCGTTGTTGCCGCGGCTGTTTGCGCGGTTCGAGCGCTATCCTGGTTTTGCGATCGAGACTGCGCTTCACTGTCCGATGTCCTCGTTCCCCGCCCGGTCTCAACATGGTGGGAGCTTGCTGTCCACAATACATTCCAGATTCGGCATGTTGACAAACGCGAATAATCAGTCGCATTCTTTATCCACGCTGCCTCTCGGGATGACAAGGGGAATTTCCAAGACAGCGCACTGGCATTCTTTTTCGTCCATGGCGTCGCTCCGGTGGGGTGGCAGGTTGTTGGACAAGAGGGTTTATCGGTCCCAGTCAGTCGTCAAAAGCGCGGAGTCGCGATGTCTGTCACAGGTGCGGGTCACAATGCGGATCTGATCGTCATCAACGGTCTCGTGCAGACCATGGACGACGACAATCCCACCGCCGAGGCTGTCGCCGTCAAGGATGGCGCAATCGTCGCCATCGGCAGCCGCGCCTCCATCGAAGAGTTCAAGGGACCGGCCACCAGGGTCATCGACGCCAAGGGCGGTTCGGTGGTCCCGGGGTTCATCGAAGCCCATATGCATCTGTTTTCGGGCGGGGCTGAACTTGCCCACCTTCAACTCACCGGTATTCATGGCTTCGAGGCGCTGCAGAAGGCGATCCGCGACTATGCGCCGACCCGGCCCGACGCGAAGATGCTGGTCGGCCAGGGCGTCGACTACACCGTGCTCGGCAGCGAGCGCGTGACGCGCCATCACCTCGACGCCATCTTGCCCGATCGCCCGTTCTGCATGGCGGCGCCCGACCATCACACCATGTGGGCCAACACCAAGGCGCTGGAAATGGCCGGCATCCTGCAGGGGCGCACGCTTGGTCCGGGCAATGAGATCGTCATGGGTGACGATGGTCTGGCCGCCGGTGAATTGCGCGAAGGCGAGGCCTTTGGCCCGGTGCTCGATCTTGCCGGCGAAGGCCGGGTGCGGCTGGGGCTGTCGACCGGCGGCGAGCCGGACCCGATGCCGACGACGGCGGAGCGGGACGCCGACCGCGACATCATGCGGCGCGGGCTCGCCTGGTGCGCCCGCCACGGCATCACCTCGATCCAGAACATGGACGGCAATCTCTATCAGCTTGAGCTGCTGGCCGAGATCGACGCCGAGGAAGGCTTGCCCTGCCGCGTCAAGATCCCGTTCCACTACAAGAATTTCATGACGCTCGACATGCTCGACAAGGCGTCTGATATGGCCGAACGCTACAACAGCGAATGGCTGTCGTCGGGCATGGTCAAGGTGTTCTACGACGGCGTTCTCGATTCCTGGACAGCTGTCATGGTCGAGCCTTATGCCGACCGGCTCGACTGGGTGGGCGAGCCGCTGTTCACGCCGCAACAGTTCATCGATCTGGCCGTCGCGGTCGACAGACGCGGGCTGCAGATCGCCGTGCATTCGATCGGCGACGGCGCGGTGCGCGCGGTGCTCGACGGTTATGAGGCGGCGCAGAAGGCGAACGGCAAGCGCGACAGCCGTCACCGCGTCGAGCACATCGAGGTCACCACCACCGCTGATGTGCCGCGTTTCGCCGAACTCGGCGTCATTGCCTCCATGCAACCGCCGCATCCGCCGGGCGCAATGGATTTTCCACTGGAGCCGACGGTATCGCGCATCGGGCCGGCGCGCTGGCCGCTGAGCTATGCGTGGCGGACCTTGAAGGATGCCGGCGCGCATGTCGTCTTCGCATCGGATTGGCCGGTGTCGCCGATCGATCCGATCCTGGGCATTCAGGCGGCAGTGTTGCGCAAACCGTGGGCAGAAAGAGACCCGGACCAGAGTTTCTCACTGCATGAAGCGATCGCCGGTTACACGATCGAGGGCGCCTACGCCGAATTCGCCGAGCACCGCAAGGGCACGCTGAAATCAGGCTACATGGCCGATCTGGTGGTTTTGTCGATGGATATCGAGAACACCGCCCCGGCCGACCTGCACAAGGTGCGGCCGGTGACGACGATTTGCGGCGGCAAGGTCACCTATCAGGCCTGACTATGGCATGGGGCTTGCAGGCCTCAATGACTGATTGAACTGTGACCCAATGCCGGGCTTGCCAACCCACCGGCCATGTGGTCACATCGAACAGGGGAAGAGCTCCGCCAGCAAGAGCGGGGTCAACAGTGAGGCGTAATCGTGCCGGACAAACCGGATCGGAATGCGATTGAAGTAGTAAACGTCAGAAAAATTTTCGGATCAGGTGAGGGGCAGGTAGCTGCCCTCGACACGGTCTCGGTATCTATCCGCGAGAACGAATTCTTCACGTTGCTGGGGCCATCCGGCTGCGGCAAGACGACGTTGCTCAGGCTGATCGCCGGCTTCGACTTTCCAACCGCCGGTGAGATCCTGCTCTACGGCCAGGACATCGCGCCGCTGCCGCCCTTCAAGCGGCCGGTCAACACCGTGTTCCAGTCCTACGCGCTGTTCCCGCATATGACGGTGGCCGACAATATCGGCTTTGGCCTGGAAATGCTGGGCAAGCCGAAGGCCGAGATCAAGGCGCGCGTCGCCGAGATGCTGAAGCTGGTCAAGATGGAAGCTCTCGCCGGCCGCCGCACCGGCCAGATTTCCGGCGGCCAGCAGCAGCGCGTGGCTCTGGCGCGGGCGCTGGCGCCGCAGCCGAAGGTGCTGTTGCTCGACGAACCGCTGTCGGCGCTCGACTTCAAGCTGCGCAAGGACATGCAGATCGAATTGAAACGACTGCAGCATGAGACCGGCATCACCTTCATCTTCGTCACCCATGACCAGGAAGAAGCGCTGACGATGTCGGATCGCATTGCGGTGATGTCGGCGGGCAAGATCCTGCAGGTCGGCTCGCCGTGGGACATCTACGACAAGCCGGCGGAGCGCTTCGTCGCCGACTTCATCGGTGAAACCAACTTTCTCACCGCCGCGGTCTCGAACATCGGCAATGGCAAGGCGCGCGCCACACTCAAATCCGGCGCGACCATCGAGGCGACCGTTGCCGAGGGCTTCCAGCCGAAGGACAACGCCACCGTGGTGGTGAGGCCCGAGCATGCCAAGCTGACCAAGGACAAGGGCGAATTGTCCGGCACTGTCGACAACATCGTCTATTTCGGCACCGACACTCATATACATGTGCGGCTCGACAGCGGCGAGGTCTTCACCGTGCGCCAGCAGAACACGCGCAGCGCCGGTTGCGGCTTCGAGCGCGGCGACAAGGTCGGCATCGTGATCGGCAATGACGCCGCGCAAGTGGTGAGGGACTGATGGCGAGCGCGGAAGAAGTCGCCAAGGAAGCCGAACGCAGAGATATCCGCGATCGGTGGGTGCTGTCGGCGCCGGCACTGATCATCATCTTCCTGGCGGCGTCCGGCCCGCTGCTGATCGTCGTGATCTATTCCTTCCTGACGCCGGGGCCCTATGGCGGCGTGGTGTGGAAATTCTCCACCGATGGCTGGCTGTCGGTGCTGTTGCAGCGCGACATCTTCGACGACACTCTGGCCTTCGCCGATGCGCATTTGTCGATCTTCTGGCGTTCGATAAGCCTGTCGTTCTACACCACCGTGCTGACGTTGTTCTTCGGCTTCCCCACAGCCTATTTCATCGCCACGCGACCGCCGAAGACGCGCGAGGTCTGGGTTTTCCTCGTCACCATTCCGTTCTGGACGAATCTCCTGATCCGCACCTTCGCCATGCAGCAGGTGATCCGCAACGAAGGGCTGGTCAACACCGCGCTGATGGCGCTCGGCATCATCAAGCAACCGCTGCAGATCATGAATACCGACGCGGCCATCTTGCTCGGCATGATCTATGTCTACCTACCTCTGATGGTGCTGCCGATCTACGCCTCGATGGAGAAGCTCGACTTCCGGCTGGTCGAGGCCGGATATGACCTCTACGCCGGTCGCTGGCAGGTTCTGCGCCGCATCGTCTTCCCGTTGATCAAGCCCGGCGTCATAGCCGGCTCGATACTGGTCTTCATTCCCTCGCTTGGCGCCTATGTCATTCCGCGGGTGCTGGGCGGCGGCAAGAACATGATGCTCGGCAACCTGATCGAACTGCAGTTCGGCGCAGGCCGTAACTGGCCGCTTGGCGCGGCCATCTCAATTACGCTCATGGTGCTGGTGATGATCGCGCTCCTGTTCTACGTGCGCAACGCATCCCGGTCGGAGGGAGCCCATGGCTAAGCGTCCGTTCGACATCCAGGCGCAACCCGGCTTCGGGTTCATGGCGCTTCTGACCTTCTTCGCGCTCTATCTGCCGATCGCGGCGCTCGTCACCTATTCGTTCAACACGGCGGATTCGCTTTCGCGCTGGGATGGCGTCTCACTGCGCTGGTTTATTTCGGCCTGGCACAATTCGGCTGTGCAGGACGCCTCCGTCCGCTCGCTCGTGCTGGCAGTCTCGGCCGCCGCGCTATCGACGATCGCCGCCACCATGGCTGCTCTGGCCACGACCCGCACGCGGCCCTATCCCGGCCTTACCTTCAAATACGCCTTCATCAACCAGCCGCTGATGGTGCCGGAGATAGTCACCGGCGTCGCGCTCCTGATCGTGTTCTCGCGCATCAAGGTCTGGACCGGTTACTCAGGACTCGGTTACCTGATCGCCGCCCACACCGCCTTCTGCATCCCGTTCGCTTACCTGCCGATCCGGGCGCGGCTGGACAGCATGGACCTGACGCTGGAGCGCGCAGCCGCCGACCTATACGCCACGCCCTGGAAAGCCTTCCGTTTCGTGACGCTGCCGCTCTTGAGGCCGGCCATCATCGCGGGCTTCATGCTCGCCTTCGTCATTTCGCTCGACGATGTGGTCATCACCGAATTCGTCAAGTCCGGCGGCCAGGATACGCTGCCCACCTACATGCTCGGCCAGTTGCGGCGCGAAACGAGCCCGGAAATCAATGCGATCGCCACGGTATTTCTTGCGCTGTCGGTGGTGCTCGTAACCGTGTTCTACTTCGTCAATAGGCGCAAGCCATAACCAACGATTGCCAAACGGGAGAATAGCAATGAAATGGAAGACCACGGCTGCCACGGCGGTATTCGCAATGTTTGCCTTTGCGGGCAGCGCGTATGCGGAAGGCGAACTCAGCATCTTTAATTGGGGCGACTACACTAGCCCCGAGATGATCAAGAAGTTCGAGGATACCTATAAGGTCAAGGTGACGACCACCGACTACGACTCCAACGACACCGCGCTAGCAAAGGTACGCGCCGGTGGTCATGGCTTCGACATTGTGGTGCCGTCGGCCAACTACGTGCCGATCTGGGTGAAGGAAGGGCTTCTGCTTGAGGCCCGGCCCGACCAGATGGAGAACTTCAAGAATGTCGACGAGCGCTGGGTGAACGTTCCCTGGGATCCGGGCCGTCATTATACGGTTCCGTGGCAGTGGGGCGTGACCGGCATCGGCGTCAACACAAAGGTCTATGACGGCGACATCAACACCTCGGCCATCTTCCTCGATCCGCCGAAGGAACTGGTTGGCAAGATCAATGTCGCGCCGGAAATGAACGACGTGCTGTTCGCCACCATCAAGTATCTGGGCGGCAACTGGTGCACGGACGACAAGGAATTGCTCAAGAAAGTGCGCGACAAGCTGGTGGAGGCCAAGCCGAAATGGCTGGCCATGGATTATAGCGTGACCGATAAGCTACCGGCCGGCGACTATTCGGCCGTCTACTACTGGAACGGCGCCATCATGCGCTCGCGCATCAAGAACCCCGACATCAAGTTCGGCTACCCGAAGGAGGGCTTCCCCTTTTTCATGGACAGTGTTGCCATCCTCAAGGATGCCAAGAATGTCGACAACGCCAAGCTGTTCATGAACTTCATCATGGATCCCGAGAACGCCGCCATGATCTCCGCCTTCGCCAAATATGCCAATGGCATCAAGGGCTCGCAGGCATTCTTGCCAGCCGACATGAAGGATGCGCCCGAACTGGTGGTACCGCCAGAACTGGAGAAAGCGGGCGAGTTCCTCACCCCTTGCTCGCCTGAGGTGCAGCAACTCTACACGCGCATCTGGACGGACGTTCAGAAATAGCGGCACTCCGCCTTCTTCCGCGCGAGTTGGAAGACGGCGGGTCAAGGGCCGTATGAGGGGTAGCGCTGAATTCGCAGCGTTCGCGCCGCCCCTCACCTGGCCTGCCGGCATTGCTCTTCGCCATGGCGTCGGGCGTTCGTCACTCGAAAGGCCCAATCGGGGGCTTTTTCGTCCGCTGTGCAGACCGCCCTCATTCAAGTGAACTGAAGAGCGGCATGCGGCGGCAGGGGATTCTCATGCAGTCATACCGCAACAGCGACGCGCGGCCGCCGATCATGCAGGGCTCGCCGCCCGCCATGGTACCGCCGAAGCTCGACTGGGACCGGCCGCCGTGGAACCGCTGGGCGTTCCAGCACATCCGTGAAATTCTGCCGACCGCCGAAGTCTGGCGCGGCAATGGCCATCGCCACCGCTTCGAACGCGCCGAGGTTGATCTCGACGGGCTGGCGGTCGAGGACAGCGAGGGCATGCCGACGACGCTCGCCGGGTTGCTCGACGAGACCTATACGGACGGCTTTCTGGTGCTCAAGGACGGCAAGGTCGCCTATGAGCGCTATTTCAACGGCATGGATGAGCGCACGCTGCACTTGTCGCAGTCGATGGCGAAGTCCGTTACCGGTTCGGTGTTCGGCATACTGGTCGGGCGCGGCCTGATCGATCCGGCCAGACTGGTAACAGATTACCTGCCGGAACTCGGCGTTACCGGCTGGACCGGCGCCAGCGTCCAGCATGTGCTGGACATGACCAGCGGCGTCCGTTTCTCAGAGGAATATACCGACCGCTATTCCGACATCGGCCAGGTCGATGTCGCCACCGGCTGGAAGCCGGTGCCGCTGGACAGCGATCCGGCCTTTCGTTGGCCCTCGCACATGTTCGAGCTGATCCTCGGCTTGAAGGACACGATCCGCCCGCACGGGGCTCAATTCGAATACCGCTCGATCGAGACCGACGTGCTTGCCTTCATCATGGAGCGGGTGACAGGCAAACGGCTGCCGCAGGTGGTTTCGGAAGAACTCTGGCAAAAGCTCGGCGCTGATGAAAGCGCCTGCTTCACGGTCGATAGCGCCGGCTATGCGGTGGCCGACGGTGGCTTCAACGCGACGCTGCGCGACTATGGCCGCTTCGGCCAGCTGATCCTCGACAATGGTGGCGGCGTCGTGCCGGCCGGCTGGGTCGAGGCGACGCGCAACGGCAGGCATGGGCCGGACTTCAGCCCCAGCCTGCCGGAGGGCAGCTATCGCAACCAGTTCTGGATCGAGGATCCGCGCTCGCGCGCACTGATGTGCCGCGGCGTGTTCGGTCAGATGATCCATATCGACTGGAACACCGGAATGGTCGTGGTGAAGCTTTCGACCTGGCCGGATTTCGCCAATGGTGCCTATTCCATAGCGACGCTGAAGGCCGTGCACGCTATCGCCACGGCACTTCGCTGAGCCCCCACAAAGAAAAAACGACCCGGAAGGAAACGCCATGACCGGCAAGACCGTGTTCGAGACCCGCTATGGCTTCCGGCGCAACCAGGTGGTGCTCGCCAACTGGCGCGAGAACCCCTTCAACCGGTGGTCGTTCCAGAACCTCGGCGAACTGGTGCCGACCGCCCGCGTGGCGGCGACGTCGGGCGTTGTCGAAACCCCCGTGCGCGATATGGGCGGCCTGCTCGGCGAAAAGGTCGCGATCGCCGGCACATCGGAGACAGTGGCTGAATTTCTCGCGCGTTCGAGCACCGACGCACTGACGGTGATGAAAGACGGCAAGATCGTCGGCGACTGGTTCGCCCCGCATATGGATTTCGGCGCCCGCCACATCATCTTTTCGATCAGCAAGTCGCTGACCGCCATCATTGCCGGCATTCTGGAAGGCGAGGGCGTATTCGACCCGGAAGCGCCGGTGACGGCCTACATCCCTGAAGCCGCCGGCTCGGCCTATGGCGATGCGAGCGTGCGGCATGTGCTCGACATGAGCGTCAGCCTCGATTTCGAGGAAGCCTATCTCGATCCGGAGAGCGCTTTCGCCCGCTATCGTCGCGCCACGCTGTGGAATCCGGGCGGCGGCACGGAGAGCCTGCGCGAATTCATTTTGACCTTGCAACGCCTTGCAGAGCCGCATGGCCAGACCTTCCGCTACCGCTCGCCGAATTCCGACCTGCTCGGACTGCTGCTCGAGCGCGCGTCGGGCCAGCGGTTCACCGACCTGATGCGCGAGAAGCTGTGGCTGCCGCTCGGCGCTGTCGGCGAAGCCTCGATCGGCGTCGACATGGAAGGCACGGCGCGCACGGCCGGCGGTATTTCGGTGACGCCGCGCGACCTGGCGCGTGTTGGCGAGATGATGCGGCAAGGCGGGGTGGCCAATGGCCGCCGCATCGTGCCGGAAGCCTGGGTGCGCGATACGGTTGCTAGCGGCGGCAGTTCCGACGCTTGGCAGCGCGGCGCGATGCAGCCGCTGTTCCCGAAGGGCCGCTATCGCAACAAATGGTACCAGACGGGCTTGCCGAACGGCGCCTATTGCGGCATCGGCATTCATGGCCAGTGGCTGTATGTCGATCCCAGGACCAAAGTGGTGATCGCCAAGATGTCGTCGCAGCCCGAGCCGGTCGACGATCCGCTCGATGTCGAGATCGTCGCCTTCTTCGAGGCGCTGAGCCGGATGGTCTGATCCTCGCTTGGCCGCCACATTAGCGCGCGCTTTCCTGTGGACCCGCCGGGCTCATGGAAACGCGGCGGTTGGCGGACCGGACGTCTGCGCCTATGGTCGCCGCTCTTTGGACGAGAGCAGGTACGACATGGCATCCGACATCAAGCGCATTGCAGCCATCATCGCGGCCGAGATCAGCGCGCGGCCCGAACAGGCGGCCGCGGCGATTGAACTGCTCGATGAGGGCGCGACAGTGCCGTTCGTGGCGCGCTACCGCAAGGAAGTCACCGGCGGGCTCGACGACACGCAATTGCGCGATCTTGCCGAACGCCTTGCCTATCTGCGTGAGCTCGATGCGCGCCGCGACAGCATCCTTGGCTCGATCCGCGAACAGGGCAAGCTGACCGAGGAGCTTGAAGGCAAGATCGTCGCCGCCAGCACCAAGGCGGAACTTGAGGACATCTACCTGCCCTACAAGCCCAAGCGCCGGACCAAGGCCGAGATCGCCAGGGAGCGCGGGCTGGGGCCGCTGGCCGAAGCCATCTTGGCGAACCGCTCATTGGTGCCTGCCGAACTGGCACTGGCCTATGTCAGCGAAGAGGTGGCCGATACCAAGGCAGCGCTCGAAGGGGCGCGCGACATCCTGTCGGAACAATTCGCCGAGAATGCCGATCTGGTCGGAAAATTGCGCAGCTACATGAAGGAGCGCGCCTTCATGCGCGCCAGGGTGGTCGACGGCAAGCAGGAAGCCGGTGCGAAATTCTCCGACTATTTCGACCATGTCGAGCGCTGGGCAAATGTGCCGAGCCATCGCGCGCTGGCGATGCTGCGTGGCCGCAACGAGGAGGTGCTTTCGCTCGACATCGAGGTCGATGCCGATGATACGTCGCCGGTGAAGCCGGTCGAGCGGATGATCGCCAATGCCTATGCCATCGGAGGCAGCCTGCCGGGTGACCGCTGGCTGATGGAGGTGGCGGGCTGGACCTGGCGGATAAAACTGTCGCTGCACCTGACTCTCGATTTGATGCGCGACCTGCGCGAGCGGGCCGAGGAAGAGGCGATCCATGTGTTCGCCCGTAACCTCAAGGATTTGCTGCTGGCGGCGCCCGCCGGTTCGCGCGCCACTATGGGGCTCGACCCCGGCATCCGCACCGGCGTCAAGGTGGCGGTGGTCGACGGCACTGGCAAGGTGCTGACCACGACGACCGTCTACCCGTTCCCGCCCAGGAATGATGTGCGCGGCACGCAGGCGGAGCTCGCCAAGCTCATCCGGCTGCACAAGGTCGAGCTGATTTCGATCGGCAACGGCACCGGCAGCCGCGAGACGGAAAAGCTGGTCGCCGACATGCTGTCCGACATGCCGGCGGATGGTGGTCCGAAGCCCCTGAAGGTGATCGTCAGCGAGGCCGGCGCCTCGGTCTATTCGGCATCGGCGACGGCGGCGGCGGAATTCCCCGGCCTCGACGTGTCGTTGCGCGGTGCCGTCTCGATTGCCCGGCGGCTGCAGGATCCGCTGGCAGAACTGGTCAAGATCGAGCCCAAATCGATCGGCGTCGGCCAGTACCAGCACGATGTCGACCAGTACCGTCTCGGCCGCTCGTTGGAGGCGGTGGTGGAAGACGCGGTCAACGCCGTCGGCGTCGATCTCAACACCGCCTCGGCGCCACTGCTGGCGCGCGTTTCAGGTCTCGGCGCGTCTCTGGCCGACGCGATCGTCGCCCATCGCGATGCGACCGGGCCCTTCGCCAGCCGGAAAGATCTGCTCAAGGTGCCGCGGCTCGGACCTCGGGCCTTCGAACAATCCGCCGGTTTCCTGCGCATCGCCAATGGCAGCGAACCGCTCGATGCCTCCTCTGTGCATCCGGAAGCTTACGGCGTGGCGAAGAAGATCGTCGCCGCCTGCGGGCGCGATGTGCGGTCGTTGATGGGCGATAGTGCCGCGCTGAAGGCACTCGACCCGCGCGTCTTCGTCGACGAGCGTTTCGGCCTGCCGACGGTGCGCGACATCCTGGCGGAGCTGGAAAAACCGGGCCGCGACCCGCGCCCGGGCTTCAAGACGGCGACCTTCGCCGACGGCATCGACGACATCAAGGATCTGAAGCCCGGCATGCTGCTCGAAGGCACGGTCACCAATGTGGCCGCCTTCGGCGCCTTTGTCGATATCGGAGTGCATCAGGACGGGCTGGTGCATGTCTCGCAACTGGCCGACCGGTTCATCAAGGACGCGCATGAGGTGGTCAAGGCCGGCGATGTGGTCAAGGTGCGGGTCGTCGACGTCGACATCAAGCGCAAGCGCATCGCGCTTTCCATGCGCAAGGATGGCGGCGAGGGTGGCGCACCGCGTGGCGGGCCACGCGACAATGGTGGCGGCAGGCCGGCACCACGTTCGCCGGCACCGCAGCAACGCCAGCCGGAGCGGCCGGCACAGCAAGGCGCATTCGGTGCTGCCTTGGCGGATGCGCTGAAGCGGAAGTAGCTACCACGCCAGAACGGCCGGCTCCTTCTCGACCTGGCCCAGCAGCCAGTCGCGAAAACTGGCGACTGGCGGATGGCCTCGCTTGTCGTGTGGGACGACGAGATAGTAGGCGCTGCGGCTTTGCATGGGCCGGCCTGGCGCCGGCACCAGCTGGCCGCGCTGCAATTCACCTGCAATGAGGATCAGCGGCAGCAGCGCCACGCCGAGCCCCGCCATGCAGGCCTGGGCGGCGGTGCCGAACTGCTCGAACTGCATGCCGGGCCCGGTCGGCGCGCTCAGGCCCTGATGCTCGAACCATTCGGTCCAGGCGCCAGGACGCGTCGCCATGTGCAGCAGCGGCAGGCGGCCGATATCGGCCGGTGAGGCGATGGCGCGGCCGGCGAGGAATTCGGGCGACACGACCGGCGCCACGGTTTCGCGCACCAACAGTGTCGAGTCGGCCTCAGGCCAGTCCGGCAGGCCATAGTGGATGGCGGCATCCAGCCTCTCCCTGGCAAAGTCGAAGCGGCCGACGCGAGTGACGAAATTGATGGTGATATCGGGATTGCTTTCGACGAAATCGGGGATCATCGGCATCAGCCAGCGCGTGCCGAAGGTCGGCAGAATGGCAAGGTTCAGGATGCCGCTATGCCGATTGCTCATCAATCCAAGGGCTGCGTCACGCAACTGGCCAAGTGCCGAACGCACCGCCTCGGCGTAGATTTCGCCCGATGTCGACAGCCTGACATTGCGGCTGTCGCGTTCGAACAGCCGGCGGCCGAATTGGTCTTCAAGCGATCTGATCTGCCGGCTGACTGCGCCCTGGGTCAAATCGAGCTCCTGGGCGGCAGCGGTGAAACTGCCCAGCCGGGCCACAGCCTCGAAGGCGGCAAGGGCGCTTATGTTGGGCAAAAGGCGGCGTTGGACACTCATGACCCATTCCTAGAGCTCATTGATCGGTGAATCAATTTCGTTTGATTTTTTCGAGGCGCAGGCCGATAGAACGGGCCAACATTTTGCTTCATGCATGTCATCGTTTTGAGCGACATGCATTGGTTTGGGAGAAACGCGATGGCCGCCGACAAGAACGCATTCGTCTGGGAAGATCCGTTCCTGATCGAGGGCCAGCTTTCGGAAGACGAGCGCATGGTGCGCGACGGCGCGGCCGCCTTCGCCGCCGACAGACTGGCGCCGCGGATCGAGGACGCCTACCTCAACGAAACTTTCGATGCCGCGATCTTCCGCGAAATGGGCGAGGCCGGCCTGCTCGGCATCAACATCCCCGAGGAATTCGGCGGGCTTGGCGCGAACTACGTCACCTATGGGCTGGTCGCGCGGGAAGTCGAACGTGTCGACTCGGGTTATCGCTCGATGATGTCAGTGCAGTCGTCGCTGGTGATGTACCCGATCTACGCCTATGGCTCGGACGAACAGCGCAGGAAGTACCTGCCCAAGCTTGCCAGCGGCGAGTGGATCGGCTGTTTTGGCCTGACCGAGCCGGATGCCGGCTCCGACCCGGGCGGCATGAAGACACGCGCCGAGAGGACAGCCAACGGCTACAAGCTGTCCGGTTCGAAGATGTGGATTTCCAACGCGCCGGTCGCCGACGTGTTCGTCGTCTGGGCGAAGCTGAAGGGCGAGAACGGCAAGGACGAGATCCGTGGCTTCGTGCTGGAAAAGGGCATGAAGGGGCTTTCGGCGCCGAAGATCGGCGGCAAGCTGTCGCTGAGGGCGTCGATCACCGGCGAGGTGGTGATGGAAGGCGTCGAGGTCGGCGAAGACGCGCTGCTGCCCAACGCAAAAGGCCTTGGCGGACCGTTCGGCTGCCTCAACCGGGCTCGCTTCGGCATTTCCTGGGGCTCGATGGGCGCCGCCGAGGATTGCTGGCACCGCGCCCGCCAATACGGTCTCGATCGCAAGCAGTTCGGCAAGCCGCTGGCCGGCACGCAGCTCTACCAGAAGAAGCTGGCGGATATGCAGACCGAGATCGCGCTTGGGCTGCAGGCATCCTTGCGCGTCGGGCGACTGCTGGATGAAGGCAAGATGGCGCCGGAAATGATCTCGATCGTCAAGCGCAACAATTGCGGCAAGGCGCTCGACATCGCCCGCCAGGCCCGCGACATGCATGGCGGCAACGGTATCCAGATCGGCTACCACGTCATGCGCCACGCGCAGAATCTGGAGACGGTCAACACCTATGAAGGCACGCATGACGTGCATGCGCTGATCCTGGGACGGGCGCAGACGGGGATACAGGCGTTTTTCTGAGCCGGCAACCGTTGCTTAAATTAGGTGCACCGCAACATCTCTGCTTGGAGAATGGTCGCCAGATGTGTCAGGGTTCAGCGAAATCGTTTGAAACGCTGAATTCCGGGGCTCCATGGCAATTCTGGCAGCTGTCTACCACCTGACCCACTACAAGTACGACCGGCCGGTGGTTCTCGGGCCCCAGATCATCAGGCTGCAGCCGGCGCCGCATTCCCGCACCAAGGTGCTGAGCCATTCGCTCAAGGTCGAGCCGGCCAACCACTTCGTCAATCTGCAGCAGGACCCCTACGGCAACTTCCTAGCCCGCTTCGTGTTTCCGGAGCCGGTGACGGAGTTGAAGATCGAGGTCGACCTCGTCGCCGACATGACGGTCTACAATCCGTTCGATTTCTTCGTCGAGCCGTCGGCCGAGGCGTTTCCATTCGAGTATCCGGAAGAAATCCGCGACGATCTCGCCATCTATCGCACGCCGGAACCGGCGGGACCGCTGCTGTCGGCGCTGCTGAACACCATTGATCGCAGCGCTCCCAATACCGTCAATTTCCTCGTCGACCTCAATGCTCGGCTGCAGCGCGAGATCGCCTATATCGTGCGGATGGAAACCGGCGTGTTCTCGCCGGAAGAGACCTTGGCCGCGAAAAAAGGGTCGTGCCGGGATTCGAGCTGGCTGCTGGTGCAGATCCTACGCAACCTCGGCATCGCCGCGCGCTTCGTTTCCGGCTACCTGGTCCAGCTGAAGCCCGATCTGGTAGCACTCGACGGTCCGCCGGGAACGGCGATAGACTTCACCGATCTGCATGCCTGGTGCGAGGTGTATCTTCCCGGCGCCGGCTGGATCGGCTTCGATCCGACCTCTGGCCTGCTCACCGGCGAAAGCCATGTGCCGCTGGCGGCGACGCCGCATTTCCGCAACGCGGCTCCCATTTCCGGCTTGGCAAGCTTCGCCAATGTCGAATTCGGCTTCGAGATGCGGGTCGACCGCATCGCCGAACATCCGCGCATCACCAAGCCGTTCTCGGACGAAAGCTGGCAGGCTCTCGATGCGTTGGGCAACAAGGTCGATGCCGCTCTCGCGGCCGGGGACGTGCGGCTCACCATGGGCGGCGAGCCGACCTTCGTGTCGATCGACGATTTCGAGTCGGCCGAGTGGAACACCGCCGCCGTCGGTCCCACCAAGCGCGAAAAGGCGGACGAACTGATCCGTAAACTGCGCGAGCGCTTCGCGCCCGGCGGCTTTCTCCACTACGGCCAGGGCAAATGGTATCCGGGCGAAAGCCTGCCGCGCTGGACCTTTTCGCTCTACTGGCGTGCCGACGGCCAGCCAGTGTGGAGCGATCCGTCCCTGATCGCACGCGAAAAGAGCGAGGCCGATATCGGCCCGAAGCAGGCCGAAAGCCTGCTCACCGCGATTGCCGGCGAACTCGGCATCGACAAGACCATGGTCAGCGAAGCCTATGAGGATCCGGCCGAATGGCTGCTCAAGGAAGGCAAGCTGCCCGACAATGTCGATCCGTCCAACTCCAGGCTGGAGGACCCGGAAGAACGCAGCCGCATGGCGAAAGTGTTCGAACGCGGGCTGACCAAGCCGTCCGGCTATGTGCTGCCGGTGCAGCGCTGGAATAGCCAGGCATCGGATCCGCGCTGGCGCTCGGAAAAATGGAAGACGCGGCGCGGCCGGCTGTTCCTGGTACCCGGCGACTCACCCGTCGGCTACCGCCTGCCACTCGGCACGTTGCCCTATGTGCCGCCGGAGCAATTCCCCTACATCGTGCCGGTCGATCCGTCGCTGCCACGCGGACCGCTGCCCACGCGTGAAGCCATCCTGTCCTCGGCGGCTCCGGCTGAACTGGAAGGCGCCGACGAGATGGCGCGCCGCCAGCAAGCGGCATCGTTCACCGCTGCGACCGGCCAGCAGGACCGGGTCGAACAAGAGATCACCGAGATCGGCGGCGCGGTGCGCACCGCGCTTTCGGTCGAGCCGCGCGATGGGCGGCTTTGCGTGTTCATGCCGCCGGTCGAGGCGCTGGAAGACTATCTCGAACTGGTCGCTGCGGCCGAGAACGCGGCGAAGGCGATCGGCCTTCCCGTGCATATCGAGGGCTACGGCCCGCCTCACGATCCGCGCCTCAACGTCATCCGCGTCGCGCCTGATCCCGGCGTCATCGAGGTCAACATCCATCCTGCTTCCAACTGGCAGGATTGCGTGGCGACGACGACGGCGATCTATGAGGAAGCGCGGCAGACACGGCTTGGCGCCGACAAGTTCATGATTGACGGCCGCCACACCGGCACCGGCGGCGGCAACCATGTCGTGGTCGGCGGTGCGACACCCAATGACAGCCCCTTCCTGCGAAGGCCGGACCTGCTGAAGAGCCTGGTGCTGCAATGGCAGCGCCATCCGTCGCTGTCCTATCTGTTCTCCGGCCT
This sequence comes from Mesorhizobium sp. SEMIA396, assembly GCF_024518615.1. Lineage (NCBI taxonomy): Bacteria > Pseudomonadati > Pseudomonadota > Alphaproteobacteria > Hyphomicrobiales > Phyllobacteriaceae > Mesorhizobium > Mesorhizobium sp. SEMIA396. Next base: position 380,492 of record NZ_JANIFC010000005.1, read on the forward strand.
GTTCATCGGGCCGACCAGCCAGGCGCCACGCTTCGACGAGGCGCGTCACGACTCGCTCTACGAGCTTGAGATCGCGATGGCGCAGGTACCGCATCCGGACCGGGGCAACGCACCCTTGCCATGGCTGGTCGACCGGCTGTTCCGCAATTTGTTGACCGACGTCACCGGCAATACGCATCGTTCGGAAATCTGCATCGACAAACTGTTTTCGCCGGACGGACCGACCGGTCGGCTGGGACTGGTCGAATTCCGCGGCTTCGAGATGCCGCCCAATGCACGCATGAGCCTCGCGCAGCAACTGCTTGTCAGGGCGATCATTGCCCGTGCCTGGAAGAGCCCGCTCGATGGCCGCTTCGTGCGCTGGGGCACCTCACTGCACGATCGTTTCATGCTGCCGCATTATGTCTGGGCCGATTTCCTCGACGTGCTCGACGACCTCAAGCTCAACGGCTTCGAATTCAGGCCCGAATGGTTCGACGCCCAGCTCGAATTCCGCTTCCCCTTCTGCGGTCAGGTTCAGCATGCCGGCATCAAGCTGGAACTGCGGCAGGCGCTCGAACCCTGGCATGTCATGGGCGAGCAAGGCGCGATCGGCGGCACCGTGCGTTTCGTCGATTCCTCGGTCGAACGGCTGCAGGTCAAGACCGAAGGGTTGAATCCGGAGCGCCACGCGATCGTCTGCAACGGCCGTATCGTGCCGATGAAGGTGACGGACAACAGAGAGGTCGCGGTGGCGGGCGTCCGCTTCAAGGCCTGGCAGCCGGCATCGGGCCTGCATCCGGCGCTGCCGGTCAACACGCCGCTGGTCTTCGACATCTATGACCGCTGGTCGGGACGTGCGGTCGGCGGCTGCGTCTACCATGTCGCCCATCCCGGCGGGCGCAATTACGACACCTTTCCGGTCAATGGCAACGAGGCGGAAGCTCGGCGGCTCGCCCGCTTCGAACCGCGCGGTCATACGCCATCCGCCTATGTGATCCGTGAAGAACAACCGGCGGAAGATTTCCCGATGACCCTTGACCTTCGGCGGCCGGCAAGACTCTGATCAGCGATGGCAAAGGGGAATCACAAGAGGGGACGCGGCAAGCCGCAGACCCACAGCCTGCTGGAGCACTACCAGCCGATCGACGGCGTCGTCGACGAGATGGTCGATGCGTCAGGCAATCCTCGCCCGGCCTGGAAGCATTTTGTCGAGGCGCTCGAGGAACTTGGCGCTGAAAAGCTCGGCCAGCGCTTTGCCCGCGCCGACCAGTATCTGCGCGATGCCGGCGTCTATTACCGCGTCTATGACAAGGCCGGTGCCAATGAGCGCGAATGGCCGCTGGCGCATGTCCCGGTTCTCATCGAGGAGAGCGAGTGGGCGGCGATCAGCGCCGGCCTCGTGCAGCGCGCCGACCTGTTCGAGGAAACCATCGCCGATATCTACGGGCCGAACCGGCTGGTCGAGAAAGGCATCCTGCCGGCGGGATTGATCGCCGCCAGCCCGGAATATTTGCGGCCTGTCGTCGGCACCAGGCCGGCCGGCGGCCACTTCCTGCATTTCTGCGCCTTCGAACTCGGCCGCGGGCCTGATGGCCGATGGTGGGTGCTGGGTGATCGCACGCAGGCGCCGTCCGGCGCCGGTTTCGCACTGGAAAACCGCGTCGCCACCACGCGCGCGCTGTCCGACATCTATGGCGAGATGCATGTGCACCGCCTTGCCGGCTTTTTCCGCCGTTTTCGCGACGCGCTGATCGGCATGGCCAAGGAAACCGACGGCCGCGTCGCCATCCTGACGCCGGGGCCGCTCAACGAAACTTATTACGAGCACGCCTACATCGCCCGCTACCTCGGCATCATGCTGCTCGAAGGCGAGGATTTGACCGTCTCCGGCAGCCGGCTGATGGTGCGCACAGTTTCCGGCCTGATGCCGATCAGCGTGTTGTGGCGGCGGCTCGACGCCGCCTTCGCCGATCCGCTTGAACTGCGCGCGGATTCGCAGATCGGCACGCCGGGCCTGGTCGAGGCGATCCGCCAGGGCGCGGTTGCTACCGTCAACGCGCTGGGCTCCGGCCTGATGGAGACGCGCGCGCTGCTTGCCTTCCTGCCCAAGATTTCACGGGCCTTGCGGGGCGAGGAATTGCTGCTGCCAAGCGTCGCGACATGGTGGTGCGGGCAAGCAACCGAACGCGCGCATGTGCTGGCCAACATCGATCGCATGGTGATCGGGCCGGCGCTGTCGACGAGGCTTGCCTTCGAGGACGACGATTCAACGAAGCTAGGCTCGGCTCTGTCGGCCGGGGAGCGGGCGGAACTGGTGGCGCGCATTGAACGTGATGGCGGCGATTTCGTCGGCCAGGAAGCGGTGACGCTTTCGACGACGCCCGTCTATGTCGGCGGCTGGCTGGAGCCGCGGCCAGCCAGCCTGCGCGTCTACCTGGCGCGAACGCCGGAGGGCTGGACGGTGATGCCGGGCGGTTTTGCCCGAATCGGCCTGTCGCTCGACCCGACGGCGATCGCCATGCAGCGTGGCGGCCAGGCGGCGGATGTCTGGGTTGTCAGCGACAAACCGGTGGAGCGCGAGACGCTGCTGCCGCAAGAAGGCGACAGTTTCAGCCGCACCAGGCCCGGCAGCCTGCCCAGTCGCGCGGCGGAGAACCTGACCTGGCTCGGCCGCTATATCGAGCGCTCGGAAGACACGGTGCGCATCCTGCGCGCCTACCATGTGCGGCTCGCCGAAACCTCCGACCCGGATATGCCGCTGCTCGCCGACATCAGGGATTATCTCGAACCTTTCGGCATCGATGTGGAGACGGCGATCCCGTCAGGGCTGATCGGCACGCTGGATAGTGCGGTCTACAGCGCCGGGCAGATCCGCGACCGCTTCTCGCCCGATGGCTGGCTGGCGCTGAAGGACCTGTCGAAAACCATCCATCAGTTCGCAACGACGGTCGCGCCCGGCGACGACGCGACCCGGGCGATGACGGTCATCCTGCGCAAGCTCGCCGGCTTTTCCGGCCTGCTGCACGAGAACATGTACCGCTTCGCCGGTTGGCGCTTCCTCGAGATCGGCCGCCGGCTGGAGCGCGGTATCCAGATCTCCCGCACGCTGTCGCGGCTGACCAGCGCCAAGGCGCCGGACGGCGCGCTGGACATGATGCTGGAAATCGGCGACAGCGTGATGACCCATCGCCGCCAATATCCGGTGCAGGCCGGTCGGCGCACGGTGATCGACCTGCTGGCGCTCGATCCGCTCAATCCGCGCTCCATCCTGTTCCAGCTCGAAAGGCTGAAGGCCGAAATCGGCCTGTTGCCGTCGCTCGGCGGGGAGGGACAAATGTCGCCGGCGGCGAAGGAAATCCTGCAGCTCAACACCCAGATCGCCATCAAGGAGCCTTCGGATATGACGGCAAAGGCGCTGGACGACCTCGCCTATGAAATCGGCGGCCTCTACAACAGCCTCGCCAAAGCCTATTTCGGCTAAGCAGGTTCCGCAAAAGTGTCGCACGGGTTTTGCGACAAGAACCTGCGCAAAGGCAGAAAAATAGAACATGCTCTACGACATCAGGCTTCATCTGCATTACGATTACGCTGCGGCGGCCGGCGGCGGTCGTCATCAGGTGCGCGTACTGCCGTCGACGATATCAGGCGTGCAGCGTGTCATCGCCGCATCCCTGTCCTTTGCGCCGGCACCCAACGAACGTTCCGACTTTTCCGATTTCTTCGGCAACAACGTCACCTCGATCGCCTTTCGCGACGCGCATGACGCGCTCGACATCAGGATGAGCGCCCGCGTGTCGGTGTCTCGGCCCGAGCCCGGGCTCGACGTGTCGCCCGATATCGCCCGGCTGAGGCAAGAACTCGCCGCGATGCGGTCTCTGGCACCTGATGCACCGCACCACTTCCTGACGGCCAGCACCCATGCCGGCATCGACGATGCGATCACCGCTTACGCACGCGACAGCATCGCCGGCTCCGCCGCCGGCACGGCCGTGAGCCTGTGCAATCGCATCCATCGCGATTTCACCTATGACGGCGAAGCGACAACGGTGCGGACCCGGGCCAGTGATGCCTTCAAGTTGAAGCGCGGCGTTTGCCAGGACTTTTCACACATCATGATCGCCGGCCTGCGCGGGCTCGGTATTCCGGCCGGCTATGTCAGCGGCTTCTTGCGCACCATCCCGCCGAAGGGCAAGCCCCGGCTGGAAGGCGCCGATGCCATGCATGCCTGGGTCAAGGTCTGGTGCGGGCGCGATGCGGGCTGGCAGGAATTCGATCCGACCAACGGCATGCGGGCCAGCAACGACCATATCACCGTCGGCCACGGCCGCGACTATTCGGACGTGGCGCCGATCGTCGGCGTGCTCAAGACCACGGGGGGACAGGTTGGCGAGCAAGCTGTCGACGTCATTCCGGTCGTGCTCGAAAGAGCCTGAAGCAGGTCGTACACGCAGCGGTATTTGCGCCGCAATTCGGGATGGACAAGACTGCTTCTCAAATACCGATGCGGCCGCTAGTCTGTATTCGTTTCGGGGTGACGGTAGTTGTATCCTCAAGCGCATGGCGCGAGGTTTTGTAATTGAGAGCAATCAGCGTCGTCATTCCTGCCTGTAACGCGGCGGCGACCATTGCTGCAACGCTGGCATCGCTACGCAGCGAGGCCGAGATCATCGGCGAGATATTGCTGGTCGACGATGCGTCGACCGATGGCACGGCAACCATCGCGCGGGAGGCCGCGGCACAACTCTCGTTGCCGCTGCGCGTGCTGTCGGCCAAATGCCGCGATGCAGGCGGTGCCCGCAATGTGGCGCTGGCCGAAGCGGTCTATTCCTGGGTCTACCTGATCGATGCCGACGACCTGCATCTGCGGGGCGGGTTGCGCGCACTGCTCCGCAAGGCTCAGGAGCGGCCGGAGGCCGACATGATCGTGGGTGCCTACCGGCGACGGGTGAACGGCCAGGACCGGCAGATCAAGATGCCGAACGGCTATCAGGCTGCGTGCCTGGCAAATGCCTCGGCCTATGTGAAAGGCGATATACGTTCGGTCGCCGTGGGCAGCGTTCTGGCATCGCGGACCCTGATCGGCGAGACGCGGTTCCCCATCGGAATGGCCTATGACGAGGACACGCTGTTCTGGGCACGGCTGATGAGCAAGGCATCGCTCGCCATGGTCTCGCAACCTGTCATGGTCTATGAGGTTTCGCCGGTACGTTCCGATGACCGCTTTGCCCTCAACCCGGTGCGGCGCTTTCTGGACTGGCGCCGGGAACTGCGCACACTCACCGACTGCAACATCCCGTTGTCGGCGCTCAAGGCCAGGGAAGGGCTTGTCGCCCTCAAGATCGCCCGGGTCCACTATGCGCGCGGCGACCTGGGCACCGCGGCGCGCTTCCTGGCGGTAGCCGCGGCCGCGCCGAAGCGGCGCTCAGAAGCTTGGCGCTGCCTGCGCTACAGGTTCAAGCTCGCGGCGCGGCGGCGTTTGTCCGCGCCGCCGATCAAGCTGCAAGGCGCTCTGTAGGCGCCAGCCACCGCGATATCGGCGCGAGGCGCTTTTCGGACGGCGGGTGGAACCAGCGGTCGGCCAGTGGCTTATCTACGGAATTCGCGTGGAGCCGACATGTTGCAAAAATCCGGATTGTCGCCCAGCCGACCGGCTGGCGAGGACGCTGTATCGCCAGATGGTGCGCCCAAAAACGGGGCACAAAGCTCGGCCGACCATGCGTCGCTTAGCTATGTCAGCGATGCCGAGCCCGGTATCCGACGGCTAAAGACGGGCAAGGGGTTTTCCTACCAGGGGCCGGACGGAGGGACAGTTTCGGACACTACCAGGGCCCGCATCGAGGCGATCGTCATTCCGCCGGCCTGGACGGATGTGTGGATTTCGCCGGACGCGGACGGCCATATCCAGGCAACCGGCAGGGACCAGCGCGGACGCAAGCAATATCGCTATCATCCGCAATGGGCCGAAGAGCGCGATGGTGCCAAATATTCGAGCCTGGTTGCTTTCGCCGAGAGCCTGCCGGACCTGCGGCACAGGATCGACAGCGATCTGCGCCGTCGTGGCCTGCCGTTCGAGCGTGTCGTCGCCGCGGTCGTCTGGCTGCTCGATAACACGATGATCCGGGTCGGCAATGCCGCCTACGCCCGCGACAACAAGAGTTTCGGGCTGACCACGTTGCGCGACCGGCATGTGGATATTGTCGGTTCAAGCCTGCGCTTTGCCTTCAAGGGCAAGTCGGGCAAGGAGTGGAAGCTGAAGCTGGTCGACCGCCGCATCGCCAGGATTGTGCGCGGCGCACAGGACCTGCCAGGCCAGAAGCTGTTCCAGTATCTCGATGAGGACGGCAACAGGCGGCCGGTCCGCTCCGAGGACGTCAACCGCTATATCCGTGAGGCGGTCGGTGACGCCTTCAGTTCGAAGCATTTCCGCACCTGGGGCGGCACCATTCACGCCGCGTCGCTGTTTGCCCAAACGGAACTGCCGCAAAGCCAGGCACAGCGAAACAGGGCGATGAACAGCGTCATCGACAAGGTTGCCGAGCGGCTGGGCAATACGCGCGCCGTCTGCCGCAAATGCTATATCCATCCGCGGGTCTTCGAAGCGTGGTCCGAGGGGCGGTTGCTGAATGAAATGGCACAAGCCAACAAACGCAAACGCTCCATCGATGGTCTCGATGACGAGGAAGCTCTCGTGCTGCGATGGCTGAAACTGGGAGAAAGCTGACCGGCGCGGCTGGCCGTGGCCAAATCCGTCTACATCTGGATTTTTTTATCGACGTCGTGTCGGGATCGGTCTTACTGTTTCGTCCTTTGACAGAGAAAAGGACCCGCCATGCTCTACGCAATCCTCTGCTATGCCTCCGAAGATGTCGTCTGCTCCTGGAGCAAGGCACAGGACGACGAGGTCATGGCCAATCTCCTCGACGTTCAGGACAAGTACGCCAAGGCTGGTCGGCTCGGCCCGGTGGCACGGCTTCTGCCGACGACCGCCGCGACGACCCTGAGAAAGGTCAAGGGCGAATCGGTCGTCATCGACGGGCCGTTCGCCGAGACCAAGGAACAGTTCCTCGGCTTCTACACGCTCGAATGCGCCGATCTCGACGAGGCGGTGGAGTTCGCCCGCGAGCTTTCCGAAGTCAACCCGAGCGGCGGCTCCTATGAGATCCGGCCGGTCTCGATCTTCAATCCCGCCAAGGTTTCCGCATGACCGAAATGGCCTGGATCAGCTCCGCGATCAGCGCCGCCCGCCCGCAGGCGATGGGTGCGCTGCTGCGTTATTTCCGCGATCTCGATACGGCGGAGGAAGCTTTCCAGGACGCGTGCCTCAGGGCGCTGAAGAACTGGCCGCAGAACGGGCCGCCGCGCGACCCGGCGGCGTGGCTGATCTTCGTCGGCCGCAACAGCGGCATCGATGCGGTGCGCAAGCGCGCCAAGCAGGCGCCGATGCCGGAGGAAGACCAGGTTTCGGATCTGGAGGACGCCGAGAGCGATATCGCCGAGCGGCTGGACGGGGCGCACTACCGCGACGACATATTGCGGCTGCTGTTCATCTGCTGCCATCCTGATCTGCCGGCAACGCAGCAGATCGCGGTGGCGCTGCGCATCGTCTCCGGTCTTACGGTCAAGCAGATCGCGCGCGCCTTCCTGGTTGGCGAAAGCGCCATGGAGCAGCGCATCACTCGCGCCAAGGCGCGCATTGCGGACGCCGGCGTGCCGTTCGAGACGCCGGGCGCGGTCGAGCGGTCGGAACGCCTCGCCGCCGTCGCCGCCATGGTCTACTTGGTCTTCAACGAGGGCTATTCGACCAACAGCGGCGAGGCGCCGGCCCGCGCACCGCTGTGCGAGGAGGCGATCCGGCTGGCACGGCTCCTGCTGCGGTTGTTCCAGACCGAGCCGGAGATCATGGGGCTGACGGCGCTGTTGCTTCTGCAGCATGCGCGCGCACCGGCCCGTTTCGACGAGAGCGGCGAGATCGTGCTGCTCGAAGACCAGGATCGCAGCCTGTGGAGCCGCAAGATGATCGATGAGGGGCTGGCGCTGGTCGACAAGGCGCTACGCCATCGCAAGCCCGGCCCCTACCAGGTGCAAGCGGCGATTGCCGCACTGCACGCGCGGGCCGAAAAGGCGGAGGATACCGACTGGAACGAGATCGACCTGCTCTATCGCTTGCTGGAGCAGATGCAGCCGTCGCCGGTGGTCACGCTCAACCGGGCTGTCGCGGTCTCGAAGGTGCGTGGACCGGCAGAGGCGCTGGCCATGATCGAGCCGCTGGAAGAACGGCTTTCCGGCTATTTCCATTTTTTCGGCCTCAAGGGGGGCCTCTTGATGCAACTCGACCGGGGGGACGAGGCGCGCGTCGCCTTCGACCGCGCCATAGCGCTTGCTAACACGGCGGCGGAAGCGGCACATATCCGCATGCATATCGACCGGCTGATCAGGGACGGTGCGGTACGCCCACCGGCCAAGAAGGCAAACTGAGCGCCATCTGCCCCATCTGGCTCAATCGTGCAGTTTGGGCTTAGACCATGCCGGGGTGGTGATTTTCCCTTGAAACGAGTAATGCCACGCGATGATCGTGCCTGAGGTGCCTTTGTGCACGCGGGCAGCATGACGCCAGGCTTTGACCGGCATGCCTTTTGTGCATGTCGTTGTCCCAAAACCGCGGGGCACTTTTGGGCGACATGCATTATGAGCGACTGGATCTGAAAGGGACAAGAATGACGATAGGCAAGGAAACGACCGAACTGCTGGCGAAACTGGGTGTGGCCAAGGAGACGCTTGTCGGCGGCGACCTGATCGTGCGCAGCCCGGTGACGGGCGAGCAGATCGCGGCGCTGAGGACGATCTCGCCGGCCGAAGCGGCTAAGATCATTGATGCCGCGCACAAGGCCTTCCAAGCCTGGCGCATGGTGCCAGGCCCGCGGCGTGGCGAACTGGTGCGGCTGCTGGGCGAGGAGCTGCGTACGCACAAGGCCGAGCTTGGCCGGCTGGTCTCGATCGAGGTCGGCAAGATCCCGTCCGAGGGCCTCGGCGAAGTGCAGGAGATGATCGACATCTGCGATTTCGCCGTAGGCCTCTCCCGGCAATTGTACGGCCTGACCATCGCCACCGAGCGCCCGGGCCATCGGATGATGGAAACCTGGCATCCGCTCGGCGTCGTCGGCGTCATTTCCGCCTTCAACTTCCCGGTGGCTGTGTGGTCGTGGAATGCCGCCCTGGCACTGGTCTGCGGCGACGCAGTGGTGTGGAAGCCGTCGGAAAAGACGCCGCTGACCGCACTTGCCTGCGAGGCTATCTTCAAGCGTGCGGTCGAGCGCTTCGGCGCGGACGCACCTGATGGCCTGGCGCCGGTGCTGATCGGCGACCGCGCCGTCGGCGAGATCCTGGTCGATCACCCCAAAGTGCCGCTGGTTTCGGCAACCGGCTCGACCCGCATGGGCCGCGACGTCGGCCCGCGGCTGGCCAAGCGCTTTGCGCGCGCGGTGCTGGAACTCGGCGGCAACAATGCCGGCATCGTCTGCCCGACCGCCGATCTCGACATGGCGCTGCGTGCGATTGCGTTTGGAGCGATGGGCACGGCCGGCCAGCGCTGCACGACGCTGCGGCGCCTGTTCGTGCATGACAGCGTCTACGACGCCTTGGTTCCGCGCCTCAAGAAGGCCTACGAGAGTGTGTCTGTCGGCAATCCGCTGGAGACGTCCTCGCTGGTCGGGCCGCTGATCGACAAGGCGGCCTTCGACGCCATGCAGAAGGCGCTGAAGGAAGCCGCTGCCCATGGCGGCAAGGTGACCGGCGGCACGCGGGTCGAGAACGGCCATCCGGATGCGTACTACGTGCACCCGGCGCTGGTCGAAATGCCAAGCCAGGTGTCACCGGTGACGGAAGAGACCTTCGCGCCGATCCTCTACGTGATGAAATATTCGGACTTCGACGCGGTGCTCGACGAGCACAATGCCGTGGGGGCAGGCCTGTCCTCGTCGATCTTCACCCGAGACCTGCAGGAATCCGAGCGTTTCCTGGGTGTCGACGGATCGGATTGCGGCATTGCCAATGTCAACATCGGTACCTCGGGCGCCGAGATCGGCGGTGCCTTTGGCGGCGAAAAGGAAACCGGGGGCGGCCGCGAGAGCGGCTCCGACGCATGGAAGGCCTATATGCGGCGCGCCACCAACACGGTGAACTATTCCAAGGCGCTGCCGCTCGCCCAGGGCGTGTCATTCGATATCGACTGAAAGGCTCGCCGGCTTGGGCATCCCCGCACCGGGGATGCCGCACCGGTCAGCTGCCTGCCGGCGAGTCGAAGGCCTTGACGAACGCGGCATCGATGATAGCCAGCTTGACGGCCTGGGCGGTCATGTATTCCCGGTAGAAATCGCCCGACACCCACATCACCGAATTGCCGCGCTGGCCAAGCCAGCCAACGCTGCCGAGGTCTTCAGCATCCCGCAGTTTGCGTGCCAGGTGGGTTCGCGACAGCTTGAGCCATTTGGCGAAATCGCCGATCGAGACGACGCCGGTCGGTATTTCAGCGAGGCCGGCATGGTCGGGATCGACGCCCGATATCAGCCAGTCCATGACGACGCCGCCATTGTTGAGCCAGGTGAACAGCGAAAAGGTCTGCCTGGGCTCGCGCACGGGGCTGGAGGAGATCAGGCCGTCGGCCACCAGCGGCTGCACCCTGGCGAGAGCATCGGGCCGCTCCAGAAACGTCGCCAGACGGTTCGCACCGTTGAGACTGTCCAGCGTGTGCAGGTGCGCCATCATCCAGCCGGCAACCGTCTCCAGCGTGTTCACCGTTGGCTGAATGGGGCGGATGCGGCCGTCCTGTGTTGCCGGCAGGTGCTCGATGAAATTGTAATGCAGCATCTCCTTGAGGAAGGCGTCGGCGGTGTTGCGGCTGGCGACGGAATTCTCCCGGATGACGTCGATGAAACGCGCCGCCGTCAACTGCTTGCGGTAATCATCGGGCTCCCGTCTGAAATGCAGGGCAAGGCCGATATGCGCCATCAACCAGCGCTGCTGGGTGGCAAATATCGAGGCGAGCCTCGGGTTCATCCCATAGGCCTGGATCATCGCCTGCGCCTGGGCACGGACACAGCGATGCAATGCCGGGTGACCGGCAATATGGTCAAAGGTCTGCGTCATTCCCCCCATGCTCCGATCCAGCCTTACGGCCACGAAGACGCAGATCACATTCTCAGCCTTCACGGCCCGTGTCCAGACGCGCCCTGTCTATAACAGGTTATGATCGCCAGGAGACAATGTTCTCGGTCCGGGCAGATGTCGATCGCGCCGACCCTCAGCGGTCTTCCGGGACTGGAAAACAGGCGGCGAATGCCGCATCGACAATGGCCAGCTTGGCGGCCTGGACGGTCATGTACTCCTGGTAGAAGGTGTTCGACACCCACATCACCGAATGGCCGCGCTGGCCGAGCCAGCCGATGCTGCCGAGTTCCTCGGCAGCGCGCAGCTTGCGGGCGAGGTGGGTCCGCGACAGCTTGAGCCATCTGGCGAAATCTCCGATCGAAACCACGCTGGTCGGAATCCGGTCCAGGCCGGCATGATCGGGGTCGATGCCCGACATCAGCCAGTCCATGACAATGCCGCCATTGTTGAGCCAGATGAACAGCGAAAAGGTCTGGTTGGGCTCACGCACCGGCTTGGAGGCAAGCAGGCCGTCCGCGACCAGAGGCTGCAGCCTGGCAACCATGTCGGGCCGCTCAAGGAACCTGGCCAGCCGGTCGGCACCATCGAGATGATCCAGCGTCTGCAGATGAGCAAGGACCCAGCCGGTGAAAGTCTGCACGGTTGCCGCCGTTGGCTGCAAGGGGTGCGTGCGCCCGTCGCCACCCGAAACATACTCGGCGACATGATAGTGCAGCATCTCCTTGATGAAAGCGTCCGCCGTGTTGCGGCTGGCCACCGCGTGCTGGTGTACGAACTCGATGAAACGCGATACCGTCAGCTCCTTGCGGCGGTCGTGCGGATCGCGCCTGAAATGCATGGCAAGGCCGACATGACCCATCAGCCAACGCTGCTGCGTGGCGAAAATGGAAGCCAGTCGCGGGCTCGTTTCATAGATGTCGATCAGCGCCAACGACTGTGCCTGGACACAGCGATGCAGGGCCGGATGGCCGGCAATGTCTTCCAGATTCAGCGCCATCCTCCTCATGTTCCGAGTTAACTCCAACAGCGGAGTCGCGTCCACATTTTCCAGCCTTCGACAGCTGTGTCCAGAGGCACCGAATGCGAAGAGCAAGCCCAACCCGAACATGGGGCAGGCCACGACCGGTTCATGGTGGGGTCCGCTAACCGGTTGCTACGCTTTGGAAAACCCCTCCCAATAATAGTCAGCCGGACGGCCGCCCGTTGAATTGACGTTCACCAGAGCGCGGCATAGTTTCCGCGACATCCGAGCGGCGGGGGCACGCCTTCCCGGAAATGAGTTCGAAAGCAGAAGCCAATTAACGAGCGATGAAATCTCGCGCGGTGGCGAAGCTTTGCCGAACTCTACCTCGAAGGACGAGTGATTGAGTGAAGTATACAAGCAAGATCGCGGTTGGCAGGGATAACGACTGTCACCCAGTTTTCGGTGAGCTGGCAGCCCGTGGGGGATGGTTGATCCTGCTTGTTGCCTCGGCGTGCCTGTGGCTTCAAGCCGGCGCATTCGCGCAGACAGCCAGCCAGATCACGCCGCCCAGCTTTCGGCCGCCGCCGGCAGCCAACACGGCAGGTGTTTCCATTCCCGAAGGTGTGGGCCTCGAAGCGCCGGCGGGTGCCGGGAAGCTCAAGGTCAAGCTCGGGGATGTCAGCGTCGAAGGCGGCTTGCCCGACATGGCTGACGCAACACGCAAGATCGTTGCCGGCCTTGCGCACCGCACGGTGACGGCGGCGGAAATCTTTGCCGCGGCGCGAAAACTCGAAACCGAATATGGATGGGCCGGCTATGCGCTGGTGCGGGTGGTGCTGCCGGCGCAGAAGCTCAACGACGGCGCAAGACTCCGGCTGGTCGTCGTCGATGGCTTTCTCGAACGGATCGACACCAGCAATCTGCCCGAGCGCATACGCGGGCGGGTCGAGGCAACGCTGGCGCCGCTCGTTGGACAGAAAAGCATCAAGCTGTCGGCGATCGAACGCAAGCTGCTGCTGGCTGGCGATACGCCCGGCGCCCGGCTGCGCTCGACCTTGCAGGCAGGCTCGGCCAAAGGCGCAAGCGTGCTGGTCATCGACGGCAAATATCGCCCGATCGGCGGCCAAATGACCGGGGACAACTCGCTATCGCCATCGTTGCAGCGCTGGTCTACGGGCATCGGCGTCGATTTCAACTCATTGCTCGGCCTCGGCGAACTCGTCTATGTCAGGGCCGGCGGCTACCCCGATGGCGGCGAGAGCGGCCTGTTCACGGATGGCCCACGCAATCGCAACTATGCCGCCGGCATCGTCGTGCCGATCGGCTATGACGGGCTGACGCTCAACCTGGAAGCCAGCCGCACGCAGGCCAATCCGACAGCCGAGCCCGGCACGCTCGGCTTCGGCAGCGCTTTCGAGCGTTATTCGGCGCGGCTTCGCTATCCCTGGATACGCAGCCGCGCGCTTACGATCAGCACCGAACTGTCATTCGACGTGCAAAACGACACGCTCGACGCGGTGACGCCGATTTCGCTGCCGATCGCCGAGGACCGATTGCGCATTGCCCGGCTCGGTCTCGATGGCACCTGGTTCACACCGCTTGGCGGCGTCTTCATCGGCAACGTCGTTGCCTCTTTTGGTATCGATGGGCTCGGCGCGCGCTCGGCCGCCGATGCGACGCCGCTGCTGCCGCTGTCGCGCCAGGGCGCCGACGCCGCTTTCCAGAAGCTGGAGATCTCGGCCAGCTACAGCCAGCCGCTTTCCGCCCATCTCGGCCTCGATCTCTACGCCCGCGCGCAGACCTCGTTTGGCAAGCCGCTGCTGCAGTCCGAACAGATCGGGCTGGTCGGCGCGAACGGCCTGTCGAGCTTCGACGCCGGCGCGCTGCAGGGCGATTCCGGCTATGTGCTGCGCGGCGAGCTGTCCTCACCCTGGTACGTCCCGTTCACCGGCGGCATCGTTTCGTTGTCTCCCTACGTGTTCGGCGCTGTCGGCCAGGTGCATCTCGAAATGCCGACCGCGCTCGAGACGGCCAACATCGTCGGCGCGTCATACGGGCTTGGCCTTAAGGTCGGCACCGCGCTGGCGGGTGACGCGACCAACGCCAGCCTGACGCTGGAATGGGGCCGCCAGCATCGCGACGATCACCTGCCGACAAGCGATCGCTTTTCGCTCAGCGGCGCCGTCCAGTTCTAGAGAGATCACCATGAAGCGCAAAGCCCACCTCTCACGGCGGCACCTTAACCGCACCGGCGCGCCGTTGATGGCGCTGCTTTTGACGTCGACGGCACTTGTCGGCTTCACGTCGGCGCGAGCACAGGAACTGCCAACAGGCGGCAGCGTGGCGTCCGGCGGTGTCACCATCGCCAATCCATCGTCGTCGCAACTGACCATCAAGCAGTCGACCAGTTCGGCGATCGTCAACTGGCAGAGTTTTTCCATCGGCGCCGGCGCAACAGTCACTATCGACCAGCCATCGTCCTCGGCAACGATGCTGAACCGCGTCACCGGTGGCACTAAATCGACCATATCGGGCCAGCTCAACGCCAATGGCCAGGTGTTCCTGGTCAATCCCAACGGCATTGCCATCTCCAAGACCGGCAAGG